>DAINBD010000023.1:13755-18416 GCA_036733105.1 Candidatus Brevefilum sp. | reverse complement strand
ACCAATTGTTAAACTTTCTCACGTGAGCTTCATTATAAATAAATAAAAATAGAGGGCGTTTTTGAGCATGATCTCTCTGACCAGGATCATTCGTCCCTATTTAAACGCCCCAATCTCCACATAGTAATCCTGCTCTCCCATGGAAGCATAAAAGGCGACCATATTTTCAGCAGCTAATGGATTGAATGCCGAAGCGCTGCAGCACATGTAATGAGGGATCTCTGCGTAATCCAAATCGGTTTCCACACCATCATATGAAAAGCCAATCTCCCCTCCTTTGTTATAAAAAAAGAAGGGTTTGCCACTCAAAATCTGGAAATTAAAGGCTTCATCGTAACCATACTTTTCGTTGAGAGAGTTCCCATCTTGAAAGATCTCGCCCCAGATGATGAAGGCGGCATTGGGATCCGCTGGATTTTCTTCGACATGCGCCACTTCGAGGAACCAGTGAGATTCATACGCCCATAAGCCCCTGAAATTATTGATCGGGCTGATCACCCCGGCATCAATGGTCATTAAAAGCAGATCATCCTGGTAGATATCCAAAAAAGCACGGCTCACTGTGATATTCTCTGATACATCAAAATCCTCTGAGAACCCCTCTGTAACTTTTATTGTATGATAGCCAATCTCAACTGGAAGCGTGAATGTTTGGGCTGGTTTCATTCTTTCAGCCTTATGTTTTGCCAGGATATCCTCCCTGTTGCCTTCAACCGGCGTAAAGGTGAGCTCCTCCCCTTCCCAGTCCATCGTCTTGATCACATGTTCTTCAATACGAAGCGTGGACTTTGGTACGCAAGCTGTAAGAATAATAAAAAAGGATAGAAAAATCAAAAATACATGTTCTTTTCGGATCATCCTTGCTCCAATTTGACTATTATAGATATAGGGAGAAAATTATAATAATTCTAAAACTAATTATACACTGTTTTAAAATTAGTTTATATAAATTCTACCTCTTTTCCAGTTCAATGATGGATTACGGGAGACATAGAATCCTTCTCCTGGATGTTCAACCTCTTAACCTGAATAAGTAATGCGGTCTTTTTAGAAAGATACACCTTTTTTTGATGACCAAAATAGGATAATTGTAATTGATTGGTTGATTTATTTAGTGAACATTGGCTGATCTTTTCACTCGATTTCCAGTTGCACCTTGTTTCACCGATAACCGCTTTATATAAAAAAATTCAACCAGATTTTTGTAGCAAGTTGCTAGAACAAGGTGCTTTTTTCTTAAAAGGTATTAACCTTAGGAAAAAATGGCTTTGAGTATCATCATCTGGTTCGCGATTTACTTCTGGGAACAGAAAAAATGGCGGTGGAACACATTCGGGGTACGAATATATGAAGGGCTATATATAAAAGCTGTTGCAAAAAAAATCATCCAAACTATGATGCGGAATTATTATCCCCTAATCCATCCAATCCCAAGGTATGGGCCTGACATTACAATCATCGAATATTCCATCCTTGCTTGCAAGCGGTGTACAAGGAAAAATTTGATATTTGCTTCAATGCAAGGTACTATTTAATACATCAAAAATATTTTACTAGGAGGTATTTACATGAAGAAAGAACTGTTCGAAAAACTTAACTCGTATCTTGCTGATACAGCTGTAATGTACATCAAGCTTCACAACCTGCATTGGAACGTTTACGGCGTACAATTTAAAGCCGTACACGAATATCTTGAAGCGATCTATGATGTTTTCACTGAGAACATGGATGCTGTCGCAGAACTCCTTCGTATGCACGACAAGTATCCTGCGGCTTCAATGGCAGAATATCTTAAAATCACGGACGTAAAAGAGCTGGCATCTGAAAAAATTGAGAACAAAGCCGCACTCGCCATTGTCTTGGATGAATTAAAAGCCCTCGACAAAAAAGCCAAGGAAACTCGAAAATTAGCCGATGCAGATGACGTGTTTGATGTTGTTGCCATGATGGAAGAGCACAGTGGATACTTCCAGAAAACCATCTGGTTCATCAGCTCAATGCTTGCAAAATAATCCAAACAACTCAAAAGTTGAAGTTGAAAAGGACTGACCTAAACAGGCAGTCCTTTTGTTTTTGTGTAATATGATGCTTTTAGGTGATCACCTCCAAATCTTTGCTCACACAGACATCCCCTGCGTTGATCTCACCTGTGTCCTTACTAACTCTGCTGTTCTCGCTGGTGTCCCCACCAGCAAGGGACTTTTACCACTGGCATCCTGTGATATTGGTTCAAAGATGAATATGCCCACAGATGATGACACCTGCGGGAAATCCTACACCCAGGAGCATCAGTCTCGCTGGCCTTTACAGGATGCTACGCACTGAATACATCAACGAGAACATCAACCTGTTTAAAGTTTCTGTCCTACATCACATCCAGCTTCGGACGGTACTGGAGCGTCTCCGCCAGGTGCACCTGGGTGATCGCCTCCGACCCAGCCAGATCCGCAATCGTCCGGCTGAGCTTGAGCACCCGGTGATATGCCCGCGCCGTCTTATGGAGCTAGCGCGTAATTGTTCCATAAAGGATCAATGGGTGGTCAGATGATGGTCTGGAACGTTATGCTGTGGATTCTTTTAAAACCCCATCTATAATCCAATAACGACCTTAACACCATCGAGAATTGCAGAAAAAGTTTCACTATCAACTTTTCCAATGGCTCGAATGAAACGCTCAGTTGATAATGAACGAATTTGGAATGTATCTGCCGCTGAAGTTTTATCAAGACCATTTTGTTTGTTTGGCGTAATCTGAACCAACCAGGGCGCTTGTGAATAATGGTCTTTCCAGGTCGTAATAGGAACAATAACACGCAATGGAAGTACACCAATCTCATCAACATTTAAAATAACGGCGGGGCGTGATTTTTTGATTTCAGCCCCGATGGTTGGGTCCAAGTTGATTAACCATATCTCTCCCTTATGCATGGAAGTCTTCTCCATCTAAAGCCGTAAAGGCTAATAGCTCTTCATCCACAATATAATCACTTAGCAATGCATGTGCAGCTGCAGCCAACCTAGATTTTTGATGCTTTGCAATTTGCTCTTCAAGCATTTCACGGACAAGCTCTGAAAAAGACCTGTCTTCCTCGTCAGCAATTTTCATTAAAATTTTTTTCTGCTCTGGCTCGAGCATGATCTGCGTACGTTCCATTTTACACCTCTATATTATATCAATCTTGTGTGTATAAATTATACACAAGTAAATGATATATATCAAGTGGTAACATATTATTAGTTAAATTACATCCATCTTCGGCCGGTATTGCAGTGCCTCCGCCAGGTGCACCTGGGTGATCTCCTCCGACCCAGCCAGATCCGCAATCGTCCGGCTGAGCTTCAGCACCCGGTGATAAGCCCGAGCTGTCAGCTGAAGCTGGCGCATGGCGGTCTTCATCAGGTTTTGGCAGGCGTCATCAAGCGCACAGTATTTGCGGATCTGCGCTGGGCGCATATCGGCATTGCTGGCGATATCCGTGCCTTCAAAACGTTCACGTTGGCGCTGGCGCGCCGCCTCCACCCTAACCCGCACTTCCGCCGAGGTTTCCCCCTGCCGCATATCCTTTAACTTTGCATATTCCACCCGCGGCACCTGCATGTGGATGTCGATCCGGTCCATCAGCGGACCCGAGATGCGCTTCTGGTAACGAGTGACCATCGTCGATGAGCAGGTACAGGGTCGGGTTGGGTCACCGTAATACCCGCAGGGGCACGGGTTCATCGCGGCTGCCAGCTGGAAATTTGCCGGGAAGGTCAGTGATCCCTGGGCGCGGCTGATCGTCACCACCTTATCCTCCAGCGGTTGCCTCAGTACCTCCAGGACTTTTGAACTGAACTCGGGCAGCTCATCCAAAAACAGCACGCCCCGGTGCGCCAGGCTGATCTCGCCCGGGTGCGGCCAATTTCCCCCACCCACCAGCCCGGCATGGCTGATGGTGTGATGCGGCGCACGGAAAGGCCGCGCCCTGATGAGGGGCACATCCGAGGGCAGCAGGTCTGCCACGCTGTAGATGCGGGTCACGTCCAGCGCCTCGTCAATCGTCATCGTCGGCAGGATCGAGGGCAGCGCACGTGCCATCAGCGTCTTGCCTGCGCCGGGCGGACCGATCATCAACAGGTTGTGCCCGCCAGCTGCCGCCACTTCCAGGGCACGTTTGACGTGTTCCTGCCCCTTGATCTCGCTGAAATCCGTTTCCACCCAAGCCTCCTCAGCGTTATGATCGGGCGGCTGGGCAGGTGCCAACGGCAACTTACCCGTCAGGTGATCATAGAGCGCGTTCAGGGTTGGCGCGGGGATCACTTCGATATCCGGGATCAACGCAGCTTCAGGCGCATCCACCTCAGGGACTATCACCGTCTTATAACCTTCCTGGCGTGCCAGAGCTGCCATGGGCAGCACGCCTTTCACATGCCGCACACCCCCGTCCAATGAAAGCTCACCAATAATGAGCGAGTTTTCGATCGTTTCAGGATCAAGCTGATGGGTAGCGATCAATACCCCCACAGCGATCGGAAGGTCATAGGCTGGTCCCTCTTTACGCACCGAAGCCGGCGCGAGGTTGACCGTCACCTTCTTGCGGGGGTAAAAGAAGCCGGCATTTTTGACAGCCGACTGTACGCGTTCGCGACTTTCCTGAACCGCAGTGTCGGGCAAGCCCACG
>DAINBD010000023.1:0-13745 GCA_036733105.1 Candidatus Brevefilum sp. | reverse complement strand
GGGAGTCCCCCTCCTGTATCCACTTCCACTTCAACGACAACGCCGTCCAAACCGATCACGGCGCATGAGAAAACGCGAGCGAGCATAACTGCCCCTTTGCTATGATGAAATCAGTGTGACCATTTTAACACGAAATGATAAAAGACCGGAAACGGTAAACAAGGGAAATAATTGTTCAAAGGTGAAAGGGGATAAGATCAGTAAATTTTCACTGGATATCCTGGCTTCCACCTTGTTTGCACAGGACACACTGACCTGGCGGAGTGTGATGAAGCTTTTTTCATAAACTTCACTGTCACATCAACTGAGATCCAAGGATAAGTGAAATCCAAATGATTGAACAAATCTTGTTTTCAACATCATAGCGCTCAAATTACCATCAGTTTATGTTATACCTTTCAATTTTTATAAATTCAGCCGAGATACCTTATAATAAAGCTACAAACTCATAGATCAAGATTTTATTCTCCAAGGAGGAAGAAATGAAATATCGTTTTGTAATGCTGCTTGTGATCTCCACACTGATAATGCTTGCTGGATGTCAGATGGCAGAAGAAGCATCGTTTCTCGATAAGATTCAAACAGCCAACAAGGTCGTCGTTGGAACCTCAGCCGACTATCCGCCCTATGAATATGTTGATGAAGCCGGCAACATGAAAGGGTTTGATGTTGAGCTCATGGAAGAAATCGCAAAACGGATGGATGTCGAGCTCGAATGGCAGGACATGCCTTTTGACAGCTTAATAGCTGCTGTTCAGGAAGGGAAAATCGACATGTCGATTGCCTGTTTCAATTATTCTGAAGAACGGGATAAAGAAGTTGATTTTTCCGACGAGTATTATACATCTCAGGATGCCTTCATTGTGACCAATGACTTTTCAGGTGAATTCATTGCGCCTGAAGATGCGGCTAATTTTAAAGTTGGCGTTCAATCGGGAACCGTCCAGGATGATTGGCTGACAGGGGAACTGGTGGATACTGGTTTACTGAGTGAGGAAAATCTTTCCCGTTATGAGAGAGTCGACCAGGCGGCATTGGACTTACAAGCAGGTCGGATTGAAATCTTGATGGCGGATGACGTGCCTGCCCAGGCGATTGTCGACCAATATGAAAATCTCAAGATCATTTATACTGGGGTGCTTTCAACCGGACCCATCAATATTGTCCTACCTGAAGGTGCTGGTGACTTACAGGATGAAGTCAATCGGATCATTGCAGAGCTGCAAGAAGAAGGCTTTATTGACGCCCTCGCTGTGAAATATTTCAGCGAATAGTATTTTGTAAAGATATCTGGGAGGAAAGTGTAAAAAGTCACACTTTCCTCCCAAAACCGCTTTCAACATTGGGGAAAAAACATTTCAGATGAGGAGCTGGTTGCTCATGAATGTAAGTCGATTCATACAATACATTGCTTCTGGGACAGCCTACACTGTGGCAGTCTCCCTTATCTCACTGCCTTTGGGTTTAATTCTCGGTCTTATTTTTTCATTATTGTATGTTTATGGTGGGAAAATTCTAGAACGCCTCATGTCCATCTACAGCTCAGTGATGCGCGGCATCCCCCCAATCGTACTTCTGTTTATCTTATATTTTGTAGTCTCAGGGAGTATCAACCTTTCGCCCTTCTGGGCTGGTTCGATTTCTTTAGGCATTGTCAGCAGCGCTTATCAAATGGAAATTGTCCGAGGTGCTTTATTATCGGTTAGCGGCGGACAGATGGTAGCAGCACGCGCCATTGGGATGAGCAAGCTGCAGGCTATCCGCTATGTCATCATTCCGCAAGCCTTTCGCCTGGCGATTCCGCCTTGGTCCAATGAAGCAGCAATTGTCATCAAAGATTCCTCGCTGGTTTACGCATTGGGTGTACCAGAAATTTTGCGGCGTGCCCAACTGATCAGCGCCAGTTCTCGGCAGCCTTTTTTGGCTTTCATTACCGCAGGACTGATTTACTTCCTTTTAGTTTTTCTCACCAATCGCCTTTTAGATGGCCTTGAAAAGCGGGTTAGACTCCCCGCGCATCCATAAACCTGGAAATGAATATGTCAAATCCAATTTTAATTGTCAAAAATCTCACAAAGACCTATGGGGATAATGTCGTCTTTCACGATATTGATATAACCGTAAATGAAGGTGACACAGATGTCATCATCGGTCCTAGCGGCACAGGAAAAAGCACATTATTGCGCTGCATTAATTTGCTCACCAAAGCTGATTCAGGCCAAATCTGGCTGGATGGTGAAGAAATTACAGTCCCTGGTTATGATGAAGATTTTGTCCGCCAGCACATCGGCATGGTGTTTCAAAACTTTTTGCTCTTCAATCACCTGACCGCCCTGGACAATGTCAAAATTGGGCTGAGTAAAGTCAAAAAACTTGATGATGACCAGGCTGAACGAAAAGCTTTCCAGGAGCTTGACCGGGTAGGCTTGGCAGACCGAGCCCAGCACTATCCCGGTCAACTTTCGGGCGGGCAGCAGCAGCGGGTAGCGATCGCCCGGGCATTGGCCATGGATCCACGCATCATGCTATTTGATGAGCCCACCTCAGCCCTCGACCCGGAATTGATCGGTGAGGTGCTTGAAGTGATGCGCAAACTGGCATTGGAAGGCATGACCATGCTGGTGGTCACCCACGAAATGGGATTTGCCCGTGAAGTATCGGACCGGATCATCTTCCTTGAAAAGGGCAGCATTGTCGAAGAAGGCTCTCCAGAAGAACTTTTCTACCGCCCTAAATTCGAACGCACCCGCGAATTCCTTTGGAAAATCACCGAGCTTTACGGAAAGAAAGAAAGCGAAGACTAGATGGCTGAATTGTGGGAAATCCTAACGCGGTTCTTTCCTGAGTTCCTAAAGGGCACAGCCGTCACGCTTGAGTTGACCGCGGTTGGTTTAATATTGGGCTTTGTCCTCGGCTTGGTCTTAGCCCTGATGCGAAGCTACGGTCCTAAGGGACTGCGGATAATAGCCATTGGCTATATTGAATTATTCAGGGGAACGCCCCTGCTCGTCCAGCTTTTTTTGATCTATTATGGTTTACCCTCCTTGGGCCTGACCCTCTCTCAGTCACTATCCGCCTATTTAGCGTTAGGACTGAACAGTGCAGCTTACCAGGCTGAGTACCTGCGGGGGGCAATCCAATCGATTGGTGAATCGCAAATGACAGCAGGTAGGGCAATTGGCCTGACTAGATGGCAGACCATCCGATTCATCATCATGCCCCAGGCACTGCGACTTGTCATTCCAGCCTGGTCAAATGAACCAATCTCACTCTTGAAGACCAGTGCTGTTGTGTTCTTGATTGCCGTGCAGGATCTAATGGCAAGAGGAAAACGGGCGGCTACGATAACCTATAATCCCATTGGCAGCTATCTCGCCATCGCCGTAATTTACTTGATCATCGTATTTGCTATGTGTGAAGTTCTTAAGTGGATCGAGCGAAAGACAAAAATCCCCGGCTTTGAAGCCATGTCTGAAAAGATTAAATAAACGCCAGCCAAATCCCTCATGATCCACCCTCGAATTTATTAACAACACCATCCGGTTTATTCATAGCAGGAGAATAAGCACCAATAAAGAAGCGCCTTTGGCATGATCAAATCAAAGCGCAAATATCAGTAGGAAATTGTGAAAATAAACAACGCTATCAAGCTGCTGCCTGCCACGACTCCGTGATGATCTTGCTCTTTTTTACATTCATCATGTCCTGATTGAGGTGAAAATAGTCCAAAAAAGCGGGAAAATCAGCTTTCATCCGCTGATTACAATGGATGACTTCGTCAGGGCAAACATACACACAGCGCATGCACTCGATACAACGCTCAATATCCGACAGCCCAGTGTCTGCGTCAAATGCTTGCGCTGGGCATTCATCTTCGCAAATATAGCACATCTGGCAATCCTCAGTCACCCGGGTTGGCTGCGCTAATCCCCGGGTTGTCCGCACCCTTCTGTTCTTAATTCGTGAAAGTGATGAGGCATAGCCAAAGGGTTTTTGCAGACGAAAAACGGGTGGGTCCTCCTGTGAAAAGCGTGCAATTGCCAGATCCACGTAATCCTGTGCAACCTCAAAATCGATCTCATCTGGGCGATCCGGCACCATCGAGAATCCGCACAAGTTAAATGCATGCCGGCCGAGAAATTCTGCTGAAAATAATACATTGAAACCAGACTGCTCCAGAAGCGATTTGGTGTGAAAATGGGCATAGCCGGTTGTCCTGCCGCCATAAGTGAAAAACATGGCACATCTATTCCCCTGGCCGGCAAGCGTGGGAAGCCATTCATTGATCACACTGGGGGCGAAATCGCCATAGACCGGAAATCCAAAAATCAGGTTACCATGCGCATTTAAAGGCAGAGCTTGCTGACGTGAGGCATAGGTTGTAACGTTTATCAGCACAACCTCCCACCCCTGCTCGGAAAAAATGCGTTGCATAAACCTGGCGTAGGTATAGGTCACATCTGTTGCAGAAAAATATACAATGGCGACGTTTTGATCCTTCATAGTAATCAATCCAAAAATTTAGTTTTCATCGGATAATATAATCCACACGATAACATATCAATTGGGGTTATCATATCACACACCCATTCCTGTTGATCAGCAGGAATGCCTTGGAAATTCCTCAAGATAAAGACCAGGTTAAAATCATAGGTCATGCCCAAACAAACAGGACATGACCTATTGTCATTCAATGTGGTTAAATTTTTCAGTGGTGTCTTACAATTTACTTAAACAGAGACTGATAGTTTTCTAGCAAATTTTGTAATTCGTCTTCGTGATCCAGTTCATCCTCAAGGATCTCCCGGATGATGTGATAGGTGACAGGATCCTTCCCCTGAATGAACCCCAATAAATCCTTGTAAACTTCAATTGCGCAGCGTTCGCCATCAATGTTTTGTTCAAGGAGAACCTTCACATACTCGTTATCTGGCAATTCATAACCGCATTTTGTCTCTTCAAACCACATCTTGGGGTCAATTAGCGGTGTACCGCCCAGCTTGACAATGCGATCAGCAAGCATGTCAGCGTGTTCTTTTTCTTCCTCAGCGTGCTCCACCAATTCTGCCTCAACAGCATCAGCCATCGGTCCCGCAATGATTTTCGATCCAACCCAATATTGATAGACAGCGAGCCACTCATCCGCCAGAGCTGAATTCAATCGTTTGATCAGTTCATCAACATCGACGCCAACAATTTCTCGTGCTTTTGTTCCCATATTTCTTCCTTTCAATCGCTAATTTTTATCTTTTTACACATTGAATAATTTTTTCCACCCTATAATTATAAGACAAATTTGGGGAATCATTATCAGGTTGCATAAGCAATTTGAGCAAATTGTAAATGAATCTCAGTTATTTGCCCAAGTCAGGAAATTCTGCAGGAGACGCGCAAATCTGCACACCCTTTTTCTTCATTTCATATATAATGGAGCAAGTTGACGATGTCATGGAGGTTTTTGATGCAGATGAAGCATGTTGCAGATGTACTTGTGGTCGGCGGGGGAACAGCAGGAAGCTACTTCGCATGGAAAATGGCAGAACGAGGTTACAGTGTAATTGTCCTGGAAAAACGGATGCTCGAAGAGCTGGGCACAGGCATTGAAATATTCCATATGGAGAAAACTCGCTTCGAAGAATTTGATATCCCCCACCCCACGCCACCGGAACTGATCCATACCGAGGATATCGGTTACACCTATTCACCTGATTTACAAGTAAAAGTGCCTGTTCGCGGCACCTTTTATGTCATGCACATGCCTCTCTTCATCCAAAGATTGCACGCCTACGCACGCAAAGCAGGGGCATCCTTCATCGAGCATGCTTCTGTTGAAGAGCTGATCATCGAAGATGGCGCACTTGTTGGCATCAGGGGTATACAAGATGGGGAAAGATTCGAGGCACGTGGCAGTCTGGTCATAGATGCATCGGGCTTGGCAGCCGCTGTGCGCACCCGCCTGCCAGAGTCCTTTGGCATCGAAAATGACCCCGTCCCACCCGATGACTGCCTGTATGTTTGCCTTGAGCTTCGTTCTGAAATTCCGGAAGGTTACCCGACCGGCAGCAATGGCTACATGTTCTATAAAGCCTTTTGGAACAAAAGTTACGGGGATGATGTCGTCCTGGGCATCGGTCAGCCGATCAGTTTTGGATATGCATGGCAGAAGCATAAAGAATGGCGAGAAGCCTACTTTGGTGATCCCGGCGTGGTGGTTGCCAGACGCCAGGGTGCAATCCCCTTTACCCGCACGCCGTTTTCATTCGTGGGAAATGGTTTGATGATCGTAGGCGACGCTGCCAACCAGAACAAGCCCTTTTCTGGCGAGGGCGTCACCTCAGGGTTTACCGCCGTCGCGATTGCAGTTGATGTGGCGGATAAAGCCCTGAAAAATGGAAGCACCCACTCTAAAGCCCTTTGGGATTACAATCTTCGCTACCATCGGGGACAAGGTGCAAAATTTGCCGGTAGCTTTGCCCAACTGCCTGCTACCGTCGAACTCTCACAAAAGGATGTGGACTATCTCTTTCATAAAGGGATCATCTTCACCAGTGAAGATTTTGAAACTCTTAATCGGGATTATGAAATCCAGTTCAGCACCCACAAACTCATCAAAATCGCGCTGACCCTGGTGTGGGGTGTGATCACAGGCCGATTTTCAGCCGCGAGTTTGCAAACTTTTATGAAGGCTTCATCACAGGCTGGAAAGATCAAAAAACACTATATAAATTTCCCTGCCGACCCGGCAAAATTCGACTCCTGGGCTCAAGATGCAAAACAGTTATGGAGAGAGGTGTGAACATTGAACCTGCCTGAAATGGAACTTCCTTCCAGTATTGATCTTCTGGACATCTCATATTTGAACTACCCAGAACGCCTGACCGCCAACTGTTTGCAAGGCCTTGCTAATCGCTCCGGCGCAATGCTTTTTCTCGATTACGGCAACTATGATGACCCGGGCACCCGCAGGACAAATTCCGTCCAGATGACAGAGGAAAACTGGTTTGGCAAATATCGCCAGGTACTCAAGCGCAACGACCTCGATAATTTGGATTATTACAAAGAGGAATTCGGATTTGATGTCAGACGCCTGCCAAGCCTTGATGACGCTATCAAAAAGTATCAGCACCATCTCAATGGATTGGTCCTTTGGGATCCTGATCTGATCGATTCTGTCAACCTGGCATTGATGTTCGCAGGTTTAAAAGATTTGTTGATCGTCCACCCGAATCAATTAGCGCATATGACAGCATTAACAGGTTTACCCCTCGTCGAAGATCTGCGCGGTCGATTTGCCGATCGTCTCTCTCTTTATAAGTGGGCATTTGAAACGCTGTTTACGCAATGCAATCAGGGACAGGTCGCCCATATGGAACCTGCCTGGGGACGCGCGGAATTCACCGACTACATTGTCCAGAACAGGCTCTTCACCTTCAACCTGTCCTGCTATAAAAAAGGTGGATTGCGGACCCTGGGACAAAAACTCTTGCTTTTGCTTGTTGCCGGTCCTTTATCTATACGAAATTTCTTGTTCGATACACGTTTGGATGGTTTTGTTCGTTCGCTTGCGTTATGGCTTTTAGGCTCAGGTGCCCCTGAAACGCGTCTGGGCAACCGCATTCAGCGTGCTGTTGAACACCAACCTTACCCAACGATCTTCGGATGGCACACAGACCGTGATGATGAACTTGCTTTCATGCTGGCGATATCGGCCAACGGACTCCGGCTTGCACCGACCTTCCTTGCCAATAATTATTCTTTCCACAGCCAATTACCAGCAAAAGTGCCCTTCAATCAACATTACCTGACCGAAGAGCAGGTGACTTTGGAGGATAAAGTCTATCTTACCTTCACCTTATCGGATGGTGATCAATTCACCCTGATGAACACTGCCGAGGTGGGCAATTTTCGCCGTCCTGAGCACGGAGAAGTGCCTTTCAACTGGGAGGTTCAACCACTGCTTGTGGAAGTTGCACCCGCCCTATTGGGATATTTTTACCGCAACCTCATGGATACTGACATGTTGGTGGCTGGTCCCTCGGGAGCGGGTTATGTCATTCCACCCCTGGTGCCAAACCTTCCAAAATACATGGCTGAAAGCGCCCGTCTATGCGACGCAGCTGACATACGTATAACAACCTCTTATACAAGCAACCCACCAAGGCGGGTCATCCGTGATCATGCACGGGTGAGAGGAAACTTTTTGGGGTATATCGCCGGCTATTTCCATCTCAACCATACCCCGATGACCACGGCAGGTAATCGCCCTTTTGTATCTTATGCCTGGCCCCATGTCAGCCAGATCGGATGGAATGCCGATGAGGTATTGGATGGCATCCGCAAATTGATTGAACCACCCGGAAAAACCCCTCGCTTTATCGCCTGCCATCTGTTTGCCTATTGCACCACCGTTGCAGATGTTTACGAATTTGTCCAAACGCTTGACCCCCAAAAAATCAAAGTTGTCCGTGCTGATGAATTCCTCCTCGCCGCCCAAAAATTCATGGAAAAGGAAAATAAACAATGAACCACACCCCAGCTTCAGAGAAATTAAGTAATGGAACGAAGGTCCTCTACGGTATATCCGATTTGGGCATCCAGACCCTGGTTGCGTCTATCCAGTTCTGGCTTTTGTTTTTCTACACAGATGTTGCCCATATCGACCCGGCAATTGCGGGTACATCCATGATGGTTGGTAAGCTCACCTGGGACGCCATCAACGATCCCTTGTTTGGTTACTTTTCAGATAAAACCAACTCCCGCTGGGGTCGCCGTCGCCCCTGGATGCTTTTCGGTGCTATCCCATTAGGCTTATCCACATGGTTGATGTTCTCACTGCCCGAAGGCCTGACAGGCATCAAAGCCTTTTTGGCAGTCCTGATCACGTTTCTCTTGTTTGACACCTTCCACTCTGCAGTGAGCATCTCATATTACGCCCTCACGCCAGAACTCACGCTGGATTACCGTGAACGCACTTCCCTGACAACCGTGCGTGAGGTATTCACCGTTTTGGGGTATATCATCGGCGCAGGCATCACCAAAATGGTGGCAGATATCTTCCAGAATACCTTTCAAATAACCACGCAGCAAAGCTGGAGTGCTTTGGGTGGTGCATTTGGCTTTGTGGCGGTAATCTCGATCATGACAACTGCCCTCACCATTAAAGAACGTAAACGACCGGATTTTGTTCCCAATACCATGCCGCCCCTCAAAGCCTTTCTGATCACGTTTAAGAACAAACCCTTCATGCAGCTCATGGGTGCACAATTTCTCAGCAGCTTCAGCTTTACATTGCTCACCTCCCTACTTTCTTATTACACTATTTACCAGGTGAAGATGGAAGCTCAGCTCACGCTGATCATGTTGATCCTCCTGGTGTGTATTGGTCTGTTCCTTTTCCCCTGGCGTTATGTTGCTGACAAGATCAACAAAGGCCCCTCTTATGCTTTAGGGTTGTTCATCGCCAGCCTGGCGGTGATTGCCACTTTTTTCTATCCCAATGAACCCACCCCGCTAATCTATGTCACAGCAGCTGTTGCTGGGTTAGGTTTTTCTGGGCAGTGGGTTTTCCCCTGGAGCATGCTGCCAGATGTGGTGGAATATGACCAGGTCATGACAGGCGAACGCCATGAGGGCGTTTATTACGGGATGTGGTCCTTTCTGGGAAAATTCACGGGGGCATTGGGGATAGCGGTCAGCGGTTGGGCACTGTCTTTGTTCGGGTATGTGGCCAATCAACCCCAACAGACAGAACGAGCCCTACTCGGTATTCGCCTGTTCTTCGGCCCCGTTCCCGCGATTATATTAATTATCAGCTTACCCTTGTTGATCTGGTATCCAATCACGCGCGAGTCCCATCAAAAGTTGCTGGATAAAATTGCCGAAATGAAGCCAATCAAAGAAGAACATTTGTAACACGCTGGAAATTATTAAATTAATTGCTGTAAAAAGATGAATGCAAAAGAGGATGGCATTTACCACCATCCTCATTATTACAATTCAAGTGTGAATCAGTTCACCGGTTGCCCAAATGCCTTACGGCCCCATGCAGGGTGAAGGCAGCCCGGCACCGGCACGAAAACCGCACCATTCATAGGTGCCGCTATCTTTGTTCCCCGTAAACTGATTTGGGCTGACCAGGTAGAAGGCAAAAGGTCCTGATGAGGGTAAACTTGTCCAGGTCCCTGATAACGTTCTCTTATCAGCTGAAAGCGATCCACTCAGAGTGACAATATCAGTACCTAAGGTAAAGCTGCCGGTAACTGATGAGCCGGTTTGTGTGAGTGTAAACACAATCGTTTCATGCATCATGCTTGGTATGCCAAATGATGTTGTCCAGTTACCTGACCAGTTATATTCCGGCGTAGGCGTCAGGGTAGGTGTTGCTGTCACCGTTGGAGTCGGGGTTGGCGGCGGTGTGTACTTGGGTAAGGCGGCTGTTGGTCCTGTAACGGTTGCATAACGCCCCCACAACCAGCATTCCCCTGCCCGATCAGGGTTCTTGATGATCCAGTACTGTCCATCCATTGATGCTCCCACGACTTCTGCCGTCTCACCGACAAGGAGTGCACCGATGTAGTCATACATAGTCCCGGGACCTTTTCGGCAATTGGTGTCCATGCTCACACTGATCGTGGGCGTCTCAGGTGTGGGAGTCATGGTGATGGTTGCAGTCATCACTATTTCGGGGCTTGGGGTTTCTGTGGGCAATGAACCTTCAGATGGGTCTTGGTCTGTTACTGCTGGTACTGGTTCACCGTCTTCATCAACAGGCAATCCAGAAGCATTTACGGTAGCTGCGACAATGGTCTGCACTTGTTGTTCACTGACCAGAGTCTTGGCTACAATCGTTTGTGCCCGTTCCTCGACATCAAGATCAGAATCTTGATTGCCAAGATAATCACAGGCTGGCAGAAACAACACCAGCAGCACGATCATTCCTAGCATAATAATTGCTGAATTTGAACGCATAACGTTGCTCCTTCTGATAAGCTAAAAATCTCTTTTTTTTGGCGATGATGGATAATTGTTTATCGTTCCAGAAAGCACGATAAAATTTTGGGTAAATGTGTAATCATCCATATAAATTGAAATGGATTAATTCATTATACAAAATTTTTATCTTAATCGCTATAAAATTAACTGGATCGAATTTGACCTGATCTGATCGAAGCGCATAGTGCGATTAGGCATTAAAAACATCCTTATTCGATTGATCTCCTTCTTTCCATTATTGTTTAGAGAGCAACGTCAGCACTGCTTTATCAAGCATCTCTTGGGTGAGGGGACCCAGCCATACTTTTCTGAGCCTGCCTTCGCGATCCAGCAGCATGGACGCAGGCAACCCATTCAACCCAAATTCAATCATACTGTTCCCCGGCGGATCTGACCAAACGGGAAATGTATAGCCATGCTCTTCAATATAACGAGCCGCTTCTTCTGGACTTTCACTCGCATTGATCGCAATCACCATAAATCCCTCAGATTGATGCTCTTCGTAAAACGCATTTAACAAGGGCATTTCTTCCCGGCATGGACTGCACCAGCTCGCCCAGTAGTTGATCAAAACCACCTTGCCGCGCAAATCGCGCAGATGAACTGGATTCCCTCGAACATCTTTGAGGGAAAGATCAATTGGTGGTTCTAAAGTGGGTGTTGGTTTCTGTTCTGAGTCTCCAGCCGCACAGGCTGTCATTAATACTAAGCAAAAGACAAGTGCGGCAGGGATAATTTTCCGAATTAAAGCCATCGATTAATGAATGCCTAAATAGGTTTTCCGGACGGCATCATCTTTTGCCAATTCCGCTGCTGGACCTTCGAGCTTGATGCGTCCCGTCTCAAGAATATAGGCATAATCCGCGATGCTGAGTGCGGCACGTGCGTTTTGTTCGATCAAAAGGACGGTTTGATTCCGCTTTTGATTCAATTCGGTTAATTTTCCCAGGACATCCTGTGAAAGGACAGGCGCCAAACCCAGGGACGGTTCATCGATCATCAACAAGCGCGGCTTTGACATCAAGGCACGGCCTAATGCCAGCATTTGTTGTTCGCCTCCTGAAAGAGTTCCTGCGCTTTGGGTTTGGCGTTCTTTCAGGCGGGGGAATAGTTCATATACTTCTTCAATATCTGCCCTGATCTCTTCTTTATCATTTCGAGTGTAGGCACCCAGTCCCAGGTTTTCTCGGACGGTCAGATTAACAAAAACCCGGCGTCCTTCGGGCACAAGTGCAACCCCCTTTTTGACCACCTGGAATGATTTCATACCTAAAAGGCTTTCACCCTCAAACTCAATTGATCCCTGATCGGGTTTGACAATACCCATGATAGATCGTAAAGTCGTGCTTTTTCCAGCGCCATTTGCGCCAAGCAGGGTGATGATCTTCCCCTCCGGCACTTCAAGTGAGATTCCCTGTAGAGCCTGAATACCACCATATGATACATGAAGGTTTGTTATTTTAAGCATTGTTCTCAACTCCCAGGTAGGCTTCAATCACACGCGCATCATTCTGGATTTGATCAGGATCACCTTCAGCAATTTTCTCACCATGATCAATGACGATGATCCGTGGGCAAATTCCCATAACAACTCGCATCTGGTGCTCGATCAAAAAGACCGTCAAATCAAACGTCTCTAAAATGTGCTGAATGAAGATCATCAACTCTTCCGCATCTGATGGACTCATTCCTGCCGCAGGTTCGTCCAGCAACAGCAAGCGTGGTTCTGTTGCCAGAGCACGGGCGATTTCTAACTTTCGCTGTAAACCATAAGGCAAAGAGGTCGGCTCATCGTAAGCAAACCGGTCCAAACCAAGAGATTCTAAGAGAGTCATTCCCGCGCTCCGCATTTCCTTTTCTTCCGCCTGATAGTTGGGTAAATGCAAGACTGCAGAAATAGGATTCGCTTCAAGACGCAAATGCTTCCCGATAATGACATTCTCCAGAACATTCAATCCTTTAAACAGCCGGATGTTTTGGAAGGTACGGGCAATCCCCCGTTTTGTGATCTGGTCTGGTCTTATCCCTGAAATATCTTCACTATCAAACACAATATTCCCATCGGTAGGCTCATAAATTCCCGTGATCACATTGAATATAGTCGTCTTTCCAGAACCATTCGGACCAATCAAAGCACACAATTCCCCGGCTGCCAGCTCGGTGGAAAACTTGTTGACAGCGGTCAATCCGCCAAAACGTTTGGTAAGATTTCGAACTTCAAGCAGTGTGGTCATGATTGTTTTCCTCCCATGTTGTCCTGGTTCTTTTTGGGATTCAACCGCCTGAATATTCGAAAAACGCCGTCCCAAGAAAATTCTCTGTTTCCCATCAACCCTTTGCGATAGAAAAGGATTACCAGCAGCAGTAGAACAGAGAAAATCACCATTCGCATCCCGGGTATCCCGGGAATGGTGAGCGTCCCTATCGAAAATTGCGATTCGAGCGGTCGGAGTGCCTCAAGGAATACCGTGTAAAGGAAAGCTGAGATAACACTCCCGGTCAGGCTGCCCATCCCGCCCATCACCGTAACGCCTACAATTTGATAAGTCAACGTAAACAAGAACACTTTCGGGTCAATCGTGCTGATCAGGTTCGCCATCAATCCGCCGGCAACACCCACAAAAAAGGAGGAAACACCAAACGCCATCATTTTATGTTTGAACAGGTTCACGCCCAATGCTTCTGCCGCAACTTCATCATCTCGGACAGCAGACATCGCTCGCCCATAGGAGCTGTCGACCAACCGTTTGACG
>DAINBD010000022.1:0-18815 GCA_036733105.1 Candidatus Brevefilum sp. | reverse complement strand
ATGTCACCAATATTGTGGGTATACTCCACCAGACAGATTCAGAAACGCTTGTCCTTTTGGATGAACTGGGCGCGGGGACAGACCCGCAGGAAGGTTCTGCCCTTGCCCGGGCTGTGATGAGCCATTTGCTTGAGCGCAAGATCACCAGCATGATCGCCACCCACTATCCTGAGCTGAAAGCCTATGCGCACAATACACCCGGTGTCCGGAATGCCAGCGTTGAGTTTGACCTCAAAACCCTGAAGCCGACCTATCACCTGACGATCGGGCTGCCAGGTCGGTCCAATGCGCTGTCCATTGCCGAACGTTTAGGTTTGCCAGAGAGCATCATCCAGGCTGCCCGGGCAGAGATCAATCCCACTGATCTGCGTGCTGAGGATCTGCTGGATGAGATTCATCGGCAGCGTGACATGGAGCGGCAGGCTCGAATAGCTGCGCAGGAAGCACAGTCGGAAGCTGAAGCTTTACGTGATGAGCTCGCGAAAAGATTGGATCGAATCGAAGATGAACGCTATGCCCTGCTTGAACGATCTCGGCAGGAGGCTGAAGCCTCGCTAAACGCGCTGCAAGAAGAGATCGAATTGCTGCGAAGCAAGCTAGCAAAGGCAAGGCAGCCTCTTGAAGTTGTTGATGAAGTGGAAGAGGTCGTCACATCTCTGGCAGAGGAGGTTGCAGAGCCAATTCTTCGCAAGGAACCTGCCAAACCCGTTCGCCCTCCAAAAGGTCCGTTGAAGCTGGGCGAGAAAGTCCATTTGCGCTCTATTGATCAGGATGGCGTTTTAACTGCGATCGGTGAAGATGAGCTTGAAGTTCAGGTTGGGGTATTGCGGGTTCGGGCTCGGCGGTCTGATGTGGTGCGCAAAGGAGAATCCGCTGAAAAACCTGAAGAGAACAAACCCAGAGCACCCAAAAGTGGAATTACTTTGCCCGCAACCCAGGATTCGCCGGGTATTGAGCTGGACATGCGCGGTCAGCGGGTGGATGAAGGCTTGGATATGTTGGATCGTTACATCGAAAAAGCTTACCTGGCAGGGTTACCCTATGTCCGCATTATTCATGGTAAAGGCACCGGTCGGCTTCGTGATTCTGTGCGAGAGGCTTTGAACAATAATCCACATATTCGAAGCTTTGAGGGCGGGGAACAAACGGAGGGCGGTGAGGGTGTGACCGTTGTCCATTTAAAAACAAGTTAGAGGCATGAAAAGAACCGATAGTGCCTGCTCCTCATCTCCCTTTGGCATTATCGGTTCTTTTGCACATGAGCCCCTAATTCACGTGCCCAAGCGCATTGTAAACTTCAGTATAAGAAGTTTAGCACAGCACCGTTACCAAAACGTGGACACGATTCAGGGGGTGAACTGACCTGATTCCCAACCCTGCCTTGCCTTTATAAAAAGATCTTTGAGAGGCTCGGATTGCGTATGTTCCTGGATTTCATCAATCAAAGCTGTAAGCATAGATTGGTATTCAAGGGGCATTTTTCTGTTTTGAGCCTGATACATCTGACTCATTATTCGAAAACCATTTATCTGAAGCCAAACATGTCCAATCTCCTTGCTTTCAGCAAGAAATTCTTTGAGGATCTTATCTGTGACAGCATATCTTTTTTGGGCAAGGTGGATGGATGCCTGTCCGAGTTTACTAATGGTTAATTCGTATTTTAGATGCTTTTCCTTGGCAATAGCACAAGCCTGATCATTGTTTTTTGCTGCCGATGAGAAATCACGCTCAATTGTGTCACAAAGTCCCAATACACACAATGCGAAAGACTGAAGATGACTCATCTCATGGGTTTGAGCTGTTTTAATCACATTCCCTAAGGTTTCCCTTGCTTCAGAAAGCTGCCCAAGATCAGCCAGTAGATATGCCAGATGGATTTCATTTTGCAAACGCTGTGGAAAGGATGATAGATATCCAGACCGAATTTGAGCCATCCGGTAAAACTGGAAAGATCTCACAGGATCGTAAAGAGCCTGGAAAATATCACCAAGCAATGAATTTGCGTTCACAACCGTGTACATGGTTCCATTCTTTTGACCTAATTCTTGGGCTTCGATGGCTGAGACATAAGCTGTATCCAGATCACCTTTTATGAATTTCACCTGGCTGTAAAGGATCAGGAAAATCTCATAAATAAATTCATTCTTGAGATCCTGGGTGAGTTCCATTCCCTTTAATGCATAACGTTCAGCATCAGAATATTGTCCTGATAATTGGTAGGTGTGGGATAGCATGAGGTAGGCATGTATTTGGTCAAATAGCTTTAACCTTGGGATATCATAGCTATAAATGATTTGGGCGTATTCAAGTGCCCTGGCAGCTTCTCCCCTGGCATAATAAGTCATACCGGTCATCAGTTTTGCATAAAAAGCCAGCGCCTCCTTTTCCGGCGTTTTTTCTTTACCTAATGAATTTATGATCTCTTGGGCTTTTTGCAAAGATTCAATTGTTTCATCAAATTTATTCATCCACCAAAAATAATTACCCTGGCGCAAAAATGCGTGGATCAAGGTCGTCCGTTCATCAGTGCGTTCAAGGTTTATTATCGCTTTAGTAATAAAATCAAGACTCAACTCGAAATCTAACTGTAGGAAGCAAACGTTTGCCAGTGACATTTGTGAAACGCCGATCATAAGGGGATTTTGATATTTCTCTCCGATAAATTGTAATTTGAGTGCAATTTGTTCCAGCAAATCCCTTTGATTGGCTTGGTAGGCAAATTCCCCCCATTGTTTGTAAAGAAGATAAATATCATGAACCTTGATGGTCCCCTCAGGGGCGGTCTGAGTGAGCTTTTCTGCCTGTTGAAATTCTTTCACTGCATTTTCAATTGCACCGATAACCCAGGAATGATTGGCTGCTTTCAATAACCACCGGAATGCATTCAGATGATCATCACTTGCTAAATAGTGTTGGGCAATAATTGCAGCTTTTGTATCAGGATCTGTCTCGGATTCCAAATGGATAGCTGCCTGGTGATGAAGTAATTGAACACGGGTTGGTGTTGCCTCCGTTAGAACCACCTCTCGCAGCTTTTCATGTGTAAATTGAAGATTCTTTTGATATTGGTTGTTGCTTTGTTGTGCATGGATCATTCCAGCGTGGATCAACTTATCAATGGTTCCTGTCTCGGTTGATGATTCCATGGGGGTGATCTTGGCTAAGGTATCCAGAGAAAAGGAATTCCCCAGAATTGCTGCACATAGCAATGTATGTCTTGATTCATCGTCGAGCCGATTCAGGCGTTTTCGAAAAATCGCACGGATGCTTTCAGGTATGGGTAAACCGCTTGCAAGGGACATCTTTTCACTATCGTCAGATAATTCCTGGATCGCACGAATAATTTCAAGCGCAAGCAAGGGGTTCCCATTTGTTTCCTGGTAAAGCTGAGAAAGTATTGGAGGTGCTGGCAGCGTGCCTACAACCTCATTTGCGAGGAGCGCCAATTCACTGGGCAAAAAGCCCTTGAGGGTGATCTGATGGACGGAATAATTACGATGAAGATGTCCTAATAGAATGTCCAGATCTCGGCTTCTTTCTTCTGGGCGGTAGGCTATGATCAATAATCCATTTTCTTTAAAAAAGTTGTGAGACACAATGTACGAAATTAATTGTGTTGTCTGCTTGTCTGCCCAATGTGCATTATCCAGCAAAAACAGCATCCTGCCATGCCTTTGTGCAGTCAGACGCAGCAGGTGAAGCACAGCATCAAATAAGTATTGATTTTCTGATCCAGTGTGTGCAAATTGAGCATCTTTGATATCTGTTCTAATCTCTGTCAGCTCAGGCATAATAAGTCTCAATTGACTTACCCATATGAGATCGAGATCACGCCAGATTTCTTCAGAGATGTGATTGCGAAGAGCGTGGATGATAGGGGAAAAGGGGAGGGAGTTTTCCATATCGAGTGCGGGCGCTACGATCAAAGATGGCGTTGGCATCATCGTTTGGAACAATTCCTGAACTAACCGTGTTTTCCCAATTCCCAACTCTCCCCGAATAGTGACCAATCCCCCTTTTGCAAAGCAGTTTTGTAATTCATCGAGCTCTGCTTTTCGTCCTATTAATTTAAGTTGCATGGTAAGGGCAGAAGGCCATTTTCTTTGGTTTTGATCATCGCCTTGATTTATTTGGATTTGGGCATACTGGAATTTTGAAAGAATAACATCTGGCAGTGGGGCATTGAACTCCCTCTCATAAATGGTTTCCAGCATGTCACAATAATCAATAATTTCCTGGTGGTGACCAAGTCTGAGCATTAGGTCAAGAATTTTCAAATGGAGCTCGGTGCTTAATAAATCTATAGATGATAACTTAATAAACAGCTCAAGAGCTGCCTCAAGTTTTCCAGCAGCAAGGTAATGGTCAGCAAGTCTCCTGAGGAGAACGCGGCGATAGTAGCCTAATTTCCAATGCCAACCCTGACGCCAGTGTTCAAATTCGGGATAGGTTGAGAGATCGTCGCCGCCGATGAAGGTGTCTCCATGCCACATTGCCAATGCTTCTTGAATTTGATCAACAATCTGCTGGGGCAGAGCGTTCTTATCCTGGTAGGTTGATAAAATGTGATGCAGGTTGAGAAATTTAAATTCAAACTCAAAGACATCGATCTGGTAATTTTTTGCACCAAGCCATACCTGGTCGAGATCAGTTATTATCCAATCGGGATCAGGGAGCTGCTTCCGCAAGCGGGAAAGTGCTGTACGCAGTGCACCGCGCTGGTCGATATGTTCTTCGTTCGCCCAGAAGATGTCGATAAGGGTGGTTCGGCTAATAGGACGATGTTCGACGGTAAGGAAGTACAGAATGGCGCGCTCAATGCGTCTTTTTAACCTCAATGGTTGACCTTGATAGGATATTTCAACAGGTCCTAAGAGACTAATCTTTATTGGTGAGGAGCCCATGATTAATTAATCATACCTTATATTGTGTTTCTCCTATTTAAAGGATCACCATCAGGGCAGGTAGAACAAAAAAGCCCACCTGCATTGTGGTGAGCTTTGTCGTTTATTAAGGTGCCGAAGGTGGGAATCGAACCCACATGCCCGAGGGCACACGATTTTGAGTCGTGCGCGTCTGCCTATTCCGCCACTTCGGCTATTTGAATCATTATTTTAACCTTTACCTCGAGTTAGGTCAAGCAGCATCTCATAGGGGAAGCTCATTAATGCCTTATCCAAACCCCCTTTGGGGCGGGATGGTGGCACGCCGAAGGCGTGACGGATGAGGGAATATGTGCCTTACAAGAAACAACAACTGAAAAAGAATGCTCAGAATCTGGTTTGGAGTATTCCCAAAGATGAGCGGTATCTCAAATACAATTTCATAAAAAGTATTTCGCGCAGATGAACCGCGAAAAGCGATTTGCAATCACGTTGCTGACACATTCACATTTTACGCATCCGCAAAATGTTCATTTTGCTATATTCTCGGGTATGATTGGGATGCTGTATAAATAATTCAGCACCTCTTTCTTTGGTGCTGCAATCGATGGAGTAAGACATGCAATTAGGTATCATTGGTTTACCACAATCCGGTAAGACAACGCTATTCAATGCACTAACGCGGGGCGATCGCCCAACGGAAATCAGCGGCGGCAGGGTTGAAGTGCATACGGCTGTTGTTGATGTCCCCGATGGACGGATTGACCAATTGGTGAAGATCTTCGTACCTAAAAAGGTTGTTCACGCAAAAGTTGCTTATGCGGATATCGCCGGTTTGGAAGGTAAAGCATCTGAAAAAGGGATTTCAGGTCCCCTTCTCAATACGCTCTCTCAAATGGACGCGTACATCCATGTTGTGCGTCACTTCAACAACCCCAGAGTGCCCCATTCCGCCGGAAGCGTGGATCCGCAACGGGATTTTATTGACATGGAAACAGAGCTGATCCTCAATGACCTCATCCTGGTTGAACGGAAATTAGCCCGTTTGGATGAAGAACTCAAGCGCGGCGGCTTGGGCCGCGACAAAGGATTGGTTGAACGCGAATCAGAACTTTTCAACAAGCTGCACCAACTTCTGTCTAATGAGATCCCCATACGGAATGAAATTCTGACAGAGGACGAAGAAAAGATGCTCTCCAGCTACGGTTTATTGAGCCGTAAACCCCAGCTGGTGGTGATTAATCAATCAGAAGACCAGGACTCCATCGAATTGAAAGCGCCCTTTGCCAACACAAAAGTGATTTGCATGCTGGGTAAACTGGAAATGGATATTGCACAATTACCCCCGGATGAAGCCGAAATTTTCCTGCAGGAATATGGGATTGAAGAACCCAGCTTGAATCGTTTCATCCGTTTGTCCTTTGATCTTTTAGGGCAGCTCTCATTTTTTACGGCGGGAGAGAAGGAAGTGCATGCCTGGACGGTCTCCCAGGGAGCAAATGCCCAGGAAGCTGCCGGTGCGATCCACTCGGATATGGAAAAGGGATTTATCAGGGCAGAAGTTGTTGCCTGTCAGGACTTGATCGAGTTGGGCGGTTTTGCGGAAGCCCGACAGCACGGAAAACTCCGCTTGGAGGGGAAGAAGTACATCGTCCAGGATGGGGATGTGCTAACGATTCGGTTCAATATTTAAGTTCCAAAATTTTTAGGTTCCCTTCGTTGACGCACCTCATGGCGAACGGTAGAATCGAGAATTATGACTGATCTGCTGAGTGAACTTAACCCACAACAGCAACAAGCCGTTGCTGCGCCTCCTGGCCCAGTGCTGGTTTTGGCCGGTCCCGGTTCAGGTAAGACGCGCGTACTGACCTATCGGATTGCTTATCTTATCGCAGCGCTTGGTGTTCCTCCTTACCAGATCATGGCAGTCACCTTTACGAATAAGGCTGCCAGGGAAATGGGCAGCCGGGTTGATCATTTATTACGGGGAAAAACAGATGGACTCTGGTTGGGTACCTTCCATGCAATTTGTGGTCGGATCCTCAGACGGGAGGCAAATTTTCTACCCGTTAATCAGAATTACGTCATTTTTGATGCGGATGACCAGCTGACTTTGGTCAAACGTGTGATCAAAGAAAAAGGAATAAACGACAAGGATTACCGTCCAGATGTGGTGTTAAATAAGATCAGTAAGGCGAAAAATGATTTACTGGGTCCGGATGATTATCCCATTCTCAGCTTCCGCGATGAGGTCATCAAGGAAATTTACCATGGATATCAGAAATACCTGGTGGGGAGCAATGCCATGGACTTTGATGATATGCTCCTGTATACCGCAAAATTGCTCGAAAACCACCCCGATTTGAGGGAGAAATATGCCCATCGTTTTCGCCACATCCTTGTCGACGAATTTCAGGACACCAATCTCGCACAGTATTATTTGCTTCAGAATCTTGCTTCAGTTCATCAGAATATTTTCGTCGTTGGTGATGAGGATCAATCGATTTACCGATGGCGAGGGGCTGATTACCACAACGTTGAGCGCTTTATCCATAAGTATCCACACGCAAAAAAGATCTTGCTTGAGCAAAATTATCGATCCACACAGACGATTTTAAACGTTGCGATGGCTGTGATTGATGAAAATCCAAATCGCACGGAAAAAGCCCTGTTTTCTGATCGCGGCAAAGGTGCACTTGTAAATTATTATGAGGCGAATGATGATCAGGAAGAAGCAAGCTACGTGGTTGAAACTATTGGAAGGCAGGTCATGCTGGGGCAGGCAAAGGAGTCTGATTTTGCGATCATGTACCGCACCAATGCGCAATCCCGTCTGCTGGAGGAGGCATTCCGGCGGGCGAATATGAGTTACCGGTTGGTCGGTGCGCAGCGCTTTTACGGTCGGCGTGAAGTGAAGGATGTGATCGCGTTCCTCAAGCTGATCTATAATCCCCAGGATGAAGTCAGCCTGGCACGGGTCATAAACCTGCCTCCGCGCGGCATTGGGTCGGTCACTCTTGAAAAATTACAGGGATTGGCTTCACAGACCGGATTGAGCAGCGGGAAAATCTTGCTTTTGCTGGGATCGCCAGAAGGTACTGCCTATGTATCACAATTGGGGCGGTCCGCGGATCGTTTGATGTCCTTTGGGAAATTGCTGTCCGTTTGGCGTGAGCATGCTGACCAGCTTTCTTTAGGTGATTTGTTCGATCAGGTGATCCTTGATACGGGGTATGAATCCTTCATCAAAGATGACAGCGATGACTTACTCGATCGCTGGGCGAATGTGCTTGAGCTTCGGAATGTGTTGTTAGAATATGAGGATCGTGGACTGGGCGAATTTCTCGAAGCCATGGCGCTGGTTGCCGACCAGGATACTCTACCTGAAACCATCGATGCGCCAACGATGATGACGCTCCACACTGCAAAGGGATTGGAATTTACCCAAGTGTTCGTTATCGGGCTGGATGAATATTATTTACCCCACAGCCGCTCTATGGACGACCCCGAAGAGATGGCTGAGGAGCGGCGGTTATTCTATGTCGGCCTGACGCGAGCAAAAGACCGGCTTTACCTGGTCAGAGCGACCAGGCGGCGCAGCCCATATGGCAGTTATGAGACCATGCAGCCGTCGCGCTTTCTGGAGGCCTTACCTCGCGAATTGATCAGTGGGCATATTAAAAGCCCTTATGAACGCCGAAATCATTATGAGCGGAGCATGTATCAATGGGACCAGACTTATGTGCCAGCCCAGAGTCGTAAATCCTCTCCGCCCCCTAAAGCACGTGTGCAGGCGTTTTTCCCCGAGATGCGCGTGGTTCATCCCGTCTATGGTGAAGGGATTGTGCGGAACAGCCGTCTTGAGTATGGTGATGAGACGGTGGAGGTTTATTTTGAGGGTTTGGGGCTGAAGGCGCTGGTGGCATCTATGTCCAGCCTCGAGATCCTTGAGGATTAAAAATCCGTGTTGGAGAAAAGATCCACAAGAAAATACGCTTTCTTGATTGCAGGTTTTGTCCTGCTGATCGGGAATGCCTGTCGGCTGACCTCCCCAACACCGGCTTCCTGGTCCGCCACACCATCAGCAGAGGTACTGGCTCGGACGGAAACAGCAGCAGCACGATTTCAGAAGACAAACGTCGTTGAGCTGAATGAAACCTTCATCGCTTATTACCTGACAGCAACCGTACAGGAAGCGACCTCAACACCCAAGCCGCAGCCCACCAAAGAAGCATCAAGCGCAGGTCCCTGGTTAGCTTTCACCGAAAAAGAAGCCGGGATCGTTCACGCCTATGAAGTATCAACGGGAGAAATGGTCCATATCGAGCTCCCCAAACCCATTTATGACGATCTTCGGCGAGCGCAAATTCCCGATGGAAGACAGGTTTATTTACGAGCAGGCTCACCGCTCAACACGGATGAGTTAGCCCTCTACCGGGTTGACCTGACCTTTGGAGAAATCGTAAAAATCAATACTTTGCTCTCGATTGATCTCCAACGCCGATTGGTCAATCAGAACGGGACACGGGCGCCGGAGACGCTGGCGGCGGTGACAAGACCGGATGGAATCGCCTGGTCACCGACAGGGCGATATCTTGCTTTTACGGCTGCGTTGGATAACAATTCCAGCGATCTATACCTGTTTGATACTGTGAACAACAGGGTGGAACGGCTCAACGGTCTTTATACGCATAATGCCACCCCCTTTTGGTCACCAGGTGGAAACTGGCTTGTTTCGCAGGAACTTGGCGAGGATGATCTGGGAACAGGTAAACGGTCTGAAAATGTGACAGTTCTGCGTGTGCCTGGTTATGATGACCAGATTTCACTTTACCTGCCTGATCGTGAAAGTGTGGGTGAGGTGTTTGTGGGATGGTTGAACGCGCAGCAATTCATCAGTTATTCCCAAACCTCAGATGGACCTCAGAATCTGCGTTTGATCCACGTGGAAAACCAAAACATAAAAATGATCTTCGCAGATCGTTTTCGTCAGGCTGCTTTTGATCCGGTTTCAGGATGGCTGACCTTTATCCTGAACGAAGAGCTTGCATTAGAAGCGGGGTTAACTGCAGGTGTCTATCTGCAAGTTCCGGATCAGGCTGAATACCGGTTGGTGCGGGCAGGTGATTGGATGAATTTGGCTTTTGAACCGGGCGGTATGTTCATCGTAAAAGGTTCATCCGGGGTGTTTGCTTTCAGTTCAGATGGAGATGAGCTGTATTTGCCGCGCGAGCGTAATCTGCAAATGTCCCCACTGGGCAACTGGATGATTGCCTGGGGGGATGGCACAGACGGGGAAACGGGTGCGCGATTGTATCAACCCCCAAACGATCGATCATTGCAAGCCTTAACAAATAAACCCGTTGAGGGTGCCTTGTGGCAGCCTGATTCAAAGGGATTATTTTTGCTGAGCGATGGTGCAATCTATCATCTTGAATTCCCGGGATTGGATATGGTTGAAATTATCGGTGGGATTTCATCTATGTCTCCCCACGAGTGGATTTGGGTGGAGTAGACTTTACTTTAAAATCCATCGATTTGAGATGCCCCCTAAAACCGACTATAATTAGACGATATGACACATTCACTGACTGTTCCAGAAAAAGTTGCCATACTGGCGCATCCAGATATCCATAAAGCCTTGGATATCGCGAATGAAGTTAGCGATTTTATGAAAAATGAAGGATTGGAAGCGGAAAGCGGCTCTCTGTATGATGAATCCCTTCGGCAGGCTGTTCAGGAGAGGGCGTTTGATTTGCTGATCGCCCTTGGCGGGGACGGCACAGTCCTCCGTGCCGGACATTTGTGCGCCCCGGTTGATGTCCCATTATTGGGGATCAATATCGGTCGCTTTGGCTTTCTGGCTGAATTGAATCGCGAAAACTGGCGCAATATCCTTCCGAAGCTCTTAACAGGGGATTATCGCTTTGAGGAACGGATGATGCTGAATGCCTATTGTGTGCGGGTTGGTGAGAAGCAAAGTGCTTTTGATGTGATCAATGATGTGGTGGTGGCACGCGGTCAATATGTTCGCCCAATCGAAATTGAAGCGTTTTTGGATGGGGCAGAATTGTTCCATTACATGGCGGATGGCTTGATTGCATCAACCCCGACCGGATCCACAGCGTATGCGTTGGCTGCTGGGGGACCGATTTTGCCGCCTGAGATCAGGAATATCCTGCTGATGCCAATTGCACCGCACCTCTCGGTGGATCGAGCGGTTGTGCTTTCAGAAGGCGCCTCGGTTTTTATCAAGGTAAAAACCAAGCACGAGGCTGTGGTCAGCATGGATGGGCATGAACCTGTACATCTCGCCAGTGGCGATGGTGTTCAACTCCAGGCACACAAAAAATCTCTTATTATGGTGCGGTTTGAAGATCCCGGCTATTTTTATCGCAACCTCGCTTCTTATATGGAGCAAAACCCGCTGTTTAAAATGAAAACAAATGACTGAACAAATGGATAACGAACCTTCTTCACAAAACCAAAAAATTACACTTCGCTGCAGCAAGTGCGGAAGACCGATCACACCTCAAGAAGCCATTCTGACGCCTACCGGCTATCGCTGTCCGGATTGCGTTCGAAAGCAGCAAAAAGTATTTGACACCAGCCAACCCCTGGATTATTTTCTGGGTTTCATCATCGCCCTGATCCTATCACTTATAGGCAGTTTTGTCGTCCGGGCAATTGGCTTCTTTACCGTTCTATTAGCACCAGCAGCAGGCGTTGCCATTGCCGAAGCCGTCCGTTTCGTGATCAAGAAAAGGCGCAGCAATCGTTTGTTTAGGGTTGTCAGAGTTGGGATTGTCCTTGGCGGTCTGCCCCTGATTTTGATCATCGGGATCAATTTTATATTGGGTCTGGGGGCAGGATCCTTCAACCTTTTCAGTCTATTACCCCTTGCATATCAGGTGCTTTACCTGGTGTTGGTAGTTCCATCCGCCCATTATCGCCTCTCAGGCAAGCGCCGTCTTTAAGGAGTCTCATAGAAATCATCCATGTTAACTGAATTACACATCAAGAATTTTGCGATTATTGAGCAGTTAGATCTAAATTTTGATCATGGCTTGGTGATCTTTACAGGTGAGACAGGCGCGGGAAAATCCATCATCCTGGATGCGCTTGAGGCAGTTCTGGGTGGACGGGCAGATACGACGACGATTCGTACCGGGGATGATTTGGCGATGATCGAGGCAACTTTTCGGTTGGCACCTGAGATCAAGTTACAAGTGCTTGATCTGCTTATGTCAGAATCCCTGCAGGATGACGACAGCGAGGACTTCATCACGCTTGCCCGTGAGGTGAGGCTTGAGGGACGCAACATTGCGCGGATCAACGGGCGCACAGTCACAGCTGCCCTGCAGCGAGAAGTTGGTTCATATCTTGTGGATATCCATGGGCAATCTGAGCATCTTTCACTCTTGCACGTCCGCAATCATTTGCATTTATTAGATAGCTATGCGGATGTGGGAACGTCCTTGTTAGTGTACCGAGGATTTTATGAGCAGCTTCGCAAAGTGCGGAAGGAATTGGCATCTGCACGCCAAACTGAGAAAGAAGCTGCCCGCAAAACGGATATGCTCACCTTCCAGATCCAGGAGATCGATGCTGCCAAGTTGACGCCAGACGAGGAAGATAATTTGAAGCAGGAACGGATTCGCCTGGCAAACGCTGAAAGCCTGGCAAAATTTTCCCAGACGGCTTTGATGCTGATTGAGGAAGGTGCGCAGGATGTGCCTGGGATTAGTGAATTGCTCGGGGAAGTGGTGGAATCCCTCCGCAGCCTTTCAAAGATCGATTCAACAACCGAATCGTTTTATGAACGGACGGAATCCAGTTTGGCAGGATTACAGGACTTGGCGCTGGAGTTGCAAGACTATGGGGAGTCAATCGAGTTCAACCCCAATCTGCTCAACAGAATTGAAGAGCGGATTGACCTGATCAACAACCTCAAACGCAAGTACGGAAATACGATCGAGGAAATTCTTACCTTTGGTGAAAAAGCCCGGATGGAGCTGGACGCCATCACCCATTTGGAGGAGCGTCTTGAAGAACTGGAAATCCAGGAGAAGGAGCTTCTTGAGAAGTGTGCCGACGCAGCACAGGATCTCAGTCAGAAGCGCAGTGCAGCAGCGGATCAGCTCAGCCGGCAGGTTGAAGTCGAATTGGATGACTTAAAAATGGCGGAGGCACGCTTCAAGGTTTCGATGGATGTTCGATCTGATGCCTCCGGTCTGCCGCTAGAGTCTGGTGACAGAGTTGCTTTTGATGCAAATGGTTACGACCAGGTGGAATTTTCCGTGGAGACCAACCCCGGAGAGGGATTCAAGCCGCTTGTCAAAGTTGCGTCGGGTGGTGAGACCTCCCGGATGATGTTGGCTTTGAAGAATGTGCTGGCCAATGCAGACCAGGTGCCTACCCTGATCTTTGATGAGATCGATCAGGGCATTGGCGGAAGGGTGGGCTTTGTGGTAGGGGAGAAGCTGTGGAATCTATCCCGTCAGCACCAGGTGATGTGCATCACCCACCTCCCGCAACTGGCGGGATTTGGTGATCAGCATCTGAGCGTCACCAAGGAAGTGGTGGATGGGCGAACGCTTACCCAGGTGATTTCACTGGAAGATGAAGAACGACGCCACGAGCTGGCGCAAATGCTCGGTCCTGTTAGTGAGGGTACATTAAAATCCGCAGATGAGATCATGCAGACGGTTCATAATCGTAAGCAATCTGGCTGAATCAGTTTGAGATTATCGCCTTTTGAATGAGACTCTCACTAGGCTATTTATCGGTTAAAATTACTTATCAGCCCTAAACATGGGAATTATTTGTTGGAAACTGGGAAGGAGATCAAATGCCAAAATTAAGTGAAGTTTTAGCAGTGATATTAGGTGGCGGGGCAGGAAAACGGCTGTATCCTTTGACCATGATGCGTTCAAAGCCGGCTGTCCCAATTGCCGGGAAGTACCGATTAATTGATATTCCGATCAGCAACTGCATCAACTCAAATATCTATAAAATTGCTGTCCTGACCCAATTTAATTCCGTTTCGCTGCACAGGCACATCACCGGCACCTACAACTTTGATTCTTTTCATACAGGTTGGGTGCAAATCTGGGCTGCAGAGCAAACCATGGAGCGGATGGAATGGTACCAGGGTACAGCTGATGCAGTACGCAAACAAATACTTGAGATCCAATCTTCACGAGCTTCCTATGTATTAATCCTTGCGGGTGATCATCTTTACAGCATGGACTATACAAAGATGGCGGAATTCCACTGGGAGAACAAAGCGGATATCACGGTTGCCGTACAGCCGATCGAGCGCGAAAGTGCCTCACGGTTTGGTTTGTTGAAACGGGATGAACAGGGCAGGATCAGGGATTTTGCTGAAAAGCCCAAAGACCCCCAAATCTTGGACGATTTTATCACCCGGGATGACCCCGATAAGCCTTACCTGGCATCGATGGGGATTTACTTTTTCAACATCCAAATGCTGGTTGATATTTTATCCCTCAAGCAAGGCGGGGAAGATTTTGATGATTTTGGTTATGACATCATCCCGTACTGTGTCAGAGAAAATTGCCGTGTTTTCGGTTATGAATTTTCTGGCTATTGGCGTGATATCGGAACCATTCGTTCTTTTTATGAAACCAACCTGGACCTTGCCACCCGGAAACCAAGTTTTGATATCTTTGATCCTAACCATCGTGTTTATACCCATGCACGGTTTTTACCCGGCTCATGCTTGTCCGATTGTCACCTGAATAATGTGCTGATCGCTGAAGGCTGTCGGATTGATAAAACAACGGTTGATCATTCCGTGATTGGCTTACGCAGCATCATCAAGAGTGGAACTCGGATCAAGGATTCTGTGCTGATGGGTGCAGATTACTACGATGAATCGGGAAGTATTCCGATTGGGATCGGTGAAAATTGCGACATTGAAGGCGCGATCGTGGATAAGAACGTTAGGATGGGTCAGGATGTAAAAATCAAACCATTCCCGCTCGGAACGGAAATTGAAACCGATGCCTACGTAGTGAAAGATGGCATCGTTGTCATTCCAAAACATACTGTGTTACCATCCGGCACCTATATCGGTCCAGAAGCATAAGCAGTCCGGGTATTGCGCTTGGAACCGGTATAAGAGATTGATCGATCTGCATGATCTTATCGATTTTCATGATCGAGATCATTGCCCCATGCCGGATATTGAAAATAAATTAGAACATACCCCCGGATCTTGAAAGATCAGTATTAAAACCATGCAAACTTATTACGATTGTTACCCTTGTATCTTGCGGCAAGCGATTGAAGCCACCCGAATGACCGGTGCCACCACTGAGCAGACCCGGTATATTATTCAGCAAACCTTGGAAACACTAAAACACATCCATGATGGGGCTACGCCGCCGGAGATTGGTGCCCGGGTGCATGAACTCGTGCGGCAAATGGTGGGTAGTGATGATCCCTACTTATCTGTGAAAAGAGAAGCCACAGATAAGGCATTGGGCATGGTGGCAGACCTGCAGCAAATCATCGATGATTCTGACGATCCATTTTTGACGGCACTCCGCATCAGCATCGCCGGCAATATTATGGATTTTGGACCCAATCCCGCTTATGACCTTTGGGGTGTTGTGATGCGGGTGTTGAAGCAAGCACCTGCGCTTGATGAAACGCAAGCCCTGAGGGAAAGTTTGGATCACGTGGATTCGGTTTTGTTCATTGCTGATAACGCTGGCGAGACGGTTTTTGATCGGCTCTTCATTGAACAGATCCCCAAACCGGTCACCTATGCTGTCCGGGGTGGCCCGGTGATTAATGATGCAACCGTCGAAGATGCGATCCGGGCGGATATCGATAAGGTTGCAGAAATTATTGATACAGGTGTGCGTTTCCCGGGCGTGGTACTCTCAGAAAGCAGTCCTGAGTTTCAGGAAAGATTCAAATCTGCCCCCCTAATTTTGGCAAAAGGAATGGGGAACTATGAGACACTGTCCGATGTCACTGCCCCTATTTATTTTCTATTTCAGGTGAAATGCCCGATCGTTGGCAAGGATGTTGGAGCCGGGGTTGGCGATATCATCATCAGCCGGCATACCTGATTGAATTTGAACAAAAACGTGTTTGAATTATTGATAAAACCTTAGATTATCTATGGTTTTTTTCAGGTGAATGAAGTAAAGTTTAGAGTGTGATCCGCGTTGGTTGCGGATATATATTTGTTAGCACGTTCATAGATCATTAACATTGTTTGATGACGACCAAACAGTACATAAACTGGGTCGATGCCTTCTGCCTTCAGGGTCGGCGCAAACTGCAGACTCCCATTTGATGACAAAGTAAGAACCTGTCAAAATCCCTATGATATATTAGTTTCATTATTGCGAGTATTCTTACCGGGTTGTGAAGGGTGCGGAGAAGCAGTCCAGATATTTGTTATTATTAGAAATTGGAGATCGGTTAAAATAATTGACTGAATGATGTCTTTTAGATATGGATCGTTTATTATTTATTGTCTTAGCAGGAAGTTCATATTTTTGTTTTGAATAAGGAGAAATATTTATGGTTCCATGGTATATGAAAAATAATGAAAAAATCTTTGAAGAACTTGAGACCTCGTCCAATGGTTTGAGTTCCTCAGAAGTTGAAAAACGCCAGGAAAAATATGGCCCCAATGAACTCGAAGAAAGGGGTTTACGCAGTCCATGGGTCGTTTTGTTGAGCCAGTTTACAGAAATTATGGTGATCATATTGTTGGTCGCTGCGGTTATTTCATTTTTAATCGGAGAAACAACCGATGCGATCATGATCCTGATCATTGTGATTCTGAATGCTATTCTTGGCTTTACCCAGGAATATCGTGCTGAAAAAGCGATGGAAGCCTTGAAAAAGCTGTCTGTTCCGACGGTTAGGGTGCGTCGGGATGGGCAGGTGAAGGAGGTTGAGGCTGCCGGCCTTGTTCCTGGTGACGTGGTTTTATTCGAAGCAGGTGACCGCGTTCCTGCGGACTGTCGAGTGATCGAATCAGTGAACCTTCGGGCGGAAGAAGCCGCACTCACAGGCGAATCGGTTCCTGTTGATAAAACTGATAAACATCTGGAAGGCGATAACTTGCCCTTAGGAGATCGAAAGAATATGGTCTTTATGGGCACAGCCATTACTTACGGTCGCGGTGCTGCTGTTGTGGTGGACACCGGGATGAAAACAGAGTTGGGCAATATTGCCGATATGCTTCAGCAAGTTCACGAAGAAAAAACACCTCTGCAGCGCAAGATGGCAGAATTGGGGAAGTGGTTAGCTATTGGTGCCTTTGTGCTTGTCGCCATCGTTTTTGCTGTCGGTGTCTGGCGCGGCGGTGAGGTTCAGGAAATGTTCCTGACGGCAGTTAGCCTGGCTGTGGCTGCTGTGCCTGAAGGTTTACCAGCTGCTGTGACGATCGCTCTTGCGCTTGGCGCGCAAAGGATGGTCAAACGAAATGCTCTGATCCGGAAGCTGCCGGCAGTTGAAACCCTGGGCTCGGTTACCACGATTTGTTCTGATAAGACAGGCACATTAACCGAAAACAGAATGACGGTGACCGTTCTGGACGTTGCCGGTAACAGGCTTGACCTGGCAACCCATATGGAACGCTCCGGTGCTACGCTTTCAAAAGATGAGAAAGCCGTTGTGGAGCCTGATAAAGATATCACATTGCTGCTGGCGGGTGGTGCTCTAGCAAATGATGCCTTGCTCCAACCCGATGATGACGGCAAAGGTTATCATACTGTTGGCGATCCAACCGAAGGCGCTATGGTTGTTGCCTCTGCACGGCTGGGTCTGTGGAAAGAAAAGTTGGATCAACTTTTACCCCGGATCGATGAAATCCCCTTCACTTCTGAACGGAAACGGATGACAACCGTTCATGAGATCAAGGATCAATCTGAAATGGCGCAGGAAAAGCCCTATCAGTTCGTGCTTGATTACTTACCAGATCGTAAATATGTCGTATTTACCAAAGGTGCTGTTGACAGCTTGATGGGTATCTGTGACCAAGTCTGGTCAGAGGGCGAAGTTGAGACAATTGATGCTGAATGGGTGGAGCGCATTGAGAAAGCTAACAACAACCTGGCAAAGGAAGGGATGCGGGTGCTGGGTGTTGCAATGAAATGTTTGGATACATTGCCCGAATCCAACAAAGAAGAAGCGTTAGAAAAGGACCTGATCTTTGTTGGCTTGACCGGTATGATCGATCCACCTCGTCCTGAAGTTAGGGACGCCGTTGCGGAATGCCGCACGGCTGGCATTCGCCCCGTAATGATAACAGGTGATCATCCCTTGACAGCTTTGAACATCGCCCGGGATCTTGGTATTGTGAAAGCTGAAAATGAAGTCGATGACCATACTCTCGTTATTACCGGGCAGCAATTGGCTGAGATGGACATCGATGACCTTGATGATGTGGTGGATGACGTGTCTGCTTATGCACGGGTTAGCCCGGAGCATAAAGTTAAGATCGTTGAAGCCTTCAAAAAACGTGGGCAGATCATTGCCATGACGGGTGATGGTGTCAACGATGCCCCTGCATTGAAACGCTCGGACATTGGCGTCGCCATGGGCATTACCGGCACGGATGTGAGTAAAGAAGCTTCTGACATGGTGCTGCTGGATGATAATTTTGCAACGATCGTGCACGCTGTGGAAGAAGGACGTACGATTTACGATAACATTCGTAAATTCATCAAATACACCATGTCCAGTAATATTGGTGAGATCATCGTCATGCTCCTGGCACCCCTATTAGGGCTGCCCATTCCATTAAATGCGATCCAGATCCTGTGGATCAACCTGGTGACGGATGGCCTGCCCGGCCTTGCTTTGGGCATTGAACCCCCGGCGCCTGATACGATGAAGCGCCCGCCCCATCCACCAAGTGAGAGCGTACTTGCC
>DAINBD010000021.1:0-19107 GCA_036733105.1 Candidatus Brevefilum sp. | reverse complement strand
ACTGACGAACAAGCGGCTATCACCAGCATTCGAGGAATAGGCTGGCAAACGGGGCAGGCGCTGGGTATCCTTGTTTCAGGATTGGTCCAGACCAGATACGGGTTTTCACCCCTATTCGTAACAACCAGCACCCTTTATGTGATTTCCATCCTGCTGACCTGGCGCTACTTTCGACCCACTGAGCACCAAACGGTATCTATCGCCTGAGCCTTATTCCGATGCTGTTTACAGTCAGTTAATCGGAAAGTACACAAAATCTTGTTACAATAATAGAAAAAGTGATGCAATGTAAAGGATCGTTTATGCCGTCTGTTATCACATCTTCGAGCAATACCAAGATCAAGTTGGTTAAAGTGCTCCAAAACCATGCCCGGTCGCGTCAATCGGAAGGTGCTTTTGTCATTGAAGGTGTTCGCCTGGTGGAAGAAGCGGTTCGTGCCTCTTGGCCGGTCCAATTTGTCCTGTATGATGAGACGCTTTCCAAACGAGGATTGGATCTGGTCAATACCATACAAAGTGAGCCAGGGATCGCTGTAAGTGAAATTTCACCTGGTTTGATGAAAGAGATCAGCGATACTGAAACGCCGCAGGGCATTCTGGCGGTTTTGGGGCGAGAGAGCCTTACACCACCCAAATCTCCTTCCTTCATCGTGATTGCTGACCAGGTCCGGGACCCTGGCAACCTGGGAACCCTGCTGCGGACGGCTGAAGCTGTCGGAGCCGAAGCCGTCTATCTCACCCCGGGTACAGTTGATGCCTTTGCCCCAAAGGTGCTGCGTGCGGGGATGGGAGCCCATTTCTACCTGCCCGTTTTAGAAAAAACCTGGCAAGAAATACAATCCCTCCTGATTGGGTTGCCCATCTTCCTTGCGGAAGCTGCCAGCAGTCAGCCTTTATGGAAAGCAGATTTCCGTCAATCCTGTGCTCTTCTGATTGGCGGCGAAGCCTTTGGCGCCAGCCCAGAAGGGGAACAAGCCGCCACGCACCGCGTAGCCATCCCAATGCGCGGCCGAGCCGAATCCCTGAACGCAGCTATTGCTGGGGCGATCCTGATGGCTGAAGTTTTGCGTCAACGCCAGGCAAACTAAAAGGAATTAGCATGCGCATTCGATCGATCACCTACTTCATTCACCCCCGATATCCAATCAGCGAGAACCTGCTTCAAAAAGCTGGCATTTTTGCACGCCAGGCTAAGGAAGTCTTTGTCCAGGACGGCTACCCGGTTCAATCCGTCCGCTTAGCAACACCGCCCTTCCCTACCTTCCTGGAAAGAGAAGATTATCGGTTGGCTGTGAACAGGATTGAAATTATGGCTCATGGCGAGGGCTTTGAGTATGCCTCCCTTGGAACCGCCCTGACCGACCAAATTGACTCCTACGGCGCTATCCCAGAGATGTTGGCGCATTCCAGCAAGCTGTTTTTCGGTGGACACCTCACAACCCAAAGCGGTGAAATCTGCCTACCTGCAGTGCGTGCCTGTGCGGAAGTGATCTGCGGGGCAGCCACACTTGAGGCGGGTGGTTTTGCTAATCTGAGGTTTGCCGCCCTGGCAAACGTTCCACCCTGGGTGCCCTTCTTCCCAGCGGCTTACCACCAGGGAAAGGCACCTGCTTTCGGCCTTGCAATTGAAGCTGCTGACCTGGCAGTGGACGCATTCTCTGAAGCTAATTCTATGAAGGATGCTCAAGATCGGCTGGTTCAATCCATCGAAGCCCATGCACGCCAAATTGAATCCCTCGGAAACCAACTCGCGAAGACGTACCAGGTAGAATTCAAAGGGATTGATTTTTCTCTTGCGCCCTTCCCAGTCCAAGAGATTTCGATTGCGGCTGCTTTGGAACAATTGGGGCTTGAAAAATTAGGTTTTTCAGGCAGTCTGGCGGCAACCACCTTCCTGATGAGCTGCCTTGATCGGGCCAAATTCACCCGGACCGGTTTTAACGGTCTGATGCTCCCCGTTCTTGAAGATCCCGTTTTGGCAATGCGGGGTGCAGAAGGCGTGCTTGGAATCAAGGACCTTTTGCTCTATTCCGCCATATGCGGTACGGGATTGGATACGGTTCCCCTGCCCGGCGATGCCTCTGTCGATCAGATCCAGGCTGTCTTGCTGGATATCGCCGCCCTGTCATTGCGCTTGAACAAACCGCTCACAGCCCGTCTGATGCCCATCCCCGGGAAAAACGCAGGTGATGAAACCGGTTTTAATTTTGAATTCTTTGCGCCAGGGAAAGTGCTTTCTCTGCCTGCCAATCCTCTCCGCGGGCTCCTGACAGGGCAAGAAAATATCCACATCCTCAGCCGGTTGACCGGATAGCCGGATAGCTGTGCAGGTCATGCATGGTTCCGGAGCAACCTACATGACGTTAACCTACAAATCTTATTGTTAACCCATGCCCTATCTCGAATAATTCATCATACTTATCAAGATTTTAGGCATGCATGCTTCGCAATGCATGCCCTACCTCTACCACTGACCAGTTTGCAATATGTAAAGTCACGCATAGAGACGCCCCGCTGGCGCCTCTCTACGTGATGATTAAAAACAAATTATCCTGTCAAACAAACATTGCAGTCACGTACTTCCCCTACAAAATGGGTGGATTGATTAACCAATAAGCCGATCCATCCCGTTCTCGATCCATATATCCAAACGAGATCAAATCTCGCCGTAAGCCTGAAATATCCTCATTTAACACACCAATGACCTGGTTGACTTCCTTTTCCGTGTAGGTTTGACCATGTTCAAAGTGTTCGGCAATATAAGCCAACACAACATCTAATTTTCGCTGGTTGGTTGGCAGCTGACGAATCGATCCGTCTTCATTCAAGTAATCCCTTAAGACTTTTCGGTCATAAGCCTTACGATCCAGATCCTGTGCGACATTGGGTAAAGTCTCCTGTGCAAGGAAGCGCTGTGCCATTGCCTCAAGCGTGTTGGTTTCAAGCCGGTAGAGGTTGTAATAACCATCCACTCGGGCCGAAACCAAACCGATCTCAGCCAGTTTCGAGAGGTGGTGTGAAGTTGTCGAGGGACTCACCTCAAGAATGGTGGCAAGTTCCTCCACGCTGGCTTCCTTATGCGCCAAAACCCCGATTATTTTCAAACGGTTAGCATCCCCCAGGGCTTTAAAAAAAGCCAACAGGGAATCGAATGAATTGTCCATATCTATCTCCTTATTTATTTCGATATTCATCGAAATAATTCTACCTCCTTGCACATTAATAGGCAAGTATCTCTGCTACCCAGTACACGCCGTGTAGGTCAGGCAAGATTGTACCAGCAACCCACCTAACAATTTTTTGTAGTCAGGGTGCTCAATCCACCATGCAAACGAAACACAACATCCAATCAGCGGGGATGTGGCATCCGTACCATCATGTTATCCAAATCACACACGGTATGGTCGGCACTCAACCATCCTCCTCACGCGGTGAGACGCCCCACCGCGGCGTCTCTACGTTTCCTGAGGTATGATATGTACGGATAACTGACTTAATTACATTGTAGTTGTCCTAATCAGGTAGACCACACAATTATCACGATTTTGTCATGCATACTTTACTGTGCATGATCTGCCAGGTTGATGGCAATTTAACGTACTTGTTTAAAATTGACCAGGATCAAGTTACGCTGACAATCATCGAAGGTTTGCAGCGAGTAAGCAAGTGAGAGCGGAATGCCGTTGGTATCGACCAACTGGATTTGTAAATCGCCATCGCTGGTTGACAGCATCCCTTCCAGGGCAAATTCATACCCCGATTCACCATAGGCAATGGCCTCATCAGTGCCAGTTAGAACGTAGGTATCGATGGTATAACCATTCAATTCACCAAACAGGTGAAGTGTCAGACCAACAATGGGGTCACCCTGCAAATCCCAAACCTGCCCTGCAATCACCAACCATTCACATCCCAATTTTGGACGGATCATCGCACTTGGAATAGGTTCAGGTTCACCATCCAAAACAAACGGAAGGACTTCCGGTGTGGACGAGGGTGTATAAGTTGGTGCAGGCGCTAGTACCGCCGTTTCTTGCGCACCTATTTCGGTCTGGATTGGTGTTGGTGTCATTGTGCTGGTTTGCGGACCCACGATCATTTCTGTCACCGTCGCACTTGGAACAGCAGCCATTTGTACCGGGTCTCTTTGGTAAGGTCCCCAACCAAAAATCACCATTGCCAGCCACACAACCCCAGCAAGGATCGCCAGCATAAAAACAATCCCCGTAAACCCAACTTTGTTGGCAGGTTCTGGATGGCGCGGTGTTGCCATGCTCGGCGGCGGTTGCTGCGGACCATATCGGTTTGTGGTCTTTGGGTTTCTTCGAGGAGATTGATTGCTCATATTACTTGCCCAATACCTCAATGGTACTATTTTCCTTTTGTTCAGCCAACCAGGTATGGAGTGCCTGCCTCTGGAGTGTGATCAGGGCATCAGAAGACAATTCCCGTTCTTCTCTGCTGATGACTTTCAAGATATGGTACCCAATCTCTGATTCAATGATATCCGAATAGGAACCGACAGGCAGGCTGAATGCTGCTTCTTCAACCGCAGGAATTAACAAGTATCCTCTTGGAACCCACCCCAGGTAGCCCCCAGTTTGAGGGTCATACTCAAAGGCAACCTCATCAAAATCTCTTCCTGAAGTCAAACTGACCAAGGCTCGCCTGGCTCCGTCTTCTGTATAGGCAAAGACCTGGCGCAATTCGACCTGTTCCATCGACTCTGGCACCATTTTCAGGACCGAATCCCGTTGAAATGACCCCAATAGCTGCAATTTTAATAGTTGGAAGAGTTCATCCTCTGAATAACCCCATTCCAGCATCCAGGCGTCCAGATCAACCTCACCACGCAGCTCGTCCAGGTGAGTGCGCACTTCTTCATCCGTTACCTCAAAGCCTGAGTCTCGTGCCGCCTGTGCCAGTAATACCTGGTCGATTAAATCATCAAGAACGATCTGCCTGGCAGCATCCTGATCACGCACATCCTGCCCCAAAACCTCTTGTGCGGTTAGATAACGAGAAAGTTCGCTATCCAGCCATGATAGGGGAACCCGTTCCCCATTCACAATGGCAGCCGCTGGTACAGGCGTTGCACTTGGAACTACAAATGTCGGTGTAATTGTGATGATTTCTACCGTTGGTGATTCTTCTGCTACCGGTGTTCCACCATGTGTACATGCTGAGAGGAATAAGAATAACAATAATAGCCAAAAATGCGGCTTTTTCAATCTGGTTGTCTGTGTCCACATGGCACTCATTATACCAGCGCTTGCCGTGGTTAAGCTTTTTTGAGTAAAAAAATGCACCGATTGTGTTTATCTCTCACAATCGGTGCTGTTAATCAAAATTTTTGTTTCACATCAAACTGAAGTTTTGCCTTTCAGTTGACATGTGCTGGGTTTAGTAACCGCCCATGCCCATACCACCGCCGCCAGGAGGCATTGGAGGTTCTTCCTTGGGGATATCAGTGATCAGGGCTTCTGTCGTGAGGATCATTGCTGCAATGGAAGCAGCATTTTCCAAAGCACCTCGGGTAACCTTGGCGGGATCGATCACGCCGCCGTGCACCATATCGCCATATTCTTCGGTCAAAACATCATAACCGATGCGCTTGTTATCCTCTTTTGCCTGTGCCTGGCGAACATTTTCAACAACCACAGAGCCATCCTTACCGGCGTTTTCAGCAATCATCCGCATCGGGATCTCAAGAGAGTTGCGCACGATCTTAACACCAATTTGTGCATCCGAGCTGTCCATCTCGATCCCATCGAGTGAAGAAATGGCATTGATCAATGCAACGCCGCCACCGGGGACAATACCTTCTTCCACGGCTGCACGGGTTGCAGAGAGGGCATCTTCTACACGATGCTTCTTTTCTTTGAGCTCAGTCTCAGTTGCGGCACCCACACGAATGATAGCAACGCCGCCAGAGAGTTTCGCAAGTCGTTCTTGCAGTTTCTCGCGATCGTAATCGCTTGTGCTGTTTTCAATTTCAACACGGATCTGCTCAATGCGACCCTTGATCCCTTTTGGATCACCCTTACCGCCAACAACGGTTGTATCATCTTTGGTGCTGACAACTTTCTCAGCCTGGCCGAGGTCTTCAATGGTCACGGTTTCCAGCTTGCGGCCGGTTTCTTCAGAAATAACGGTTGCGCCGGTCAGAACAGCAATATCCTGCAGCATAGCTTTGCGGCGATCGCCAAATCCGGGGGCTTTGATCGCCAGAACATTCAACATACCGCGCAGCTTGTTCAGTACGAGGGTTGCCAATGCTTCGCCATCCACATCTTCAGCGATGATCAGCAGTTCACGTTTGCCAACCTGGACGAGTTTCTCGAGCAGGGGGACAATATCACTGGCTGCAGAAACCTTCTTATCATAGACAAGAATGTTGGCCTCTTCAATCACTGCTTCCATATTCTCTGGATCGGTGACGAAGTAGGGTGAGATATAACCGCGGTCAAATTGCATACCTTCGACATATTCGGTTTCAAATTGGAGTCCGCGAGATTCTTCAACGGTAATGACGCCGTCTTTACCGACTTTGTCCATAACCTCAGCGATCAACTCACCAATTTCGCGATCCTGAGCGGAGATGGTGGCGACATTTGCAATTTCATCTTTGGTGGTGATATCAATTGCCAGTTCAGCGATGGCATCGGAAACAGCTTTGGCAGCCTGTTCAATACCGCGCTTCAAAAGCATTGGGTTAGCGCCAGCGGCCAGGTTCTTCAAACCTTCAGTCACAATCGCATGCGCCAAAACAGTCGATGTTGTGGTGCCGTCACCGGCAATATCATTTGTTTTGGTCGCAGCTTCTTTCAAAAGTTGGGCACCCATGTTCTCAAAGGGATCTTCAAGTTCAATTTCTTTTGCAACGGTCACACCATCATGCGTGATGGTCGGAGAACCGAATTTTCGATCAATCGCAACGTTCCGTCCTTTTGGACCGAGGGTGGTTGCAACCGATTTTACAACAATATCGATGCCGGTTTTTAAAGCTCGGCGGGCTTCTTCAGAAAATACCAGTTGTTTAGCCATTTTATTATTACTCCTTGGATTTTATCAATTACTAGCTCAGTTTTGCGAGGATATCGCTTTCGCGCAAGATCAGCAGTTTTTTGCCGTCATACTTGACTTCGGTCCCTGAATATTTAGCAAACAAGACCTTATCGCCTTCTTTGACTTCGAGGGGCATATACTCACCTTTTTCATTGCGCTCACCGGGACCAACCGCTAAGACAGTGCCCTTTTGAGGTTTTTCTTTGGCGGTTTCAGGAAGCACAATACCTCCAGCAGTAATTTCTTCTTCCTCAATGGGCTCTACGACGAGTCGATTTCCCAAAGGTTTAATTGAAATTGTCATTCGTTCCTCCATTTTAATTAAGTGATTTTTAGGTATTATTCATCATTTAGCACTCTAATAATAAGAGTGCTAACACTCAAATCATACCTTTCTTCAAAAACTACGTCAAGGGATATTTATGAATTCTTACAAAAATCTTACGTTCTCCCCCACGGAAATTTAAGGCATCTCAGTGCCTGTTTCCCCTCCAGGTGTTTCCTGTGCTTCATCCGATTCATCTGCGGGCTGTTCGGCATAGGTGCAAATTTCCTCACCAGCGCGAACGATGCTCATCACCGAAGGATCCTCTGCATATTGACTGCGCAGTTCTGCAAACACTTCCATCGCACGGTCACATTTATCGTCGCCTTCCCGGTGGAGACCTGAAAGGACAGAGCCATAGGTGAAGTAATAAACAACTGTACTGCCCGAAAGCGGCAAACCTTCTATAGCAACCATCGGGTCCACAGCAGGATCACACTGGCGCACTTCACAGCTTTGCTGGGCATCACACCCATCAATCGCACACGCCAAAGCCGGGATGGCACCCTCATAATTGCGTGATTTATGGTAAACCACGCCCAGTTGACCGTAAACATCCGGGTTTGCCGGGGTCATATAGAGGGCTTGTTTAACATTCAGCACTGCGGCAAAGAACTCACCATCTTGCGAATAGGTATTGGCGATGGCAAGATAGGGAATTGGGTCTTCAATTCCAAGCTGTTCGTTCAGATTTGCCGCCATGGCAAAATTTTCAAGAGCCTGATCATATAACCTGAGATATCGGTATATCCTCCCGACTGCGATGTAGAGATAAGTGTAGTTCGGCATGATCTCAATCGCTTTTTCATATTCCTGGATTGCCAGGTTATACTCACCCAGGGTTTCATAGGTATATGCCATGATCCGATGCACATCCATCAGGTCAGCATCGCGTTCAAGTGCCTGTTGAATGTACTGCTGCGCCTGATTCCATTTCATTTGGTCCACCAAAACTTCAGCATAATAGGCTAATGCCAGGGTATTGCTGGGATCGATCTGGAGTGCCATAACAGCTTCCGCTTCAGCCTTATTAAGCAGATCTTCAGCTTCACCCTCTTCTACCAAAATTGGGTTTGAGTTCCAATCCAAAACAAAAGCCCGGACTGCCAGAACTTCACTGTTGTCAGGCGCAAGTTCTTTCGCCTGGTCGATGGAAGCCATCGCTTCACCTAAACGGCGGGACCGCTCGGCGTCCGTCGTAACAAGGGCTGATGAATAGGTTTGAACTCTTGCTAATTCCGTGTAAAGCATTGGATCACTCGGATCCAGCTCAATTGCCTTTTGATACGCTTCGATAGCCTCATCCAAATTGCCAGCCGCAAAATGCGTCTCGCCCTCCACAAGAAAGGAGTGTGTTGTCCGTGTTGCTGTAGGAGTCGGCATGAAAAGCGGCTGCACCTCACCCTTTGCAATACCCGAAAGGATTGTAAAGAAGAAAACAATCAATACAAGCAGAACCATAACCTTGTAAGGGTTGGCTTTCTTTCGGGTCGTTCGGAATGTGGGATCTTTTCCTTGTAAATACATCAGAATTTCACTGTTTAGAGGGTTAACTCATGATCATGGTTCAGGTGTAGGCGATATTGTCGGCAACAATGTTGGCGACTGTGTCGGCTCAGATTCACCATCCTGCACCTCACCAGTCGAAGTGGCTGTGCCGGCATTTTCCTGTGCTTCCTGGCAGATACGGATGATCTCTTCAGCATTATAGATCGCTGTCTCATCATCTGGCAATGTTTGGATCATCGCCTGGGCGACCTGAACAGCTTCATTACAGCGATTGACACGCGCCAATGAAAGCCCATATCGGCTGTAATATTCCATGACGGACATCGAATAATCCAGGGGTATTCCCTCCACCACCTCACCGTCATCTGTGGCACCGCCGCGTACGGCAAGTTCAAGATACTTGATCGCCTGGTTATATTGCAGATCCCGGTAATACATCGAGCCCATATTACCGTGCATATAAGGATCTGTTGGTGCATCGTTCACTGCCTGTTCGGCATACTGAACTGCTTTGGCAAATTCACCAATTCGAGCATATACCCGGGAAATGTACCAGTTGGGAAGCGGATCGGTTGGGTTCAGGGAATAGGCTTTGGTGAATTCAAAAACTGCCTGGTCATATTCCTCTACAGCCAGATAGTTCCTCCCCAAGGCAAGGTGAAGCTCGGCAATATTATCATTCAGGTCAATCGCCGCCTTAAGCTGTTGGACAGCTTCTTCATAATTGCTGGTAATCTCCAAAACATACCCGCGTGCCCAGCGTGCTTCCATTAATTGCGGATCAGCTTCAAGTGCCAGGCGGGATTCTTCAATCGCCAGGTCAACGGTCCCCAGTTCACCCGCGTCGTTCGCAACACGCAGGGCAAGAACATAAGCATAAATGGCGTGCGCAAGGGCATTGTTGGGATCAAGCTCAAGCGCTGATTTAAGATCAGCCTCAGCCTCTAAATATTCCCCCATGAAACCCTTTGCCCATGCCAGGATTGAAAACGCAGATGGCAAATTCTTGTTCAACAGTAATGCATTTTCTGCATTTACCCGGGCTGCTTCATACTCGCCGCTGTAAATCTGTAATTTCGCCAGAGTCAGGTAATTGGCCACGTCTTGCGGGTCAGCCTTGATGGCAGCCTGATAAGCCTCCTTAGCCATCCCGATCCTGCCTTCGCTCATGTAAACTTCCGCCTCTTCCGTAAATGACTGTGGACTGCGTGTGGGGGTCGGGGTTGGGACAAAGGGAGGTGGGACGGTGGGGATGATATAAATGTTTAAATAGACCATAAAACCGATGATCACCACCAAAATGGCGATCAACCATGGGTTTGATCTTTTTGAACGTCTATTCATCGACCACTTACTACCGCGCAAATACATATTAAAATAATAGCACCCAGGATTATTATCCGTCAAGCAAGCGAATTAGGTAGTTCGTTGCGTAATGAGATTGAGATACAATAATCATTATCAACCATCAACGAGGAAGTTCATGTTCAAAAACAAACAAATCTGGTTAGAGATACTTGCTATAGTGCTTGGCTTTCTCTGGAGCTATAGTTTTTCAACGCGTATCAACCTGCTTTTTATCGTTCCTTTGTGGTTAAAAATAATTGTGCTGGGTGGACTATCCCTCAATTTGGGACTCTTAGCCCATCACCTGATGATTGAATTAATACGAAGGATAACGCAGCCAAGATGGAAGGTTTATCTTCTTGCAGGTTCTGTGTTGCTGAGTGCATTGATCTTTGTCCTCGTCCCCTATCAACGAGTGCCCTTCCGAACAACCCACCGACTCGGGATCAGCGCGGTTGATGCAGAGGTCAAACTCAAAGCCGTCCTTTCACCCGACGACAATTTGATCAGCCGTGATCAATTTTCTTCAGAAGGAGAGGTAGAACCCTTTGCTGAAACAGGATTTCGGCTTTCTCAAGGCGGGTCATTAACTTACCAGCGCGCACAAACAGGTGGCTTAACCCTTTCTTTCACAGATGATTCCGCACCGATCAGGATTATGTGGGATGACCTGGAACAGACCATCGCCCCTGAACAACAACTCAGATCAGGACATCGATCCATCCAGGGATGGCGTATCTCATCCGATGCCTTCACCAATACCTTCAATATCCATCTACCAGGAAATACATGGGGACAGCCCGATCCATTCTGGACCATCTTGGCCATCCTCCTCCCCATCAGCGATTTTGTCACCCTCTCTTCGATCCTTCTTTGTGTAGGATGGCTCATCTTACGTGTTCTCAACAAACAAAAAATCACCTTTCCAAGAACGGGGGTTGTGAGGTACTGGATCGATTGGTTACTCGTCATGGGTTTGGCGATGATTTTGATCAATGTTGGTTTTCCTTACTTCATACCGTTCTGGTTTTTACTGTTCTTCCTGCCGGCAATCCTTTACCTTGCCTATCACCAATTGGCGAGGTTTACGCTAACGAATGAGATCCGTTTTCCATTCTTCAAATCCATACAGACTGCCGTTGAGAAATCGGTAAAATTTCTTAATATATTCAACAGCAATCGGTGCGCTTTTTGGGTGGGGATTGTCATCATAGCCATTATTGGCGCTGCTGTACAACCGCATCTCACCAAACCTGGGATGGGGATCTCCGGGGATTCGGTGCACTACCTGCAAGGCGCAGAAAACCTGGCAATGGGCAGGGGGTATGTTCTCCACATTGCTGAAGGCGAACCCGTTCCGATCACCGGATTTGAACCGGCTTATTCCACCCTGATCGCCTCAGGAATCCGTTTAGGAAGTACCCCAGAAAATGCAGCACGAACGCTCAACCTGGTTTTGTTCTGCCTCAGCATCATCCTCACAGGCTGGATCACGTACCAGATCACAGGAAAAGTCTTCCCTGCCCTTTTGAGCAGTGCTTTGTTGGTGATGGCGCCAAATATCATGTCGATCTTTGCCTGGGTGATGAGCGAGCCGTTGTTCATTGTTCTTTTGTTGGCAATTTTGCTAACGTTTTATGAATACATCCAAAAACCAACCCAATGGAAAGCATTCCTGATCGGTATTCTTAGCACTTTGATGATGACGACCAGGCTGGCAGGCGCAGTGTTCCTGCCCCCATTGGCTGTAACGATGTTGATATTACAGAAACAGAAGTTCGGTCAGCGGATTCGGGATGTTCTTATCTTTGGGTTCACAGCCGTGCTTGCACCCGCTGCCTTCTTAGTGCGGAATCACCTTGTCGCATCCTCTGCAACCCCATCCCAGGGTGAGAGCCTGGCTCGTTTTTCGTTGGATTACTGGGAGATCATTGGCAGCGAAGTTACCAGCTGGTTCAAATGGCACGCCTTCTTTAACCTGGAACACCAGCGATTTAACGCCCTGTTTGCAACCCTGGGATTTATCCTGGTGCTGTTCATTGCCTGGCTCGTCCTTCCAAAAATACTGCCCACAAGAAAACAACCCAGGACAATGATGATCATTCTGTTTGTGTCACTACCAATCTATATCCTCGCTATCATCCTGAACACGATCATCCTCACTCCCGAGCAAACCATCAGTGGACTTTCACGGTATATGATTCCCGTATATATCCTCTTGCTGATCCTTATTTGCACACTTTTGAGCATCTATTGGAAACGCCCCATGCTTTTCCCGAAAATTGTGATCCTGTTCATGTGTTTGGTCGGGCTGCAAACCTATTTTAAGGAATTCACAAGCATTCTTGAAGCACAGCCCAGGTTATATCGTCAATATACGGACCGCAATGCAGATTGTGGTGATGACATCAGGGCAATTGTTAACGCCAACCCCGAGCGTGCATTTTATACCAATAACTGCGAATACTTCTTTTTCACGACCGGTCAACGCTGCCGCTACCTGCCCTTTGACAAAAGCCTTTACCATTCAGACAATGCAATCTACCAGGCTGTTGAAGCAGGCGGTTGGGTTGCCTTCACGGAAGATTTCGGCACGGATCCACCGGGGGCGCATTATTTCTTGAGATCATTGGAGCGTTTCGACTCTGCCTGTTATTTTGATTTCTACCGGTGGTCAAATGAGCAATAGATTCCCAAACATCGAAACAACCGCCTTATCCTCTTATGCCATCGCTGCGCGAAAGCCGCTCAAAAAGAGCACCACAATCCCTAAAAAAGCATTGACGAACAACAGGAGAGCATTTGTTTTTTGCTGCTGCGGGGTGAAGGAATCCACTTCAGATTGGGGGATATAAAAAACCTTGGATGTCTCCATTGCAATCACTCTTACAGCATTATCCTCGTTCGAAAAGACAGAAAGTTCATTAACAACTTCACCCGGACCCATGAGGCGCAAGGTCTGCTGCCACCCCTCAGGTGAAACCTTTTCTGCTTTCAACCAGCCGGTCAATATAAAGTAAAGCAAATTGGTGTTGTCACCTTCCAGGAATAGAATTTCATCTTTTGTCAGATCAACCTCAATGATTACCTGCTGAATACGGTGAGGTCCCTATCAGAAAACACCTGGAGCAATGGAAACTGTTTTAGAGTTGATATGGGAAGGGACATTTTATCCTATCAGAATTTATGAACCCGAAAAATATGAAATCACATTTTCAGGCAAACTGCTGGCTGCGTCTGCATCTACCATCCAAATCATCTCACCATTCACAGGTGAGATCAATTGGATGGGTTTCTCCTCGGGGGAATAAGGCCCCGCCAAAACCTCCGCCAGCATATTCGCCTTGGATGCTCCCTGAACCAGGACAATCACATTTCGGGCGGCGTTGATGGCGTATTTCGTTAACGTCAACCGCCATTTTCGGATTTCTGATACCTGGTTGCCAATGAACCATCGCTTTTCCTCCTCCAGCCCTGCAGACCGTGGAAAAAGCGAAGCTGTATGTCCATCAGTACCCATCCCAAGCAGCACCAGGTCAAACCGCGGCCAGTCCTCAACAAAAAACTGCCGTAACTCCGCTTCGTAAAGGTAGGCTGCCTCGTGAACCGTCTTTTCAGCGGGTACACGGTGAATATTTTCTTTTGGGATTTCTATGTGTTTCAAGAGAGCGTCTTTCACCATTTTGTAATTTGACTCGGGGTCATCTGGTGGTACATGGCGCTCATCTCCCCAAAACAGATGGATTTTCTCCCAGTTCAAAAAAGTTTGGTGCTCGGATTTCGCTAATTCTTGATAGATAGAACGAGGGGTACTGCCGCCTGAAAGCGCAACCGCAAACCCATCCTGTTTAGCAATTGACTGCTGGGCAAGTTCGACAAAACAAGTAACTGCTGCTTGTGTCAATTGTTTTGCAGAAGAAAAGATCTTAATCTTGGTCATTTCAGGTTAACTTTCCTACCATTCAAACTGACTGTAAACATCGATCGCCGCTACGACCTGACATCCCTTTGCAATTCTTCAAATTGCTTCTTCTGTTCAGCGGTCAGGTTTTTGGGCACCTGGATCTGAACCGTAACATATAAATCACCGCGCTGGTTGGATTTATTGAGTTTTGGCATACCCAGGCCTTTCAAACGAAATGTTTTACCAGAATCTGTGCCGGGAGGAATGGTTAAATTGACCTCTTTATCGATCGTTTGCACACGAACCTCGCCCCCCAAAAGCGCGCTGAATAAATCCACAGGCTGGTCGATTCGTAAATCATCCCCATCGCGCTCAAATTTATAATTCGGCAGCACCTTTATCTTGAGATAAAGATCGCCGGCACCTTGCATCCCGCCCGCACCCTGTCCGCCAAGTCGGATCTTGGAACCAGATTTTACGCCCGCCGGGATCCTTGCTTCAATTCTGCGACCACCCTCAAATGACAAGAGTCTGGTTGTTCCGTGAAATGCTTCTTCCAACGTGATCTCGACGGGGTGTTCAATATCCTGCCCTCGGCGCATAGCCTGCGGGTTCGTTCGCCTGGAGGTTTGGCTTGAATTGCGTACGCCACCCATGCCGCCAAATAAGGTTTCAAAAAAGTCGGAAAAACCGCCAAGACCGCCGCCGAACATCTGCTCAAATTCCTCAGGAGAGACCGTACGATACTGCGTTCCACCAGGTTGACCTTGCGTGGTCCATTGCGACCAGTCAAAATCTTCAGCGCGACCTCCGCCCTGCTGATATTGCTTCCATTGAGAGCCAAAGCGGTCATATTTCTTGCGCTTTTCCTCATCCGAAAGCACTTGATAGGCTTCGTTGATGTCTTTAAATTTTTCTTCCGCCTTGGGATCGTTAGGATTCACATCCGGATGATATTGCCTTGCCAAATTCCGATAGGCATTTTTGATCTCATCCTGTTTGGCACTTTTCCCTACGCCTAAAACTTCATAATAATCTTTATACTGCATGTGGAATTCCCTTTTTCTTACACATTAATGCAATTATTGTAATCCCTGTTTATCTAATTATCGTAAGAGTTTTTCTTACAGCTTATTTAAGAATACGACGACTCATATAAAATTAAAAGAGACTGCTTAATAATTTGCAGTCCCTTTCATTTTCACCTGCACGTAATATGTCTTTTGGTTAACCGAATTCACCCTGGTAAGCTTCGGGCAGTAATGCGGCAATCTTGCGCATGATCAGGTTACCTGCATCCTTGATTTCCTGACGAGACGGGCGATTGGGATTTTCACACTCAAATGAGCCAAAAACCTCACCAATCCTCGTGGTAATTTTTAGTCGCCTTTTTTCATCTTTGATCGTATCAAACAACTTCCAATCATTATCACTGATCGTACCCATTGGCAAGATCGGGACTCCTGTTCGAAGCGCCATAAAGGCTGCCCCGGGCAAGGCTGGATTCAAGGGTCCATCATGAACATGCCCTTCTGGATAAATAACCAGAACACCCCCCTGCGCTAAAATCGCTTCTGATGCCTGAAGTGCTTCAAAATTCGGGGTTCCTTGCTCAATTTTCAATGTTTGCCAGGCTTTTGGGAAAATTCTCATCACAGGTGGTGCATTCGGCATCTCGAAATCACCAATAAACTCCAAAGGCCATGATGTCACATAAATGGGTGCAATCGTATCCACAAAATTGAAGTGATTGCCAACGATCAACAACGGTCCTTTCAGGGGGATGTTACCTCGTCCGACCACCTCCCACTTCACCAGGAGAAGACGAGCCACTTTAATACTCAATCTCAACAAGCCACGAATAAAACGCCGTCTCGGCCATGGGTATTTTTCAATATACTCCTGATTATCACTTCTCTCACTCATCCAAGGATCCTTTATATATCCAATCAATATTCAATGTGCATCTTTCTAAATTAAATCCGTCCTGCTATTGATAAAATCAAGCCTGACGACAACTGATTCTACCCGACACTGTCGGGAATTGTTTCATCCAATAGGAGATCCGCCACATCCGGTGTTGTTGAAAGTATCAAATTAGCACCTGCTCGCTTCAGTTCTCGATACGTCCCAAAACCACAAAGCACCGCTGCGGTTTGTGCGCCAGCTGATTTTCCAGCGCGGATATCGACAACCGTGTCCCCAACCATTAAACAAGCTTCAGGGTTCACGTCTAATTGTTTTGCTGCAAAGATAATGGGGTCGGGAAAAGGCTTGGTATGTTCACATGTTTGGGCAGACACAACGACCTCGAAAAATTCGATAAGTCCAAAATGCTCTAAAAAACGCTGTGTCGAATCTGCATCTCTAGCGCTGACAATGCCCATTGGATAATGCAGCGACAACCTTTCTAACATTTCTTTCACACGTGCGACAATATAGAAATGACTATCTCCCGACTTCCCTGCAGAACGTCCGCCGGAAAGCTGAGCCATAAATTTCGAGAAAGGTGCATCCAATCCCAACCTGTCTGCAATACCATAAATGAAATTGGAAGGTGTTTCGACCGCCATAACAATCCAGCGCGCGAATCGATCAGGTTTCTTTTCTGAGAAAAGAAAGGAAAGAGGCGCCAACATGCGGGCTACACGCATGACCATCTGGTCATCCGTATTACTTAATGTGCCATCCACATCAAATAGAATCGCCTTGATTCGCTTATGATCCACTTTTCCGTGAAGTATTTTCCCGTCTTCGCTCATTGAAGCTCTGATAGAACATCTGAAAGCGTGTCTTGATCAGGAGCAATCACCCAAATTGTACGATTGCCTTCACGCCAAAAACCAGCGAACTCATCTTCACCATAATAGACCCTCGCATCCGAAAGGGTTATTGAAAGTGATGTCCATCGCTCATTTGCGTAGTCATAAAAAACCTCAACAAATTCCTCAGCATCTTTGGGTGTATCCCAAATCGTGTCAAGGATAAATATGATCTGATCGGAATCCTCGTTGAAATAAAAGGCGTAAGCATCCCCGCCCCATCCTTCAGCGGCATCCCAGGCCTTTTCCTCAGAAATCTGATCTCCCCATTGGTGTGTTTTTCCCAAGATCAGGTATGTGTACCATTCACCCATAACATCCTGGTCAAGAAGCTTCCATCCGTCATTTGTCGCAGTCAGATCGGGGAGTGTGACTGTCACGGGAACATCTTCAGGATAACGCTCAGGATGGATGATTTGTTCAGTTGATACGGGTGGGTTCAGGTAGGCTTCATCAATAGCATCAAAGCCGCCTTGTTCATACAAATACTCAACAAAGGTGAGCCCCTTTTCATAGGGAAAGTACAAATCTGCCGAAATATAAACCGGCGCAGAATCAAGAACTGGTGTTTCAAAAGAATTGTAGAATTTTAATAAGTCCAGATAATCCTGTTGGGAAGCAAAATCTTGAAACCAAAGCAGCTCTGTTTTTGTGGCATCGCCTTCGATCAGTGCCTGAATTGCGGCACACCGTTCCGAATCCGCCTCGCAATCCTCATCATTCAAGCCCAACCCCTCTGAAAGATCATAGACCTGATCCTGTAAGACATGGGTGAATTCATGGGCGTAAGTCATCTTTTCGCTTCCAGTAAAATCCGAACCTTTGACGACAAAGATCTTTTCAATTTCGTCATCATAAAATCCTGCAATTTGCTCGCTATACAAACGATTATAAAAATCAATTAGGTCAAACCCATCAGGAAGCAAACCTAATGTGGAAAGGATCAATAAATCTTTGCGAGCCTCTTCGTCCGTGTATTCAGAAAAGAAATCCTCAGCAACAATTCGTTCAAGATCATCAGGGGAGATCAGCTCTCGATCTACCTGTTCCCTTGCATTAAGTCCCCTGATCTGTGTCACCTGGGATTCAATTTCTGCAAGCTTATCTGCCAAATCTTCAGGCAACTCTTCTGTAACGCTTTCCGGCACTTCCTGCGGTAATTCGGCAGCCGGATCCGGCAAGTCCGTTACTTTCGGGTCCATCGAAGATTCAGGCACCTGAATCGGGGATGGCGTTGCCTGTGTTTTTCCAGATCCGATCGGCCAAATGACAGCCGCCCCGACACCAATCCCCAGGATCAATCCCACACAAATGCAGCTCACAACAATTATCACAGCACAGCCTATGAGTATTCTCTTTGTTCGTTGATCGTTCATCATGTCCCTTAATTCATTCGTTAATGTGGCTTTATTTTACTTTACAGAGGAATATTGTCCAGAAAGAAAGCATGTCTCAATCGCCTAAACACAAAACCATTCAGATCTGATCTGAATGGTTTAAAAATTCGTAAAATAATGCTCCTGCTCAGGTTATAGATCGAGAAAGTAACCCTTTCCACGCCGAGTTTGAAGTAATTTCGGATTCGTGTGATCTTCTTCAATCGCGTGTCTCAGCCAGCTGATGTGCACATCAAGCGTTCGCGTATCACCTGTGTAATCTGTATTCCAGATTTTTGTAAAAAGCTCATTTCGCCCCATGACTTTACCTTTATTTTTCATCAACATTTTAAGGAGCGCCACCAGTCTTGGCGTCAGCTTGGTTTGTCGATCGTGGCATGTGACAAGCTGGGTTTTGGTATTCAATTCAATCGGACCTACTTTGATTAAGAATTTATGGTCTGTTTCACGAAACGCATGCAGTCTGTTGATCAGTTTTTGAACGGTAAAGGGAAGCCGCAGGACCAGCGTTGCATCCACCACATCCGGCAGGGTAATTGCTTTGTCAACGATTAATATGATCGGTAAATTGCCGTCGGCCTTGCGAAATGATTGGCAGATCCTCAACCCATTTGTCCGTAAAGAGGCAGCATCAACAACCACTGCACTGGGGTCAACATCATCAAGCATTTCAAGACCTGCTTTGCCGCTCGATACGCGTGAAATTTGATAATCCCTATGATCAAGTTCGGCAGC
>DAINBD010000020.1:0-19818 GCA_036733105.1 Candidatus Brevefilum sp. | reverse complement strand
CACTTTTCAACCTGGATGTTTCCTTTCTGAACTTGAAAGTTGTGGCAGTTTTTGCCAATCTGCTCACACTCCTGTTCATCTATTTGTTTGGAAAGGAATTCGCAAATAAATGGGTCGGATTGGCGGCAGTATTGTTTGCTGGCATGGCGTATTGGCCATTGCTATTTACACGGTTGGCATTGCGCATTCCTTATTATCCCTTGTTTGTGGCACCGGTTCTCTATTTTCTGATCCGGGGATTAAGGCGGCAGAACATCCACGACATTCTCCTGACGGGATTGTTTTTGGGATTGGGATTGCATGGGTATACGCCCTTTAGGATCGTGCCCTTTTTGATCGTGATCGGGACTGTAATTTATTTTTTCCGTCAATCAACCCGAGAGCACAAATTAAGCGCTGTATTTTCACTCGTTTTGATCGCTTTTGTTTCTCTACTTATTTTCTTACCGCTCCTGCGTTATTGGTTAGCCAATCCCGAACTTTTTGCTTACCGGGCTTTCTCGCGCCTGACCGGGATGGAGGTGAGCTTCCAGGGTCATCCGATTGTGATATTCTTCCAAAATTTCTGGAAAGCCAGTGTGATGTTTTTCTGGGACAACGGTGTGATCTGGGCTCATTCTGTTCCCGGGCGGCCGGCTTTGGAGTTTGTCGGCGGCGCGCTCTATTTCATCGGGATAATAAGCGTGATTATTCGATATATCCGGGAACGTGATTGGCGGGATTTGTTGATCCTGGTCGCCATCCCCATCCTGTTGATGCCTTCAATCCTTTCCATCGCCTATCCAGGGGAAAATCCCAGCCTGAATCGAACGGCAGGTGCGGTCGTACCGGTTTTCTTGATGATTGGATTATCCGTTGAAACAATTGCCCGGTCAATCTGGCAGAAATGTGCAAGCCGATCAGGAACCATTGCTTCCGTGTTGGTCGTTTTATTTTTGGTCATTGGATCAGCATTGGGAAATTTCAACCTGGTTTTCAACCAGTGGGCGACCATCTACCAGGCTTCAAGCTGGAACACGTCTGAAATTGGCAAGGTGGCTGCCCTGTTCATTGATTCACTGGGCAGTCCTGAGACCACCTATGTGGTGGGTTATCCCCACTGGGTCGATTCAAGGCTGGTGGCGATCAACGCGGGCTATCCAGGGATGGATTTTGCCATCTTTCCCGAATATATTCCCGACACAGTCCCCGATCCCCGCTCAAAAATGTTCTTCCTGAGCACGATCGATACGGAAAGCCAGGATTTGCTTCAATCAACCTATCAGAATGGCGTTTTGTGGCGGTATGATTCTGATGTAGAGAACAAAGATTTTATGATCTTCTTTGTGCCGCCCATCACGGGGGTGATTGACTGATGTCCGATAGATCACTAAAACCCTCTGCAGGTCAAAAAAAGACAGTCTGGATCAACGCGGTCCTGATATTTGGCTTGATCCTTGCCCTGTCCGCTGGCGCTTTTCTGCGTTTTAGAGGTGTCAATTGGGATGAAGATCAGCATATGCACCCGGATGAACGATTTCTCAGCCTGGTACAGGTCGCCATTGCGCCGGTGAAGGGCATCTCTGAGTATTTCGATACAGCCGCATCCAGCCTGAACCCGGGAAACCGCGGATACTCGTTTTTTGTTTACGGCACCTTGCCCATCTTTATCATCCGTTACTTGGGGGATGCATTAGGTCAGACCGACTACCATGCTATCACGATCCTTGGGCGGTATGCGTCAGCCTGTTTTGACCTAATCACCATTTTGCTGGTTTTTGCCATCGGGAAAAAGCTTTATAGCCGCTGGGTGGGCTTATTAGGGGCTTTGTTCTATGCCCTGGCTGTCCTGCCGATCCAGCTTTCCCATTACATGACGGTAGATACCTTCACCAATACTTTTGCGTTTGCGGCGGTCTATGCTGCCGTTTGGGTGCTGAAAAAAGCCGAATCAAAAGCATCAGGTGAAGATGATCAGGACAAATTGAACAATCAAAGCAGCCCACCTGCCGAATCGAGCCATGAGAAACAAAACGGTTTTGATCTAGAAGGGGTTTTACGGCGGTTGCGTGAGTTGGCTCCTTACACCCTTTTTGGCATCTTCCTGGGGGCAGCAACAGCCTCAAAAATTAATGCGGTGGTGTTGGCGCTGATCTTGCCATTGGTGGAACTGATGCGCTACCTGGCACTTGATCCGGATGATCGCCAGGATGCGCTCCTGCCGATCTTGCGTAATTTGATCGTAGCAGGCATCCTGAGTTTTATCACCTTCAGGATTGGGCAGCCTTACGCCTTCAAAGGTCCTGGCTTTTTCAATTTTGGGATCAGTTCTGAATGGTGGTCAAGCTTACAAAACCTGCGCGTACAGGCATCCGGTGATGTGGATTTTCCACCTGCGCTCCAGTGGGCACGGCGGCCGATAACCTTTTCGGGCGAAAATCTTGCCCGATGGGGTTTAGGTCTGCCCCTGGGGCTTTTTGCCGGGTTTTCTTATCTTGGCATGGGATGGCAGATCCTGCGGAAAAAGGACTGGCGAATCCACCTGCCCCTGTGGGCTTTCACCGGTTTATATTTTTTCTGGCAATCCATTTCCTGGGTCAGGTCAATGCGCTACCAGATGCTGATCTATCCAGCACTGGCACTGATTGCCGGCTGGGGTTTGGTAATGCTGTGGCAAAGGCGCAAGGTCTTTACATTTAAGCATCTGAAGGTCAAGTCTAAATGGATTCGTTTTACAGGTATCCTTCTAACCGTGATCATCGTTCTGGCAACAGCGGTCTGGTCTTTTGCGTTCTCAGGAATCTATACCCGACCGCATACCCGTGCTGCCGCAAGCCGTTGGATCTATCAGAATATCCAGGGTGCCCTGACCCTGGAGTTGAAAACTCAAGATGGCACTTATTTCCAACCTTTACCCTATCGGGCTGGAAGCAATCTTCGAAGTGACCAGCCCTACAGACTGCCATTTCGAGCAATTGCAGATGGCACCATCACCTCGGTAACCTTTCCCTACATTGTTGATCAATCCCAATCGCCTTCAATGAAGATGGTTTCGCTCAGCATTTTTTCGGATGATGCGCCTGGACAGATTATTGCCGCTAGTCGGGTTGAGAGTGTCTTTCAACCTCTGGATAATGATTGGCGGGGAGCTGCTTACGAATTTATTCTGGATCGAGCCCTTGATGTAAGCGAAGATGGTTTGTACACCATCCAGCTTGAACTCGCCCAAACGGTTCAGCCCGAAACTGAAACTGCACTCATGCTTAATGGATCGCCTCTGCTTAATTGGACAACATCCGCAGGGATTTCATTGAAGAGCCCCTTACCGGGGATACAACAGGGTGTGCGAGTAGGATCGCCTTACACTATGACGGTGCAGATCGTGGAAAGCGGCGAAATCACGCATGTGCGCATACCTTTCCTTGTGGATCAATTTGGATTGACTGATACCCAAGACCTTGAAATCAGGATAGAAAATCCAAACCTTGAAAATGCCTCAAGTGTTGGTTTGATCAGCGGGGATTTCTCGCCGAAAGATGACATACGAGGGAAATCCGCCATTGTTGAGTTATCCCATCCGCTCAATGTGGAAGAAGGTCAAGCGATCAACGTCACTCTGACAACGTCCACACAAGGTGCCCTCCTGGTACCAAGTGCGCCTGTCCCTGTTCATGAGAGCAGCTGGGATGATGCCATCCCATACCCGGTAGACGGCTTCAGTCCCTATAGTGAGAGCGGCGGGATCTATCGTGGCGATTTGAATTTTGAAATGTATTGGCCAGATGAACAGCTCAAATTGGAGAAATTCGAGACGAACCTTGACCTGGCCGACGTGATTTTTATAACCTCAAACCGCCAGTGGGGGACGACGACCCGAGTACCGGAACGCTACCCGTTGACGGCAACCTATTATCGCAATTTGCTGGGCTGCCCGGAGGATAAAGATGTTGCCTGGTGTTACAGCGTAGCAGAGCCGGGTATGTTTGAGGGCAAGCTTGGTTTTAAACTCGAAGCAGTTTTCGATTCGAATCCGCGGCTGGGATCGCTTGAATTCAACACCCAGTTTGCTGAAGAAGCCTTCACAGTTTACGATCATCCTAAAGTTCTGATCTTCACGAAAACAGAAGCCTATGACCCGCTTGCCATGCGCTCGATTCTTCGCTCGGTTGATTTAAGCAAAGTGGTTTATTTCACCCCTGGAGACGCGGACAATTACAAAGGACCTGCCCCGGACCAGGTGGATGAACCTCGATTTAACCTGACTTTACCTGAAGATCGACTGAAGGCGCAGCGAGAGGGCGGCACCTGGTCTGATCTGTTCGATCGGGACAGCATTCTCAATATCTCACAACCCCTTGCGGCAGCTGTTTTTTACTTGTTCGTGATGCTCCTGGGCTTGATCGTTTATCCCCTTGTGCGATTGGCGATGCCAGGTCTGCCCGATCGCGGTTATCCCCTGGCAAAATTGGCTGGTATGTTGATCCTTTCCTTAATCGTCTGGATTCTGGGCTCGGTGGGTGTTCCCTTCTACCGGATAACGATCAGTTTTGTATTATTGTTCTTGATGGTTCTGGCAATCCTGATGGTTTTTCTACAAAAGAAAAGCCTGTGGGCTGAGTTGAAAAGCCATTGGCGGTATTACCTGATGGTCGAAGGTCTTGCGCTGATTGCTTTCTTGTTCTTCATTCTTGTGAAGTCGGGAAATCCTGACCTGTGGCACCCTTACAAGGGTGGTGAAAAGCCGATGGATTTCTCTTATCTGAATGCGGTGTTGAAGAGCACAACTTTTCCGCCCTATGACCCATGGTTTGCAGGCGGCTATATTAATTATTACTATTATGGTTTTGTCATCCTGGGTGTCCCAATCAAACTGCTGGGAATTGTGCCATCCGTCGCCTATAACATCATACTCCCAATTTGGTACAGTATTCTCATTTTGGGAAGTTTTTCTGTGGGCTGGAATTTATATGTTGGGATTTTACGGCACAAGGCTTTACGCACAAATGACCAAAAAGAAAGACCCGTATTTGGAATGGCTTTTTGGGTGGGGCTGGCAACAGCGGTTGTTTTAGCTGTTCTGGGTAATCTGGGAACGGTTAAGCTCATTTTGAGGGGATTTCAGCAGATTGCATCCGGTGGTGCTGTGCTCGAAGAAGCCACATTCTTTCAGCATCTTCAATGGTCGCTGCAGGGGTTTGGTCAATTCCTCAAAGGAACACCGATGCCATTCTATCCCGGAGATTGGTACTGGTTCCCCAGCCGGGTGATTCCCGGTGAACCGATCACCGAGTTCCCGTATTTTACGTTTATCTATGGAGATTTACATGCTCACCTGATCGCCTTCCCCATCACCGTTTTTGCGATCAGCTGGAGCCTGTCCGTTGTGCTAGATCATGCACATTGGGGTGATCGGGATGGACGATTGAAGTGGTTGAGCAGGGTTTTGGGATTTGTGCTGGGGGCAATCGTCATTGGCGCATTAAGACCGACAAATACCTGGGATTTTTATACCTATAGCGTTTTGGCTTCCATTGCTTTATTTTACAGCGTTGTGAAGAATTGCGTACCTAAACTCAACCTCTCTTTCCGCGGTGGTGCCTGGCTGGAAAAGATTTTGGTCGGATTAAGCACCGTTTTGATCCTACTCTTGCTATCATCCCTGTTTTATTACCCCTTTAATTATTGGTACGGTCAGGGTTATACACAGGTAGCGACTTGGGAAGGCGCACGCACCCCGCTGAATTCCTACTTGACACACTGGGGCTTGTTCCTTTTTGTGATCGCGAGCTGGATGAGCTGGGAAACCTATCACTGGATGAAGACCACACCACAATCTGCATTGAAACGACTGGAACCTTACAGAACATGGATCGTTACAGCGCTGATTGTTTTTCTGGCTGTTCTGGTTATGCTGGTTGCTCTTGGTGTGTCTGTTGCGCTTGTGGTCGTTCCCATGGGCATTTGGGCGGTCTTGTTGATGTTTCGACCTGACAGAACGGATGGGATGCGGTTCCTCCTTTTCCTTGTGGGAACAGCCCTGATGCTCACATTGGTTGTTGAGCTTGTGTATTTACCCGGTGATATTGGTCGGATGAATACGGTCTTTAAATTTTATCTCCAGTCCTGGATCATGTTCGCACTTTCAGCAGGTGTATGTCTTGGATGGGTCATCAAGTCCATTCGCTCCTGGCATCCACGCCTGGCATTTATCTGGCAGTTGATCCTGTTCTGCTTGGTCACGTCTGCCTTATTGTTCACAACCCTGGGAACAACCGACAAGATCCGCGATCGGATGAGTGCCGATGCCCCTACCAGCCTTGATGGCATGGCTTATATGGCATCTGCAACCTATTATGACATGGGGGTGGAGATGGATCTGAAAGAGGATTACGAAGTGATCCGATGGATGCAGGATCATATTGAAGGATCTCCCGTGATCTTGGAAGGTCAGGCTTACGAATATCGTTGGGGCAACCGCTTTACCATTTACACAGGTTTACCTGGTGTCATTGGTTGGAACTGGCATCAACGCCAGCAGCGAGCGATCTTGAGGAATAATGTTGTACAGGAACGTGTGGATGCTGTTAATGCATTCTACAACACAGAATCCCTGGATATCATTATGGATTTTATTGAGAAATTTGATGTCGCCTATATCGTGGTAGGCCAGCTTGAGCATGCTTTCTATCCCGACGGTGGTTTGGACAAATTTGATCGTTATGAAGGGGAGTTGTGGAATGAGGTTTATCGCTTTGGGAATACAGTTATCTATCAGGTGATTGACTGATAGTTAATCGTATCTACAAATGAAAAGGTGGATATCAAGTTGAGGGGCGAACCCTGCAAAAGCAGCTCGATTGGGAATCCAATCGAGCAATCAAGCCGATAAATTCTGCATCGACAAGTATAATATCTATGCGGTCTGTATATTTAAAAGAAGTACTGTCTCTGTGTGATAAAATCATGTCAGTTGAATTTCTTTTGAAATTCAGCTGATATTTGTGAATGCGTTTTTACTATCATATAAAAGACTTGGTCTTATGAAGTCCGAAAAAAATCCCAATTTCCATATATTTTTACTTATCGGTGCATTTGGATTGGCTTTAGCATTTCGTTTGGTCCGATTGGGGGTTTATCCTCTGGGCGATCTGGAAGCTGAAATTGCATTGCAGGCGCAAGCTGCAGCACAGGGAACGCAGGTTAAGTTTGGACCCTTTATGTCCGCTGTTGGGCTAACAGGGATCAACTTTTTTATTTTTACATCATCCAACTTCCTTGCTCGTTTTTGGACAGCGATTTTTGGCACATGCATTGTTTTTGTTCCTTTTCTTTATCGAGAAAAGCTGGGGTATTGGCCTGCAACCGTCGCATCACTGGCACTTGCTATAGCTCCTGATATGGTCGGGCTTTCGAGGATCGTTGGCTCACCGATGATGGCATTGGTCTGCCTCTTATTGGCTGTGGGTCTGTTTGTAAAACAGAAGTCGATCCTTTCAGGCGTCATGCTTGCCTTGGGATTAATGAGTGGGGCTGGGTTTTGGTTGGGCACAACAATCCTTATGCTAAGTGGATTGGCTTTCGGGTGGCTTTTTAAGGAAAACCGCAGTCTCCTAAAACTTTCACTTACGGAGAATAAGAATTCTTGGGTCAAATTTGGCTTGTCCTTTATCACAACAATCGGTGTCATTGGCACGAGTTTCTTTCTCGCACGAGGTGGATTGGCAGGCGTATTCTCCGGTTTGGTCTCCTTTGTGGAGGGTTTTCGTCAGTCCTACACCTCTCCTTTCTTCCTGCTTCCATTGTCTTTGATCCTCTACACTCTTCCAGCATTGATCCTTGGGATATGGGGCAGCTTGCGCGGTTTACTGCTCAGAAGTGAAGTGGACCTGTTCTTACTGGTGTGGTGGGTGGTCGGCATCATTGTTGTTTTTCTTTATCCTGGAAGCAATCCGGCTGATATAGTCTGGGTGACTTTTCCGCTCTGGATTTTAGCCGCAAGAGTCCTCTGTTTCACCTTGCATTTGCCTGAAGACAATCGGTTGGTCATGAACATTACAAGTGTGGTTGTGGTTCTTATTTTTGCCTTCATATTTCTTGCTTTGAGTTCTCTCGGCAGCCAGGCATTAACCCGAGAGCAGCAGGTTAGCAGTTTGATCGCGGTTTTTGGTGGAGCGGTCTTGCTGGTGGCAATTGTGCTGATGGTTAATTTTAGTTGGTCAGAGCAAATTGCTTTACCCGGTTTATTGATCGGCCTGGTGGTTGTTTTCAGTGCAATGATGATTTCAATGAGCGTAAAATCCTCCAGCCTGGGAAGTGAAGGTGGATATGCCTTCTGGTATCCTGATGAACCCTCGTATTCAACTAAATGGCTGCAGGTTTCCCTTGAGCGTGTCTTTGACATGAACAAAACCATAACTCCAGCCATTGAGATCGCCGTTACTGATTATCAATCCCCTGCAATGGTTTGGGCGCTGAGAGATTATGCACCCGTGCATTTTGATGCCTTTGTGCCACCACAATTTCAGCCAGGCATAATCATCACGGATGTCCAGGAGAGCCCCGAATTGACCAACAGCTACCGTGGACAGGATTTGGTTTGGTCTCAACAGGTCGCCTGGCAGGAAATGAACGTAGGGCAGTATCTTCAATGGGTTTTATCAGGCACGGCACCCACATTAAATGAGGAGATCATTTTTTGGGTGCGGACAGACCTTATGGCAGATGAGCAATTTGTACCTTAGTTAGCGTTCAAGAATGGAATAATTTACTTATGGAATTACCTCAAACAATAGCGATTGATGGACCTGCTGGTTCTGGCAAATCAACTCTGGGTGCCTTACTGGCAAAAGAGCTGGGTTACCTGTATTTTGATACTGGCGTTATGTACAGGGCGGTGACTCTTGCCGCGATCAACCAGGGTGTGGACATCAGCAATGAAGAAGTAATTGGTAAGCTTGCAAATACCGTGAGGATTGATGTGCGTCCTCCCAGCATTCAAGACGGTCGGGAATATGATGTTCTCCTTGATGGCGAGGATGTCACATGGAATATCCGTCTTGACATTGTCAATGCCCATGTATCGGAAGTTTCCGCATATCGTGCTGTCAGGGATGCGATGACAACCCAGCAGCGTCGGATCGCACAGGAAAATGCTGTGGTGATGGTTGGGAGGGATATCGGAACAGTTGTGATGCCTGATGCGGATTTAAAGATATTTTTGGATGCCTCTATTGAGGTAAGAGCGCTGCGGCGTTATCTTGAGTTATGTGAACGTGGGGAGGAGGCTGATATTGAAACTGTTTTGAGCTCCCTTAGACATCGCGATCATATCGATTCCAATCGTGAGATTGCCCCGTTGAAAGCCGCTGAGGATGCTGTCATCATCCAGTCGGATTTTATGGGTATTGATGAAGTTCTAAAAAAAGCTATGGAGCTGGTTAAAAATGTGTGATACTTTTGTTGCTTTGGCAAATGCTACCCGTGATGGATCGATAATCTTTGGCAAGAACAGTGATCGTGAGCCGAATGAAGCCCAGGCATTGGTTCTGATCCCGCATGCCATCCATTCACCTTCTGACCAACTTCAAATGACCTATATCTCAATTCCACAGGTCAGGGAGACCAATGCCGTTCTGCTTTCTAAACCATTTTGGATTTGGGGTGCAGAGATGGGTGCAAACGAACACGGTGTGGTGATCGGTAATGAGGCGGTCTTCACGAAAATACCTTATCAAAAGGAGTCAGGTCTGATTGGGATGGATTTCTTGCGGCTGGCCTTGGAAAGAACTTCGACCGCTGAAGAAGCCATGGACCTTATCATCCAGCTGCTTGAAGAATATGGTCAGGGGGGCAATTGTGGGTTCGCACATCCATTGTTTTATCATAATGGTTTCCTGATCGCTGACCGAACGGAAGCCTGGGTCTTGGAAACAGCAGGAAAACACTGGGCAGCAGAAAAGGTCAGGGATGTCCGTTCAATATCCAATCTGATCAGTATTGGTAATCATTGGGATCGTGCCTCAAAAGACCTTGTGAGTTTTGCGATCGCTAAGGGGTGGTGTAATAGGGAGGAAGATTTTGATTTCGGGCGATGTTATAGTGACCTGATATTTACTACATTCGCCGATGGACGAAACCGATTATGTCGGACAGCCGAACTGCTTCAGAAAAACATCGGTAAGGTGGATGTGCCTTTGGCAATCAGCATTCTACGGGATCATGGTCCCGATGCAGACGAAAGCTGGTCTCCAGCGAAGGGATTAACAGGTGCGGATGTGTGTATGCATGCCGGGTTTGGTCCGGTGCGCGTTAGCCAAACCGCCGGGTCTTGGGTCTCTCATCTAACTAAAGACGGGGATACCCATTGGATGACCGGGACAGCTGCCCCCTGCACATCTGTTTTTAAGCCAGTTTGGATGGATGGGGGATTGCCCGATCAGGGACCCGCGCTGACTGGTACCTATGATGAATTGACGTTGTGGTGGCATCATGAGAACCTGCACCGTGAAATATTACGAGATTACACTTCCCGAATTCCGGTTATGCGCTCTGAACGAGATCAATTAGAACAAGGGTTTATGGAAACAGCTGCAGGACATGTTTCTTTATCAGGTGAGCAAAAAAAGAAGCTCACTGAAAGCTGTTTTGAACAAGCGCACCAGGCTGAAACTGATTGGTTGGAAAAGATAAAAACAAAAAAGATCGTCAACCGACGACCTAACCTGCACGAGTTTGCCTGGCGGAAATTTGATAATGAGGCACAACGGCGGTGATTTTCCCTGAGATTGAAAAATAGGCGAGAAAATCCGCATATTGGGCAATGTGATGCTATAATGTATTAAACATTCAATATTGATAAAAAATGTCCGAGATTTTAACGCCGCTTATGCCCGAATATACCATCCAGATCCCTGAAGATCCAATTGCATTTGTCTTTTTTGGGATCTGGTTCATTGCACTTCTCGTTATTATCATCCGGATGAAAGATCAACGGCTGAAAATTGATCGCGGGAGATTGTTCTGGCTGGCGGGGTTAAGCATCTTGCTTCTGGTTTTCACACCATTTTTGGGAATCAAACCGCCATTTGAAGAATCGTCACGACTGGCAAACTTGCCTGTAGGTCATCTGATGTTCCTGGCTGCCGTCCCATGGATGGTTGCCAGTGGTGTTCTCGGTACGGTCTTTGGGGTTGTGCTGGATGGAATGTCAGGATTGCTCCTGGCATATCTCGATACACATCATATCTTTACACCATTGATCTTTATGACCCTGGCACTCATCTTTGGGTGGTTTATCAATCAGCGTTACAGAACGGTTTCGTTTAAAGTATTACGTTTTCCAATTGCAGCGGCTTTAACCAGTTTGTTGATCTCACTGCCCTTGATCTTTGCCGCTGTATTGGTCACCATTGAGGGCGAGCTTGCTCAAAGGATCGTTTTGGCACTTGAGGCAATGCCGCAGGTGCTTTTTGCGATAGCCGGTATGGTCCTTGTGGGTAGCATAATTTGCGTGATCATTCGCGCTCTGGCAGGTGAAGCTTGGGGCAGCTCTGGTTCACTGGTACCTTCACCGGGGGAATTTAGCCTTCGATTTCGATTGTTCTCAATGACGATTCCCTTGTTGCTTGTTTTATTGTTTGCACTAATTCTGGGTATGTTTAGGGTCAATCAAGACAGGCTAAAAAAGGAAGCAATTAAACAATTAACCCAAACAGCTGTTGATATTTCTGAAACTTTACCTCCTTTTATTACAGCCGGTGAAACCTTCCTATCCAATCTTTCTGGGAATAATCTGATCAGGTCGGGTACGAATGAACAAGCCGAGTTTATTCTTGAACTGGCAGGGAAATCCTCATCCTATTTTGAGGAATTGATCCTCGTGAATGAGTTGGGACAATCCTCAGCCAGTTTCCCACATGGGCTGAGTTATGAAATCTCGCAGATTCTGACCCAGGAGGTCAGGTTTGAGGACATTTTATCCAGCACTTCCCCTCTTGTCTTACCCTCCATGTCGAACGATGATGATTATCGCATCCGATTGAATTTTCTAATTGCAATTGACATCCCAGATGCAAGCCCTTCTCGTGTTTTGTGGGGGCGGACATCAGTGTTCGATCAATCATTGTTTGGGGGGACAATCAATAATTTGTTAAAAACACATGAGGAAGAGGGCGGTGTGGCTTATCTTGTGAATGAAGAAAGCCAGATCCTTTATCATACTGATCCATCCCGTGTGATGCAAGACTATGATGGACAACCTTTCAACACATCTGCCTATTACGAAGGTGTTTCAGATAATGGGGAGGTCATCCTCCAGTATTTTCAACCGATCGATGCCCTTGGCTGGAACCTTGTCCTGACATTGCCTACCAAAACCATTAACCAGCAGACCTGGAACTTAACTTATCCGGTCATTCTGTTCGCGGCTGGTGCGATCGCGATTGTATTGATTACAGTGCTGATCTGGCTTACCCCGCTTACCAGGTCGATCAACCAGCTTACAGGCGCCCTAAAAGCGATGTCATCCGGTGCATATGAAATCACTATCCCCCAAAAACGACCCTTAGGTGAAATGGGGCAGCTGATAGATGTTTTTGCTGGCATGGCTGGTTCCATGCAAAGCCGTGTATTAAAACAATCCGATTTGTATTCTGTCAGTAAAGGCATCTCAGGACAGCAGCATCTTGGCGGCGTTCTGGATGTGATTATGAAGGCGGCATTGGCGCAGGGTGTTTCGTCGGTGCGTGTTGTGCTGTCGGAAGCAGGGTCAGGCACCGCTCCCGTTTCAGTCAAGCAAAGTTATGGTTTGGGAAAACATACTTCGTCTTATGCACATTTGGACCCAAGGATTCTTTCGCATGCGCGGATTGTTGGTCCGATGATCTTGCAAGATCATCAAATTGAGGAGATCCTGACCCAAGAAAACGAAAACTTACAGCCAGCAGCGATCATAGCTATGCCTCTACGATGGGAGAACGCCTGGTTAGGGGTGCTGTGGGTGACCTATCAAAATCATCAAACCCTTGACCCAGAAATGGTTGAGTTTTTCAAAGCCCTTTCTCAGAAAGCTTCGGTTGCCATCGTCACGCTGAATTCACTGGAGGATTCGAAAGCAATGCGCCGGCAGATGGAGTCGGTCATGGATCTGCTTTCAGATGCGGTTCTCATTGTTGATGATCAGGACCTGGTGATCTACCACAACAAATTGGCGGGTTCCATTTTTGAAGGTGATAAGAAATCGCTTGTAGGTGTGCCTTTCTCATCCCTGGTGAAGGCAGAGGAATCGATTGAGTTTCTAACTGGGGACAGGCCGTCGGGGGATCATAAAGAATTACAACTCAAAGATGGGTCTATCTATCAAAAAATAATTAACGCGGTGGAACTGGCTGACCAGAAACCAGGAAAGATCATCGTTTTGAAGGATATTACTCGTCGAAAGGTGACCGATTCAAAGAAGACCGAGTTTGTGACGATGGTCAGTCATGAACTCCGTTCACCCCTCACACTGATCCACGGATATGCCAAGATTTTACGGCTGACGGGCAATCTGAATGAGCAGCAGGATGCTTCTGTGGCAAAGATCATCGATGGAATTGAGGAAATGAAACATCTTGTCCAGAACCTTCTGGATATTGGTCGGCTGGATGCGGGTACGGCGCTCGAATTGACGCAATATCCACTGGATAGTTTCGCACGAAAAGTTGTGGAAGGTATGGATGCCCAGGCAAAACAGAAGAATGTCACCATCAAGCTTGCCATTCCAGAAAAGCCGATTTCATTGGAAGCAGATGCCACCTTTTTAACACAGGCATTGAAGAATCTTTTGGATAATGCGATCAAGTTTTCCAAGATGGGTGGTGATGTGAATTTCCATGTGCAGGTTGAAGATGATCGGATATTATTCATTGTCCGTGATGAGGGCATTGGGATCGCCCCACTGGATCAACGAAATATTTTCAATAAATTCCAAAGGACAAGCTCATTGGTTGGTCAGGAGAATTCGGGCAGCGGCTTGGGTTTAGCAATCGTCAGATCCGTTGCTGAAAGGCATGGGGGAAAGGTATGGCTGGAAAGCCAATTGGGGAAGGGCAGCACTTTTTATCTTGAGATTCCACAGCAAGGAAAATAACAAAAAAACTGGACTTGTGCCTTCACTTGTGGTAGAATGCATTCCTTGAAAAATTTGACATTTATAGTGATTTTTTGGTATAATTTTAGTTTGCATTTGGAAAACCAAAATACCTGAGGAGGAAACCTCTCTCAAGGTTTTTCTCGCGTTAAAGTAAGGAATTCAGCTATATTTCCATAAAATAGGAGGCTCCTAGTGGAAACAAAGGGATTAAAAGCACTGCGGATTGGTCTGGCATCTCCCGAGGTTATTCGCAGCTGGTCGTATGGCGAAGTTCTCAAGCCAGAGACGATCAATTATCGGCGGTTACGACCTGAAAAAGACGGTTTATTTTGTGAAGCCATTTTTGGCCCCACACGCGATTACCAATGTTATTGTGGAAAGTATAAAAATCCCCGTTATAAAGGGATTGTCTGTGATAAGTGCGGTGTTGAAGTCACCCGTTCTTCGGTTCGCCGGGAGCGAATGGGACATATTCAACTTGCCGCTCCCGTTGCGCACATCTGGTATACACGCCGGATCCCTTCATTTCTTGGTTTAATGTTGAACATTTCCCGAAGGAATCTGGATCGAGTTCTGTATTTTGCGCAGTACATCGTCACCTATGTGGATGAGGATGCACGGCAGAAGGCACTTAAGCGGTTGGAAGATGAGATCAGCCTTTCTGACCGTGAATTAGGGGAAAAAATCAACGGACAAATTGCTGAGGTAAAGAAAAACCGGGATAAGGTTATAAAAGATCTTGAAGCACAGCGAGTGGCTATCAAAGATAGTTATGACGAACAAATCGGTTCAAAAATTGATCCCGTCATCAAAGAAGGGCAGCGATTGGAAAGTGAAATTCAAACCCGAATGGGTAAGAATATTCGTAAGCCGATTGTTTTCAATGTCCTTGATAAAGAGGTCGCTATTGTAAATGTTGGTGAAGAAGTATCATCAGGGCATTTGAGCGAAGTCCAGACAATCGTCAAAGAGATGATTGATGAGCTGGAATCGGATTTGAAGGCGCAGCGCGATCGAGAGATTGAACATATCAAGCTTCAAAAAGAAGAGATCAAAGCCGAAGCCGACACCAAGATGGAAGAGCTTCGGAATGAGCTTGAAGACAAAGCGGAAGAGACCCAAACGGAGTCAGCTCGATTACGTGATGAACTTTATGAATTAGAGCCCTTCACGTTCCTGAGTGAAGCGCGATACCGTGAGCTGAAATCCAGCTGGGGGCAGGTTTTTCGTGCCGATATGGGTGCGGAAGCCTTTTTAGATATTCTCAAACGAATTGACCTTGACGCGATGGCTGAGGAGCTCTGGGAAGAGATCCGTACGACCCGCAGCAAGCAGAAACGGAAGAAAGCCACACGCCGACTGAGCGTGATTGAGGCTTTCCGCCGGTCTCGAAATAATCCCGAATGGATCATCTTGACAGTTTTACCGGTGATCCCTCCTGACCTGCGTCCCATGGTTCAATTGGACGGCGGTCGTTTTGCAACTTCAGACCTGAACGATCTTTATCGTCGGGTCATCAATCGCAACAACCGTCTCAAGCGACTTCTGGAGTTAGGTGCCCCGGATGTGATTGTCCGCAACGAAAAACGGATGCTCCAGGAAGCAGTCGACTCACTGATTGATAACTCGCAACGAGGAAAAGCGCTGTCTCGACGTGGACGAAGAGAGCTGCGTTCCTTGAGCGACATGCTCAAAGGTAAGAAAGGTCGTTTCCGACGCAACCTTTTAGGAAAACGTGTGGATTATTCCGGCCGTTCAGTGATTGTGGTTGGTCCGAGTTTGCAATTGCATCAATGTGGTTTGCCAAAATCGATGGCTTTGGAACTTTATCGCCCCTTTGTCATTTCCCAATTGGTCTCTCGCGAATATGCCGCCAATATCAAAGGCGCCCGACGTTTCATTGAGAGAAACCGACCTGAAGTTTGGGAAACGCTGGAAGATGTGATCAAAGATCGACCGGTTCTTTTGAACCGTGCTCCCACCCTTCACCGTTTGGGTATTCAGGCATTTGAGCCGATTTTGATCGAAGGCAACGCCATCCAGCTCCATCCATTGGTGACCACAGCATTCAACGCTGACTTTGATGGTGACCAGATGGCTGTACATGTGCCGCTTTCCCAGAAAGCCGTTACAGAGGCGCGTGAACTGATGCTGGCGACCAAGAACCTGCTCAAACCCGCCAATGGCGAGCCCATTATCAGCCCTTCAAAGGACATGGTTTTAGGTGTGTATTACCTGACCATGGATGTCAATAAGGAACATAAGGGTGATGGCCGTGCGTTTTCGAGTATTGATGAGGTCATCCTGGCATATGAGCTTGGACAGGTAGATATCCATGCTCACATCAAGATTTATACGGAAACCTATTTCGGTAAAAATAGTCTGCGGTTGGATGAGCCTGAAAAGCAACTGATCGACACAACCGTTGGACGCGTTATTTTCAATAATGCATTGACCAAACAAATGCGTTTCTTCAATGATGAATTGGATAAAAGCGGTGTCCGTGATCTGATTGCAGATATTTACGAGGTCTGCGGTCAGGATGAAACTGTTCGAATGGCTGACCAGATTAAAGAGATTGGATTTAAATTCGCAACCCGTTCTGGTTCAACGATTGCGGTCGCTGACATCACCGTTCCACCAAGCAAACCGGAAATCATTAAAAATGCCATGGATTCTGTGGACGTCATCAACCGTGATTTCCGTCGTGGACTTTTGACGGAGCAGGAGCGGGATGATAAGGTTATTGAAATTTGGCAGGCTACCACCAATGAGGTGGCAGCCGCTGTGGAAGATTCCCTCGATCCTACAGGCGATCTTGCAACGATGGCAATTTGTGGTGCCAGTAAAGGTGGTTTCAATTCGATTGCCCAGTTAGCCGGTATGCGCGGCTTGATGGCAGACCCGGCTGGTCGGATCATTCCCATGCCGATCCGCTCAAATTTCCGCGAAGGTTTGACGGCATTAGAGTACTTCATTTCGACCCATGGCGCCCGCAAAGGTCTGGCAGATACAGCCCTTCGTACTGCTGACGCTGGTTATCTGACACGGCGCTTGGTTGACGTCGCCCAGGATATCATCGTGAATGAAGAAGATTGCGGTACGACCAATGGTATCTGGATCAATGCAGAAGAGGATGTTGCCGGTCAATCATTTGCTGAAAGAATTTATGGTCGGGTATTGGCAGAACGTGTTGTCGATCCTAAGACAGGTGAGATCATCTTCAATCAAAATGATGCCCTGACCCACACCGCCGTCAAAACAGTGGTTGAGCTTGGCGTAAAAGAAATCAAAGTCCGTTCACCGCTGACCTGTGAAATGGTACACGGAATTTGTGCCCATTGTTATGGTATTGATTTGGGTCGCGGTGATATGGTGAAATTGGGTTCAACTGTTGGTATAATTGCGGCTCAATCAATTGGTGAACCTGGCACACAACTCACGCTGCGAACTTTCCATACGGGTGGTGTGGCCGCCGGCGGTGACATCACTACCGGTCTCCCCCGTGTTGAAGAGCTCTTTGAGGCACGGAAAATGCCCAAAGGTGAAGCCATAATTTCAACCATTGCTGGAACGGCGCATGTGATCTATTCCGAAAAATACGCTGACCAGCGTATTGTTCAGGTTGAAAATACATCGCTTGTCTCAGATGCTTATGATATCCCGGAAGATTGGACGATTGGCGTAAAGGAAGAAGACGAAGTGGAAAACGGCACAGTCCTGGCAACCCAGGATGAGGCTGTCATCAAAGCACAGCACAGCGGACGAGTTCGCATTGAGGGTCAACAGGTCATTGTGACTTATGATGTGAAAGAATCAGAAGAGTATGAAATCCCGACCACCTCTCGGTTGATTGTCCAGGAAGGTGAAAAGGTTGAAGCCGGGCAGGCGATCACAGAAGGTTCTTTGAATCCGCATACCATTCTTCGGATTAAGGGACGCGAAGCCTGCCAACAATACTTGATGAAGGAAATTCAGAAGGTTTATCGAACCCAAGGGCAGGACATCAATGACAAGCACTTTGAAGTGATCATTCATAAGATGTTGGGCAAGGTCCAAATCATTCGACCTGGTGACTCACACTACCTGCCGCAAGATTTGGTGAGCCGATTGGAAATCCGCCGAGTAAATGAAGAACTGGTAGCCGAAGGCAAAAAGCCTGCTCGTTACATTGAAATTTTGCTTGGGATCACGAAGGCAGCATTGGAAACGGATTCCTTCTTATCGGCTTCCTCATTCCAGCACACGATCAAAGTTCTTTCCGCAGCAGCAATTGCCTCTCGTTCAGACCCGCTTTACGGTCTGAAAGAGAACATCATGATCGGTAAGTTGATCCCTGCTGGAACCGGATTCGAGCCGGGTCAATTCTCTGATGAAACGCCCATGGAAGAAACAACCGGTGATGACCTTGATGGACGTCTCTTTGATCTGTTTGAAGATGAGGTCGATGATTTAGATCTTATCGATGAGATTGATGATATTGAAGACGATGAAGAGCTTTTGGACATTGAAGATGAAGATGTTGATGATGAAGAAGACGATGATTTTGATCCAGATCTCGATGAAGAAGATATGGAAATCATCGATTAAGCTTGATCAGGATGTGTTTTAATTAATAAATCAAAAAATCCCGGGATTATTCTCGGGATTTTTTATGTTATAATGAAACATATGTTCGTAACAGTTAAAAATAAAAACCTGTCGAGTTGAGAAAATTTTGAGGCAGGAGGAGTTTTTATGGAATTAGGAACGATTCGTTCAATTAATATCGATGATGAGATGCAGCAATCTTATCTTGATTACGCCATGAGTGTGATTGTTGCCAGGGCGCTTCCAGATGCCAGGGATGGTTTGAAACCTGTGCAAAGACGGATTCTGTATGCCATGTATGATATGGGACTGCGCCCGAACACGGCACACAAGAAATCCGCCAGGATTGTTGGGGAAGTGTTGGGTAAATACCATCCCCATGGTGATATGGCAGTCTATGAGGCGATGGCCCGCCTGGCACAGGACTTTTCTCAGCGCTATATCCTCGTCGAAGGACAGGGGAACTTTGGCAGTGTTGATGGGGATCCGCCTGCAGCAATGCGATATACCGAGGCGCGCCTTACAGATATGTCCATGGATCTTATCCAGCAATTTGATATGGACACGGTTGATTTTATGGATAATTTCGATGGGTCTTTACGGGAACCTGTCGTTTTACCTTCAGCGGTGCCCAATTTGTTGATCAATGGTGCATCTGGGATCGCAGTCGCAATGGCAACCAATATCCCTCCGCATAACCTGGGTGAGGTGGTTGATGCGTTGGTGATGATGTTGGAAAACTGGTCCAAGATTGATGATATTGGCGTGGAGGACTTGATGCAGCACATCAAAGGTCCTGATTTTCCAACGGGTGGTTTGATCATTACCGATGATCGCACTGAAACACTGGCCCAGGCTTATGGAACTGGCAATGGCCGCGTGCGGATGCGAGCCCGGGTCCGCCTGGAAGAGATGAATCGCGGTCGGCAAAGGATCATCATTTCCGAACTTCCTTACATGACCAATAAGGCATCCCTGATTGAGAAGATCGCAGACCTCGTCCGCGATGGTGATATTGAAGGGATCAGCGATATTCGCGATGAATCAGACCGTCATGGGATGCGGATCGTCATTGAGCTTTCTAAATCGGCAGAACCGGGAAACATTCTGAAAACGCT
>DAINBD010000019.1:6233-20615 GCA_036733105.1 Candidatus Brevefilum sp. | reverse complement strand
GTTATCTCTGACCAGGGTTCATAGTCGATAACACCATCATTATCAGTGTCAATGTCTTCGCCAAATGCTCCCGTGAAATCTTTGACCAGCAGCAGTGAAACAGTACCATTTTCCAGTGCATCAGCTGGCAGATTTACAAGATAAAACCCATTGAGATCCGTTGTTTCAAGGTCAATGATTTCATCGATGACCCCAGCACCTGTACCATCCCCTTCAATCTCCAGCACTTTATAACCAGAATAGTCAGTCGTTGGTTCTCCAAAAACCTCAACATACTCGACATCCGTCCCGGTTGTACTGGCAGAAAACTCATTGATCTTGAGAGAAGGCGTGGGAGGTAAACCACACACGTTTGTGGGTGAAGCGCTGTTACGCGGGGCAGGTTCACCAACTGTGAAATCGGCAAGATTATCATTCGTATCATCACACCCCCCTGAATTACGGATCGCTGATGTTGTATTCGTCAGCGCTGGAGTAGCTGCGCTTCCTTCGAAACAATTCGCCGATCCAAACCCGACTAGATCAATAGTTCCAACAGGGCATGCACCTGAAAGAGCAGTTGTGCTATCCACCAATGCGACTTTTCCGTTCGTCGCAGACATGGCAATGGTCCCAGTTTCATCGGGTGGGGGTAATGGTGTCGTTCCACCGGAGCCCTGCGCTTCCTGAACCAGGAAATAGCCACCTGGTGGGATCGTGCCGGAAAGGCTTGTCACCTGCCAGGTTGTCCCGGTGGAAGAAGCGTACTGAACACTCCAGCCTGATATATCAACAGTGGTATCGCCTGCGTTAAATAATTCAATAAAGTCATTTGTCCAGTAAGAACCGCTATTTCCGCCGCCGCCATAAACCTGACTGATGCGGATAATACCTTCTGCTTTCACGTTCTGGGGCATCATCCCCAGCGCGGTAAAAACAATCATAAACATGAGCACCAGATTGAGAAGTCTTGGCTTGTTTATCATTTCAGACAACCTCCTTATGGTATTTAGATGAGTAAATTGATGCTAAACCCCATTTTATCATAACAACGGCGACTCTTTCGATTAATTTACGAAGTGATCGACTAATCCCTGCACCGCCTTAACCAAGTATATATAAACATAATCTTTTTCTGTCTGGTCAAATTATTAACAGCCTAGAAATAAGTTGGGAATGACTGTATCAACCGTTAAGAATAGCCATGTTAGGGTCAGATGTAAAATCACAAATAAACCCCTTGATTATGCCCTGGCGCATATCCCTCCTGATTTATTCATTTGTAAACGAGATTAAGATCTATCAATATTGATCATTCTTCAGTAAAGCCGCACAAAGCCAGTGCACCCGGTCCAGTGTTGATCCCCAAAACGGGACCTGTCATATTGATGATCAACTCAACGGGATCGAATTCAGCCATGATTTTCTCAGCCAGCTTCTGCGCTTCTTCCAGTGCATTACCGTGTAGAACGGCGATATGCAGATTTTTCCCTTTCTTAAGCGCATCAAAAAACTTTTTGTACAGCATTTTAACCATCGAGGTATGCGTCCGAGCTAAACCTGCTGGCTCCACACGTCCCGTCTGATGATTGATCGATACAACTGGCTTGACTCCCAGCAGAGTCCCCACCCACTTGGCAGCATCGCCAATCCTTCCGCCTGTTTGCAAGTATTCCAGGGTCTCCATCGCCACGATCTGGACAAGCCTTTCTCGCACCTGTGAAACCTTAGAAATAATTTCCTCCATGGTTGCGCCTTCATCCCGTGCCCTGGCTGCCGTCAGCGTTTGCCAACCCAATGTCATGGTTGGGCCTTTTGAATCAATGACCTTAACGGGGATATCCGCTTTTTCAGCAGCTGCTGTTGCCATTTGGTATGCACCGCTCATCGCGCTGGATACCGTCAGGATCAATGCTTCTGAGGCACCTAGCCCCACAGCTTTTTGGATACCTTCAAGAAAATCAGTCACGCTTGCCTGCGCCGTGGTTGGCCGTTGTTTATCCACTTCCAACCTCTGGTAAAACCCCTCTGGTTGCAAATCGATCCGATCCCGGAATTGCTCATCACCCCAGATGATGTAGTGCGGAATAACAATGATCCCATTCTTTGTAATAAGCTCATCAGGTATATCGCAAGTGCTATCGGCAATTATGGCAAGCATCCTTGAATCCTCCTCAAACAAACCCACGATGATGGTCAATTATCGCGCTTCAGATTGATATGTTACGCACCCTTTATACAGGTTAAGTTCCTCTTTACCTTTGTTTCATTTTACCTTTGCCGTTACCAAGACAAAAGCGATCACACCCGATCCGGTATGTACAGAAAGACCCGGTGTAAATTCAGATACAATGGGATCCATTTCTATTGAAAGCGCCGCTCTGAGCATTTCATAAAGCTCCCCTATGCCATTTTCATTGTTGACATGGATCAGACCCACCTTTTCAATTCTCTTTCCTACGGCGCTTTGAATACCAAGATCGACCAGCCGCTGTTTTGCTTTTCCCCAGGTGCGGATCTTTTCTAAGAGTTCCAGTTTGCCGTTTCGAGAAGCCAATATTGGTTTGATATTCATCGTTTCTCCGATACCTGCCGCCAGACGCCCCATTCGTCCGCTCATCGCCAGATACTTTAGGGTTGGAAGTGCACCAAAAACATGAATCCGTGATTGAATATCTTCGACCAGTCTGATCACCTCATCTTTATTCGCGCCATATGCGATTGCTTCAGCAGCAGTCAAAACCTGGAAACCTTCTGCCAGACTTAGATTCTTAGAATCGACCACTGTGATATCCACACCCGGTAATTCAGACATTCCCATTTGGGCTGCCTGGTAAGTGGCACTAACCTCACTTGAACAACAAATGCAGATGATCTGGTCAGCACCAGCATCAAGCGCTTGTTGATATGCATTGGCAAACGCGTTGGGCGACGGCGCAGCTGTGCTCGGCCAAATATGACGCTCCTCGACCAACTCAAACAAGCTTTTATCATCAATATCCACACCTGTTGTAAAGGATTTATCCCCAAATTGGATATGAATGGGCACCTCTATGATGTTGTATTTTTGGACAATTTCTGCTGGTGAACTGGCATTTGTATCTGTAACCAGGGTGATCTTTTTCATAATGAACCTTTACGATTTATAAAATTAAAGAGATGGCGCCACCCTTCAGTTTTGCCACCTCTATCTTAGCAATTTTTTATAACCTACCAATAAAGATAGCATTCTGGTAACGGATATCCATGTTGAATATCTTGCTTACTTAAGGCTATCTACGTAAACCTACCGCACTTGCACCTGGGTGAAGCCCTGAGTCAGGTTGCCGTCCAGGTCACTGACCAAAAAGCCAAGCAGGTATTCGCCATCCGGCGCATAAACCATTTCCCATTCGAATGGAGCATTGCCAAAGACCAGCGTATCCCCATCCTCATAAAGGACTTCGGTGACTTGACCGGACTCATCCAATTGCATCCATTTTTCCCAGATGGTGAATCTGTCGCCGGTACTGACTGAAATTTCATAAGGTGCACCAGCCGTCTCATTGCCCTTATATCCAAATACCTGGAACAACTTGCCATCCCTGAAATACAGATCTGCCCTGCGGGTTTCACCGGTATCAGCAAAGGTGTAGGTACCCTGAACCGCATAAACCGCGTCTTCAGCGCTAGCACCATAACTGACCGGGTTGAAAAGCGCCAGTGCGGATTGAGACCCATCTGTAATGTTATATAAGGTTGCGTCCCAATCATAATTCATCCGAAAAGCATCACTTTCCGGCCACGCCGGGTAATACACGCCATTCAAGGATTGTGTATCTGGGCTCTCCAGGTAGTCTGTATCAGCAACCATAATGCTGTTTGAAGCTTGGTTAATGTATCCAGTAAAAATGTACACATAACCAACATTTTCACCTTCAATATCCGCACTCAAGCGAATGGAGCCGCCAGGTGATACAGAGTTGGAACTAACACTGATATCCGTGATGGCAATTTCCGACCTTCCTGGCGCTCGAGTTATCGAAGCCGTCGAAGGCATGACTGATTCAACCGCATCCGCAGAGAAGGACCGATTGGCATAGTGGAATCCCATAAAATCATCCCATAGGGATACCTTTGTAAACCGGTCAGCAATGAGGGCATAAGACTGGATGCCTGTCGCAGCATTCCGGTAAAGTGCCGAATTCGGGAAGTAGAACGCAATGCCGGTCGATCCAGGTTTTCCTCGTCCATGACGCTCGGCAATGACCACCTGATCCAGCGCAGCCAAAACGTTATTGGCAGCCTGCTTCAGTTTGGAATCATTGGTATTATCCTCAATCAATGCCACGAAATGACCGAGATCAATATAGGAAGCCGGGACGTTTTTGCCAAAGATGCTGGTATAGGATTGCGCATGGGATCGGGCACCTGCCACTAAGCGTTGATCCGCTGATTGTAAGAGGTAGGAAAATGCATTAAATTGTTGATTCAGGTTCGACAATTTCGTGAGGTCAACAGCCGTCAATGTGATATTGGTTTCCAGTTGGCTAGCCAGTTGTTGAGCTGAAACCCTTGAGATACCAAAGAAACCGCCTGTCGCATTATTCTGTTGAAGAAATTCGTTGCGAGCCTGTTCATCGACAATCCGCTCATCCTGATCAATATAGGTCTCAACAATGTTGGTCGCCAATTGAGCTGTGTCAATCGAAGGATCATAAACAAGCAAACTCAGGAAAGCGGAATATGCCCAACCCAAACCGGGTTCGGTCTCTTCGGATGCCACCGCATACCGGGTGTAGGGTTCCAAAGCCGAATAAACTTCAAGCTGGCTCATCAAGCAGGCATCCAGACCAATCAACTCAAATTTACCGATCCCGGTATTCGCCACGATCTCTGCCAAGGCGTCATCCAGTTCTGAAAGGTAAATCGAATCATCTCGCAGTTGCTGGATCAACGGTGCTCGGCCGCTATCCCTGGCACCTGGATCCGGGTCGCTAAACCCGCCTGGCCATCCCATACCGTGATCGGACATGATCAATACGTAATTATCCGATGGATAAGTTTCGACAGCCCAGGTGACAAAATCAACCAGGGTGTCCTTATCCGCCATGTTCACTTCACCAATCTCCTGGAGCAGCTCTGATCCAACCCGATTGAGGTCATCATCATAAAGCACCAGGTAACGGCGCGTATTGGACCAGTTACCATCCCCTGAAAAACCACCTCGGAATCGGTCAATTTGGCTGACAATCCGCACATTCTCCGTCGATCCGATCCGTTCCATTTCATTCAGGTCAATAAAAATATCACGTTCAAGCGCTTGATCATCAGCATCCTGGTAGGACATCACCAACCAGGTTTCCCCGCTAACGCCTGCAGATGGCGGCGTGGTTGGTCGAGGTGTTCTGGTTGGAGCAGCAACCTGAGGTTGTTCGTATGAAGTAAATTGATCCTGCTGATCCACCGTATCTGCCGAGCTGCCGCCAAGCAGGTCGCCCAGACCGCCGCCGGATATCATATATATCACTGCAACCACAATCAACAAAAGGATCCCACCGCAGCCCATCTTGCCGGTATTACCGCTCAACAACGAACCGCCCGGGAATCCGCCCGTGGTTCCGCCGCCTGATGGGGCACCTGTCAAGCCGCCGGTGCCAGTCGTTGGTCGACCGGTTTCCCTTCGGGTAGGTGCCTGAACCTGGCGTGTTGGTTTTTCACCTTTTCGCCGGCGCTGGACATCAATTTCTGGTTTATCAGACATTTATCTCTCCTATCAAATTCAAAAATTATCCCTAATTATAAATCAACTGAGGTTTTCCTGGTAATTCTTCGACATCGGAAAAGAAACCATCAAGACACGAAATCCCATCCATCTGCTTTCGTATTAACAATCCCATGGGATTCCTTAGTTAATTCGAATTTATCTTGATCACCTGATTACTTTTTCCGATCTTTATATCCGCGCATCGATCTTTGGGTCTGATAAGCATAATTGACCGACATCTTTGAGTCTGGTGACCCGCTTCGCAGGTTAAAGAGATCCCTTTTCATAACACTTGTGATTTTTTCGCGATCCTCTTGATCGAGCAATGTCACATAGGCATCCAAACGTTCACGCTCTTTTTCAAGGTTTTCGATTTCTTCAAAGTCGTGCCGTGAATACGCACGAGAAAAGTTCAAAACCTGCCTGGCGTGCATCTGTTCGGCGATCCTGGCCGCCACAGGTTTGATGACGCCATCCGTGAGCTTGTATTTTGCAGGGACGACAAACCGTACCGTGACCCGGTTTAATTTGGACTTCAGATTTTTCCCGGCAGGTGAAAGGTAGGTAATTTCACCATCGATACCAAGCCGCTCATCAACCTTCCCAGCAAAAACGGTTAACCGTAATGGGATTTCAATTTCCAGGTCAATAGGGATGTCGCCAATCGATACGACAGCTTCGCCATCGATAATTTCACATTTGTACGCTGCTGAAAGTGGGATCAATGCCGCGCCATCAGGAAGATGAATATGGATTTTCACGTCCCTTGCCGCCATATCCGCCGCCTCACCCAGTTCCCCGGTCATAAAGCCAGCAATCTCATCCGGTGATTCAATGTGATAAAAGCGACCCTTTCCCTGGGTGGCGATTTCCGTCATCAACGCCTCGTTATAGTCCATGCCCACCCCTAGGGTTGATGTGACCAAACCCTCTTGTGCTGCGTCCATAGCCAGCTGTCCGATCATTTCCAGATCCGTCACGCCGATATTGGCCTGTCCATCACTGAGCAGAATTGTCAGGTTGTTTTCAGAACGCATCTGGCGCGCCTGTTTCAAGCCGGATTCCAGCCCGTCAAAAAGGGCTGTACTGCCCCCGGGTTGAAGCTCATCCACAAGACCGGTAAACATGTCCTGCGTCTGTGAGTCAAAGGGTCGCGGCTGCATGACATCATGCGCTTCATTCGAAAATTTGGTCATGGATAGATGGTCCCCTTCACGCAGGATGCGAGATGCCATATGCAACGCCTGTTTAGTGTGGGCAATCTTCGACCCGTGCATCGACCCGGAAACATCCAGAATAACGCTCAAACTCAAGGGGGGTCGTCCGCTGACGGTTTCTGCAGCATGTTCCTCCGGTACGTTTTGGGGTGAACGGATTGTCACCAAAATATGGCGGTCAATCATTTGTCCTGCCGGTGCCCGTACCTGGTCAAGCTCCATTTGCGCAGTCAGATAGGATCCCTGTTCATATCGAACGGTCGGATCCTCAAAAACCAGTTCACCTCCGCAGCGTTTACAATCTTTTACCCCTTCAGGTTCATCTTGCAGCAGCCCGCAAAATAAACACCGCATCAATCGTTTCATTTTTTCTCCTTAAGAAATTTTTTCTGATCAAATCACCCATTTTGTCATTAATTGTAACCCTTTTCAATCCATTTTTTAATAACAAGGATCTGGATAAACTGAAGTAGTAGTATCCGACAAAATCTTGGTCGCTTTATCCTATATACGAATCATTCCAGAAAATTGTTTTTTGCCCCATAGGGGCATAAATGATCAACAATCCAATCCGTCTGAGATATAATTTAAGTCCAATCCATTATTGCCCGATGATATTTACCATTTGCTGCATCAAGGATACTTACCAAAGAAAGTACCACTTTGTGATGAAAATAAAAAATTACTGCTGGTTTAGAATTTTTTCACTGTTCTTGCTGGCGTTGCTGCTTTCAGGGTGTGGGCCAGTTCAAAATGAAGATCCAAATACTTCTCCAACCGTACCAATTACCCCAACTCAAAACATTCCGACACCCTCACCTACGTCTGAGCCCGAACCGTCCACCTGGTGGCGGGATGTTGTCTTCTATGAAATCTTTGTGCGCAGTTTCAAAGACAGCGATGGCGACGGCATCGATGATTTCCAGGGAATCATCCAGCAGCTCGACTACCTCAACGATGGCGATCCGAACACCCAGGACGACCTGGGAATCGGCGGCATCTGGTTGATGCCGATCAACCCCTCCCCCTCTTACCATGGTTATGATGTCATGAATTATTACGCCGTCAACCCGGATTACGGCACTATGGATGACTTCAAGCAGCTCCTGGCGGAAGCAGAAAAACGCGGAATCAAGATCATCATTGACCTTGTCCTCAACCACACATCCACAGATCACCCCTGGTTCCAGGCGTCCATCGATCCGACTTCCGAATACCACGACTGGTATGTGTGGTCTGAGTCTAACCCTCAAACGCCCGGACCCTGGTCACAGAATGTATGGCATCGAAATGACGCGAATGGACTGTTTTATTACGGTGTTTTTTGGGGCGGCATGCCAGATCTGAACTACGACAACCCGGATGTCAGTGCAGAGATGATGAATGTTTCCAGGTTCTGGCTGGAGGAAGTTGGCGTGGATGGGTTCAGGGTTGATGCAGCCCGCTACCTTTTTGCAGATGGGTTGGTCCAGAGTGACTCAAAGGAAACCATCTCCTGGTTTGAGGATTGGCGTACCTTTTATAAGGCTGTCAACCCGGAGGCTTTCACCGTCGGTGAGGTGTGGACCACGCTGCGCGTGACTGCCGAATATGGTCAGGGGATGGATTCGCTGTTCATGTTCGATCTCGCGGAAGATATCAAGAATTCGGTCTTTGCACCCCAATCCTCCCGGATCATCCAATCTTACCAGGATGTACTCACCTACTTCCCCGAGCAAAACTTCAGCACGTTTCTTTCCAACCACGATCAGCAGCGCGTGATGTCCCTCCTGGCTGAAAACGTGGACAAGGCAAAACTGGCTGCCTTTGTTTACCTGACGGGACCAGGCGTTCCTTTTATCTATTACGGTGAGGAAATTGGGATGACCGGCAATAAACCGGATGAACTGCTCCGCACGCCGATGCAGTGGACAGGCGAGACAGCCGGCGGTTTCACAACCGGCACCCCATGGGAACCGCTCAATGAAAATTTCATGAATTATAACATTGCAAAACAGGATACGGACCCAGCATCATTGTTGAACCATTACCGCAGGCTCGTCGACCTTCGGAATAGCCTTCCTGCACTGCGTACAGGTGACTACATCCCCCTGATATCCTCCTGCCGACAGCTTTATCCGATCTTACGGGTTGATGGTGACGAGGCGATCCTTGTATTTGCCAACCTGAGCCGGATGACTTTGGATAACTGCACACTATCTCTTGAGGAAAGCCCGCTATCGGGCGAATACGGCATTGAAGTGCTTTTCGGTGAAGGAGATTTTCACCCGATCACCTTCCATGAAAATGGCGGGGTGGATGAATATGCCTTGCCGAATGCCATCGACCCCTGGGAGGCATTGATCCTGCGATTGGAGAAGTAAAAATCCGTGTAAGAGCAATCCCATTCAGGTATAATTGTTCCAGCTTAAAAGGAAAATGGGCGGAACAGGGCTCGAACCTGCGACCTCATCTGTGTAAAAGATGTGCTCTAACCAACTGAGCTATCCGCCCGGACAGACAAATTATACCGCAAACCGTTTCAACTGGAATAATCAATTATGAAAATTTTCCGTTTTTCCACCTCCAACCTTTCTCCCCGGTATGGCTGGCTTTATGAAGACATGGTCGGTCAAATCGACGGAGATCCCTTTGAATCTTACCGGCGGCTTGATCCTGATATCCCAATTGATACCGTCAAACTCCTCCCACCCGTCTTACCCGGAAAGATCATTTGCGTTGGTCGCAACTATGAAGCGCACGCAAAGGAATTCAACAACGTGGTGGGCGAAATCCCGACGATCTTCCTGAAACCCGGCACGAGCCTGATCGGTCCTGGTGATCCAATCGTCCTGCCCCCACAATCCAAACAGGTACAGCACGAGGCAGAATTAACCGTGGTCATTGGTAAAGGCGGACGCTGGATCGATCCTGCCCATGCCATGGACTACGTTTTTGGCTACACCATTGCCAATGATGTTACCGCCCGTGACCTTCAGCGCAGCGATACGCAATGGACGCGGGGGAAAGGCTTCGACACCTTCTGTCCCCTTGGACCCTGGATTGAAACAGATTTTGACCCGGCAGACGCGTTGATCACCTGCCACGTCGGTCCGGAAATGCGCCAGATGGCATCCACCCGTGATATGGTTTTCACCATATCGCAACTGATCGTCTTCATCTCCTCCTTTATGACGCTTGAGCCAGGTGATGTCCTTTTATCAGGTACACCTTCGGGTGTGGGCGATCTTGTTGCTGGCGTCTCTGTGTCGATCACGATTGAAGGCATTGGCACGCTGACCAATCCCGTTATCAGTGAACGTTCTCGTTCGAAATAATTTAATTTGACTTTTCGTTACCTGAAGGTTTAATTAGGGCTATGAGCATCGGTATCTTGAAATTGACCATTTACCTGCCAGATTGCCATTCCCTCAAAGAAAAACGGGGACATGTCAAACCCATCCTGGCACGCCTACACAAGGAATTTAACATATCCGTGATCGAATCCGATCACCATGATGTTTGGCAGAGCTGCCAGTTCACAATCGCCTGTGCTGCCCTGGACAGAACCTCAGCAGAAAAAATTCTTCAGAATGTGATCCTATTTTACGAGGGTCACTGGCCTGATCTGCCAGTAACAGATGAGCAAATCGAAGTCATTATCTAACAAAAAAGGATCATTATGGACTTAGGAATTAAAGGAAAAATCGCCTTATTGACTGGCGCAAGCCGCGGTCTGGGTTTTGCTACTGCAAGATTGCTGGCACAGGAAGGCGCAAGAGTCGTCATTAACAGCCGGAATCCCGAGAATCTCAAACAAGCTGGAGATGAACTCACACAATTCGGCGGAGAGGTCATCACTTTGCCCGGTGATGTCACTGATTCAGGCGTACCTGAATGGCTGATCAAAGAAACCATCGATACCTTTGGCGGTCTGGATCTCCTTTTTACCAATTCGGGCGGTCCCCCGCCGGGCGCATTTGAAGATATCAAGGATGAAACCTGGCAAGATGCCGTTGATCTGTCCTTTATGAGTCATGTCCGCCTGATCCGCGCTGCCCTTCCCTTCTTGCGCAAATCTGAGACGCCATCGGTTCTAACCGTGACCTCCATTTCCATCAAACAGCCTATCCCAAACCTTGTACTCTCCAACAGCATCCGGGCAGCAACCGCTGGATTGACCAAAACTCTTGCGTTGGAACTGGGCTCTGAGGGGATCCGGTTCAATTCCATCCTGCCCTCATGGACACAGACTGAACGGGTGGAACAGCTTCTAAAAGAACGGGCAGCCCGAAATAACACCACACTCGAGCAGGAGTTTCAGGCGCAAAACGAGCAAACTTCCTTGGGCAGGATGGCGACGCCTGAAGAATTTGCCAATGCGGCTGTTTTCTTGCTTTCACCTGCCGCGTCTTATATCACCGGTTTGATGCTTTCTGTTGATGGCGGGGCTTATAAAGGTCTTTTCTAACCATGACCCTGCAAAAAAATGAAAGTCTATGGCGGAAGGTTGAACGCATTCTGCCATCGGTCACCAAACCTGGAAGATATGTCGGCGGAGAGCTCAATCAAATCGTCAAACCATGGGACAGTGTCCAGACACACGTTGCTCTGGTCTTTCCAGATATTTATGATTTGGGACAGTCCAACCTTGGGCTTGCTTTGCTTTATGACATACTCAACCAGCGTGACTATATCGCCGCAGAGCGCGCCTTTTCACCCTGGACGGATATGGAAGCGGCAATGCGCCAGGCAAATATCCCTTTGTTCAGCCTGGAAAACAAGAGGGCGTTGTCCGAGTTTGAGATCGTTGGCATTAGTCTCCCCTATGAAACAATCTACACCAATTTTCTAAACATTCTGGATCTGAGCCACATTCCCCTTTACAGCAAAGATCGAAATGACGATCATCCATTGGTGATTGCCGGCGGGCAGGCGGTATATAACCCTGAACCGGTTGCATCATTTGTAGATGCCTTCGTGATCGGTGAAGGAGAACAGGCTGTGCTGGAAGTGGTCGACATCTTCCAAAAGTGCGAAAGTGGTCACCTTTCCCGCCAGGAGTTACTATCACAGCTTGCCAACATCCCTGGCGTTTACGTCCCTTCGCTATACGAAATAGACTATCACCCCGACGGCAGGGTGGCAAACATCCACGCCACGCACCCCAACGCCAGCCTACCCATCCATAAACGATTGCTGGCAGAACTCCCGCCGCCGATGACAAATTTCCTTGTGCCGAATGTGGAAGTTGCCCAAGAGCGCGTCAGTGTTGAGATCATGCGCGGCTGCACCCGCGGCTGCCGTTTCTGCCACGCTGGCATGGTCAACCGTCCGATCAGGGAACGATCGATTGGGGACATCCTCACCGCACTTCGCCAAGGACTGGACCAGACCGGCTATGAAGAGATTAGTCTGTTATCCCTGTCTTCATCCGACTATTCCCAGATCGTTCCATTGATCCAGGGGCTTCATCAGCTGCTGTGCGAACGCAACGTGAACATCAGCTTGCCATCCCTGCGGATCGAGTCTTTTTCAGATGAATTGATGGATGAACTGCAGTCCCTTTCCCCGGGCGGCGGGTTCACAATAGCGCCCGAAGCCGGCACAGAGCGTTTGCGAAACATCATCAATAAACCGATCACAGACGCCGAATTTATTGAAACCGTTCGATCTGTTTATCAACACGGTTGGCAAACAATCAAACTTTACTTTATGATCGGCCTTCCACAGGAGACCCTCGAGGATGTGCAAGGCATTGTGGAGCTTTCAAGAGCGGCGCTAAGAGAAGGCCGGCAGGCTGTCGGTGGTCGTGCCAAACTGCACGTTGGTGTAAGCACCTTCATCCCCAAACCCCACACGCCCTTCCAATGGGCAACCTTTACCCCCCCTGAGAAGATCAGGGAAAAACTTGCAGTTCTTCACGATGGTTTGCGCGGTGCTAAGATCAAAATGACCTGGAATAACCCTGAGGCATCCTTATTGGAAGCCTGGCTATCACGCGGTGACCGCCGAATTGCGGATGTCATTTTTCATGCCTGGAAAATCGGTGCGCGGTTTGATGCTTGGTCTGAGCACTTCGACCTTGAAAAGTGGCAAGCCGCGTTTTCAGCAGCTGATCTCGATCCCAATTTCTACATCACGCGCGAACGAACTCTGAATGAAATCCTTCCTTGGGACCATATTAATGCTGGTGTGAAGAAGTCCTTCCTTGCACAGGATTACCAGTGGAGCGTGGATGGAAGAATCAGGCCTGACTGCCGCCAAAAATGTTATGCATGTGGGATCCTGTCCAGTTTTGGCGAATTGAGATTAGCTGCCCCAAATGGCGGATGGAAGTGCCCTTAAAATGAATAATCATCCAATGATCACCCGCATCAGAGTGGACTACAGCAAAGGTGAAGCCCTCCGTTTTACCGGTCACCTGGACCTGCAGCGCCTGTGGGAACGCCTTCTCAGACGCACTCGCCTTCCCATCCGGCATTCGCAAGGCTACCACCCGCGCCCAAGGCTCAACCTTGCCTCTGCCCTGCCCTTAGGCTTTATCAGCGATGCTGAACTGCTCGATTTCTGGATGGACGAGTCTCTCTCACTCGCTGAAATCCAAACCAGGCTCACAAATACTGCGCCGCCAGGATTGATTATTCATTCTGTGGTTGAGGTTGATCTCAGTGAAGATTCGCTCCAATCGCAAATGATTGCCAGCGAATATGAAATTCATTTTTTTGATGACCAGGAAGAACAGTTATTATCAAAGCAAATTGACATTCTGATGAGCGCAGATGAAATCAAGCGGGAACGGCGCAAGAAAACCTATGATCTTCGGCCGCTGATCCTTTATATGGAAGTGATCCACAGTAAAAAGGGGGGGATTGTGCTGAGGATGCGCCTGAAGGCTGAACCCAACGCCACCGGTCGACCGGATGAGGTGCTGGACCAGCTGGGATTTGCCAATACCGAGTATCTTGTTCGGCGGACGAAATTGATCCTTGGGGAAAGATAATAAACCTACTATTCTGCAAGATAAAACACCCAGCGGTGTACGGGTTTTAACCGTAGAAATTAAATTTATTCTGATTTTCATCAATAAAACACCTTCAAAGATGCGGACTGAAGTCCTCACGCCAGAATTTTCATAGAATGATTCTATCTGTCCATTCGCGCATAAACCACAATACCTTCCGGAGTGTGGATTTTAACCCGCTAGTGAGTTGCTAATCCTTAAATTAATACACAATCAACACTTTCAAGCTTTGCGGACTGAAGTCCGCACTCCGAAATTTTCAAAGAATGATTCTATCTGTCCATTCGCGCATAAACCACAATACCTTCCGGAATGCGGGATTTAACCCGCTAGTATGTTGCTAATCCTTAAATTAATACACAATCAACACTTTCAAGCTTTTCGGACTGAAGTCCGCACTCCGAAATTTTCAAAGAATGATTCTATCTGTCCATTCG
>DAINBD010000019.1:0-6133 GCA_036733105.1 Candidatus Brevefilum sp. | reverse complement strand
CGCATAAACCACAATACCTTCCGGAATGCGGGTTTTAACCCGCAAGTTTGTTGCTTATCATGATCTTAGTCTATAAATGACATACCAATGATTAGCGGACTGAAGTCCGCACTCCTAAATGATCAATATAAAATTATTTTTTTGTCAAATCGTGAAATTGCCATCCGTAATTTTATTGATTTCAATATTTCTTGGGTATAATTGTTTTGATTAGGTGAAAAACCTGCAGTTTGTTCCCGTGGCCTAATGGATAAGGCGACGGCCTCCGGAGCCGTAAATGTGAGTTCGAATCTCACCGGGAATATTTCTATTTAAGCCCACCATCGTGTAGAATTAACTCATTCGTTCTGTAAAATCAGAGGTGTGTCCCAATGACTGAAGAAGACCTGAAAACCCAATATCAAACATTACAGGAAGAAATTCACTACCACAATTATCGTTATCATGTCCTCAACGACCCGGTGATCAGCGATTACGAGTTTGATCAAAAATTAAAACAATTGAGGGAACTTGAAATAGATCATCCCGATTGGGTCACACCCGATTCCCCCACGCAGCGCGCTGGTGCTGAACCGCTGGACAAATTTGAGAAGGTTCTCCACCCTGCACCTATCCTCAGTTTGGGGAATGCCTTCAGCGAACAGGACCTCCGCGATTGGTATGATCGGATCAAGCGCCTTGATAAACGCGTTGAAAGTGCAAATTTCACTGTCGAACCCAAACTTGATGGGTTAACCGTGGTCCTGCATTATCGAAACGGCATCTTTGTCCAAGGTTCCACGCGTGGTAATGGTGAAATCGGCGAGGACATCACGGAAAATCTCCGAACTGTTAAAGCCATGCCGCTTCGGATCCCGGTTGGCGAGAATTCAATTTCCATCCCCGAAGTACTGGTCGTCCGTGGGGAAGCTCTCATCACCAAAGATGACTTTGAGGTATTAAATCAACGATTGGTAGAGGAAGGAAAGAAAACCTATCAAAACCCACGCAACACGGCTGCGGGTTCGCTGCGCCAGCTTGATTCGAGAATGACCGCCCAAAGACCGCTCACAATGCTGGTCTATGCCATTGTCCAATGCGAAGGCGGTGATGTCCCCACCTCGCAATGGGAGACGCTGAATTACCTGAAAGACATTGGTTTTCCAGTCGCAGCCGCTTCACAGTTTTGCCAAACGCTGGATCGGGCAATAGACATTTGCATGAATACCGATCCGGATTCCTTTGCCTTTGAGGTAGATGGAATGGTCATCAAGATTGATGATCTGGAACTTGCCAACGATCTTGGCGTGGTGGGCAAAGACCCGCGCGGGGCAATTGCTTATAAGTTTCCTGCACAGAACGTAACCACCATCCTGAAAGACATCGGCATCAATGTCGGTCGAACCGGCGTTATCACGCCATATGCCATTCTTGAACCGGTTGCCATTGGAGGTGTGGTGGTCCGACAAGCCACCCTGCATAATTTTGATTTCATTCATGAAAAGGATATCCGGGTTGGCGACCGCGTATTAATAAAAAGAGCAGGTGAGGTCATCCCTTATGTGATCGGACCGATCGAAGATGTGCGGAAAGGGGATGAAGTCCCTTACGCACCGCCAGAGACCTGTCCATCCTGCGGCAAACCGATTGTCAATCCTGAGGGAGAGGTCGCCTACTACTGCACCAACAGTGCCTGCCCGGCCCAATTGGTACGCAATCTTGAACATTTCGTTTCACGCAGCGCAATGGATATTGTCGGTTTGGGGATTAACCTTGTCGATCAGCTGGTTCGGGCAGGTCTGGTGAAAGATATAGCAGATCTTTATCGCCTTCAGAAAAAGGAGGTATTGAACCTTGAAGGTTTTGCAGATAAAAAGGCTGAAAACCTAGTTAGTGCCATCCAGGCATCGAAATCCCAGCCGCTCTCTCGGTTAATTACCGGGCTGGGGATCCATGGTGTGGGCGAAGTTGCAGCTCAGGACCTTGCTGACCGGTATAAAGACCTTGACCACCTCAGCGGTGCAACACGTGAAGAAATTGAATCCATTCCTGGCTTTGGCCCGAATATATCGGAATCCATTGTTGAATGGTTCCGGAACGATAAGAACCAGGAAATCTTACAAAAACTTAAGGCAAGCGGGGTTTGGCCGGTTGAGGAAGAGAAAGCCCAAAAAGGACCGCAACCCCTGGAAGGGTCCTCTTTCGTGATCACAGGCACATTACCGACCCTGAGCCGTGATGAGGCGAAAGATCTGATTGAGGCGAATGGTGGCAAGGTAACTGGAAGCGTCAGTGGAAACACAAATTTCCTTGTTTTGGGTGAAAACCCCGGATCAAAATACGACCAGGCGCTCAAACGTGGTGTCCCAACAATCTCAGAGGATGACCTCAAAAAAATGCTCCAGGAACGCAAATAATGGACCAGATCATCCTTAAAGAAGGTCGAGAAAAGGCCCTCCTGAGGCATCACCCCTGGATTTTCTCAGGCGCAATCAAAACGGTCATTGGCAACCCAGAACCTGGTGAGACCGTTGCTGTCAAAGACTCACAAAGCCATTTCATGGCATGGGCTGCCTACAGCCCTGCCTCCCAGATTCGTGCCAGGATCTGGAGTTTTGATGAAAATCAGGTTGTTGATCGAAGATTTATTCAGGATCGGATTAAATCCGCCATCATGTTGAGAGAGCAGTGGATCAACAAGGTACAAACAACCGCCTATCGCTTGGTCCACGCTGAATCAGACGGCATCCCGGGATTGATTGTCGATCGCTACAGTGATTTCCTCGTCGTCCAGATTCTTTCAGCAGGGATTGAATATTGGCGGGATGAGATTGTCAAGATCTTGATCGAATTACTATTTCCCACAGGTATTTTTGAGCGTTCCGATGCGGTTGTTCGTACCCTGGAGGGGCTTGAAACACACTCAGGACTGCTTTACGGCAAAATGCCCAAACGCCCTCTCTTGGTGATTGAGAACGGTGTCAAATTCATGGTGGACCTGGTTGGTGGACAAAAGACCGGTTTTTATCTTGACCAGCGTGATAACCGCCAGTTTTGCAAAGACATCGCCAAAGGCAAATCGGTCTTAAATTGCTTCGCCTATACAGGCGGATTTACAGCCTATGCCCTGGCTGGGGGAGCAAAGGATGTTCTTTCCATCGATTCATCCGAAGATGCAATCCACCTGGCAAAGGAAAATATCCTTCTCAACCAGGGTTCTCTCGACCAATGCGAATGGATCGTCGGCGATGTCTTTGATGAACTTCGCAAACTGAGGGATCGGGGAAAACAATACGACCTGGTGATCCTGGATCCCCCAAAATTCGCCCCAACCTCATCCCAGGCGCAAAAAGCAGCCCGAGCCTACAAGGATATCAACCTATACGGCTTCAAGCTGCTCAAACCTGGCGGTGTCCTGATGACATTCTCCTGCTCCGGGGGGATAGATGCCAGCTTTTTTCAAAAGATCGTTGCTGATGCCGCCCTGGATGCCGGCGTTGACGCCCAAATTTTGTACCACCTGAGCCAGGCTCCCGACCACCCAACCCTGCTTGCCTTTCCAGAAGGGACATACCTGAAAGGTCTGGTCGTTCAGGTGGGAAATAGGGAGAAGGATTCAGGAATTGGGGATTAATTGATAGATTAACTGGAATTTGGCAACTGATACTTTCATGATGACATTCTTTAGAATCATCGCAAAACACAGGATTTCCTGATGCCCAATTCCTGATACCAAGTTCCTGATACCAAGTTCCTACTACCAAATCCCAAATTTCTGCTTCCTAATCCTTCCCCTCCTAAAATGGAAATTCATACTGGTTTAAACCCAGTTTATCGCGGACAAATTTTAGATCTTTCTGTAAATTCGGGATGATCGGGACACCTTCCTTACGTACCTGGATTTCCTTTTCATATTCCTTCTCACCTGCCGTATAAATCCGGTCTTCGCCGGGTGCTTTTCGTGAAGCTCGCAACTGACGCAGGATTGTGCCTGTGGTGTGTTTGAAGGTCTCCAGGTCGACAAAACTTTCCACATCAAGTGCCATAAAGAAGTGCCCGACTTTGAATTTTCGAGGAGAACCATCCGCTTCCATGCCCGAAAGATCCAGCAAGAAAGAACCGGTTTGGAATGAGGCACTCAAGATTTCTACCATGGTTGCCAAGCAGTACCCTTTGTGTCCGCCCAGGGTTTCACCAATCCCACCCAGGGGCAGGAATGCGGCTTCACCCTTGATCAATGCGGAGATGATCTCGTCAGGTTCAGTCAGGTAGTTGTTTTGTGAGTCAACCAACCAGCCTTCTTTTGCAGATTTTTCTTCTCTGTCAAGTTTTTCGATCAATCCCCGTTGCACGATAGGTGTAGCAGCATCATACAAGAACGGGAAAGGCTCATCGGAAGGCGCTGCAAATGCAATGGGGTTTGTGCCCAAAATCGGCATGGTTCCAAAGGTTGGGCAGACCGATGGTCGGGCATTTGTGAACGTGAAACCAACCATACCCTCAGCAACAGCCATGGTGGGATAGTAGCCGGCAATCCCGAAATGGGTGGAATTCCGCACCGCGACCGATCCCATCCCATAGGTCCGCGCTTTTTCGATCGCCATATTCATGGCATATTTACCAATCACCATGCCCAAGCCGTGGTTGCCTTCCAAGACGGCTGTGGTCGGGCTCTCCCGTACGATGTCAATTTTGGTATTGACGTCGTGCTGCCCTGTGATCAAACGGTCATAATAATAACGAAGACGCCCAACCCCGTGGGACTCAACCCCGCGCAGATCTGATGCGATCAGCACTTCAGCACAGGTTTGGGCATCATCAGGCGGCGTACCAAATGCAATAAAACTATCCTTCACAAATTCTTGCAGAAAATCAACGGGTAAAAATACTTTTTGATCAGACATAAAATCTCCTTTTTGTAACCTGTAACTTGTAATATTACTAATCTCAATCCATTATAAACGAAACTAACGATAATGAGATTTTTAACTCAAACAATTTAAGATTTACACCAGACTGTAGTGCGGTTGAAAAATTGGACACATGACAAATATAGTATCATAGTCCAAGGAGGCACAAAATGGCCAAGAGGAGATACCGCACCTTTAGCGCAGATTTCAAGCTCGATACGGTAATGGAAGGATTTCGGGGGCAGAAAAGCATAGCACAGATTTGTCGAGAGCGAGAGATCAAAGATGTGTTGTATTACAAATGGCGCGACACATTCCTGGAAAATGCGGCAAAGATTTTCAGTGATCCACGAGATCTTGAACAACAAAGATTAGCAGACCGCGTTGCTGAGTTGGAGCGGATGATTGGTCAACTCACGATGGAGAATGACATTTTAGAAAAAGCCAAAAGCTGGCTGGGCTCAACTTACGGGAAAAACGGATCATGATTGACAATCTCAAAGCTGATTATCCTGTGGGAGTGATTTGTAAAACTCTGGGAGTTTCACGGAGCTCTTATTACACAGTTCACAATGCTAAGCAAGGAGACAAAGCCCTACTGGATGTAATTGATCAGGTCCTTTTGAAGTGGCCCTATTATGGCTATAGACGGGTCACCCACGAATTGAAGAGAAAGGGCTATCAAGTCGGTGAAACACGCATTAGAAGGCTTCTCAGGCAGATAGAGCATAGCTGTAGTATGGGAAGAGCACCGATTTCAACAACAAACAGCCAGCATGAACACCCACGATATCCAAATCTGATCAAACGTTTGAAAATAGATCGCCTAAATCAAGTTTGGGTGGCAGACATCACCTATATTCGCTTTCGGAGAAAATTCATCTATCTGGCAGTCATTCTGGATGCCTTTTCCAGAGGAGTAAGAGGCTGGAACTTGGGACGAAATATGAACAAAGATCTCACTAAAGACGCACTTGCGTTGGCCTTAGCAGCCTATCCTGCACCAGAAATCCATCACTCTGATCAAGGGGGACAGTACGCCACCCCAGACTACACCACGATGATGCCTGGTACGATATTAAGCATGTCTGCAAAAGGACGACCTACAGAAAATGGGATCGTAGAGCGTTTCATTCGGACATTCAAGGAGGAGCGTATTGATTATTCAGAATACGAGAGTTTCAAAGATGCTGTTGAGCAAATCAAATACTGGCTGGAATGTGAGTATATGACAGAGAGGATTC
>DAINBD010000018.1:0-20901 GCA_036733105.1 Candidatus Brevefilum sp. | reverse complement strand
GGAATATAATTTTGGCTTGCGCCCCAGTCGTTTCGTACTCGCCCATCCCGGTGATTTCCAATGGTTGGTCGATGACCTTCGAGGTATTGACGTAACTGTTTTTTATCCCATGCCGCAAGCATGCGGCGGCATTCACGCCGGACTGGTGAACATGGATGGATCATTAGCCTTATGCTATGCATCTTTCAAGGAGGGTATGGATGAGGTTGATCGTATGCGTCGGCAGCAGCAGCTGCTGAGGCTGATCTTCCAGAAGTTGGCAAGCAATGGCAACCTAATCCAACTTCCTGTTCTATATGCCAGCTATGACGGCTGGGTGAAAACTGATTTATCGCTAACGGAGTTGATGGATTTAGTGCCGCTGGCTTTGCGTCTGGCAGATCAGGATAGAATTGGCTACTATATGGTTGGTTGGGAACAGTTGCAGCTTTGGGAAATCCCCGGTTACAGCCAGGCACAGGTCTTCTTGCCAAATCAGGAAGCGATCATAGGACTCCTTCAGCAGGCAATTGATGATATTATGGTGCCCGAGCCGCAAACAAATTTGGTCCAGACCCTGGAAGCTCAAATTACGGCAGCCTACCAAGCCACTCTCTCTTCTCAAACTGCTGTGATCACACCAACCCCGCCAATCCAGACGTCAACACCAACCCCAACGACATCAGATGTCCCTTCCCCCACAGGAACACCTGAGACCGAAACAGGAACATCAACACCTAGCCCAACACCTTCACTGACGCCGCAGGGGTACCCCTATCCGGGATATCCATACCCATGGAATCCATAACCGGCTTATCATTAACCTGAAGAGATACGATGTTATTTAGAAAGTCGCCCAAATCAAATTTATATGTTTTCCTCACTGCACTGATTGCAGTGGGCTTTTTGATGGGCGCGACCTTCACCAAAATTGATCCTGTGGATGCCTATGGATTGCATGCTGATGGACCGGAGCGAAAAGCCCTGATTTCGATCTCTTACACAACTTACGAATGGTGGTTGCTTTCCTGGAACTCGTCCACGCCAGTTTGCCAGGTTTACATTGAACATGAAGGGTTACCTGAAACGGAAGAGGTTGAGTACTATTGTGGAACCTATCTTGTAAATCAATGGCTTAATACACCTCCCTGTACCTTTTCAAGTCAAATCACAAAGATCTCTCAATGTCCGGGGTTATATTTCCATTTAGCCGCTGTCACGCCGGGCGAACGGCAGATTGAGGTCAAGTTACTCCCGCCCGAAGTCTTCGTGGACATCACAGGTTGTGAACCTGTGCCGCCTGACAATCGATGCAGTGTCCTCCCACAATTGCATTTTATGGGCGAAGAACCGCTGCCCAATGAAGAAATCATCAACATCCAAGGTTATGTTGGTTCAGAACCCTTCAATTGTGAAGGAAATGAATGTACTGTCCCAGTCCCGGCAACTGGTGAACTTGGCATTCCCATTGTTTTCTGGGCTGAGTCAAGCTATGGGGACGCATCAGAAATATTCACTGCACAAGTACGCGCGGTTCCTTATGGCGATTTCCCAGCGCCGGATGTCCCAACGGAAGATGCTCCACAATGGTATGTGGATATTATCAGCTCGCAATACCTTGGTGAAATATCGTCCAGTTGTTCAGAAATTTGGTCTGCATTTCCACCTATAGGTGGCCCGCCGCTTTGGCTTTCATCACCCGATCACCCAGAAGCACTCATCTCAACACAACCCTACTATTACCTGGCAGGCACCATGATCAGAGAAGGTCTTGTCGATGTCGGCGGATGCGATTATGGCGGCTTGGAACTGTCGGGGTATGCGACCCAGTGCGGTCTTGAAGCTGCCCGTCCATTGATCAACGATTGGCAAAATCAATTTAACAGTGAAATCATCACTGTAGCAAAAGATACCAGAATCCCATCTCAACTATTGAAAAATATCTTCAGCCGAGAAAGCCAATTTTGGCCGGGCTTTTCAGCAAGTTACCAAGAAGCAGGATTGGGTCACCTGAGCGATATGGGAGCGGATACCATCTTGCTTTGGAATCCAAATTTCTTCAGTCAATTCTGCCCCCTGGTCCTTGATTCAACCGTCTGCCAGCGAGGTTTTGGCAACCTTGATATTGCCGAACAGGAAATGCTCCGGGGCGCTTTGGTTCAAAAGGTCAATGCAGCCTGTCCTGAATGCCCTGAGGGTATTGATCTGCGCCAGGCGAATTTCAGCATCAGTATTTTTGCCCGGGGTTTGCTTGCAAATTGTGAACAGGTCGGACAAATCATGTTTAACCAGACCCGGCTTCTGGCTGGTGAGGTCAGCATTTACGAAGACCTTTGGCGATTCACACTCGTTAACTATAACGCCGGTCCGGGCTGCCTGACAGATGCCATCCAAAGGGCGATCCAAAACAACTATCCGATTAATTGGGAGAGCGTGAAATTGTTCCTTGAACCTGGTCCCTGCCAGGCAAGCATTGATTATGTTGAAGATATCAGCTATATGCCAGAGGCACCCACCCCTACCGCCACACCTCAGCTTGATATAATCTCGGCGACCTCTACACCATCGCCAACGCCGACAGTTCAGATAATTGAGCCCACGCAACCCGAACCAACCCAGATTACGCCGACTCCCACCCCAACTGAAAACGGCTACCCCTACCCCTACCCAGAACCGACCTACTACCCGGGTTATCCCTACCCCTGATCCTTTTCCCCAAGTTGATCCCGACAATTGTTTAAACATATCCGCCCAAGCAAAAAGCATGGGCGAATCATTCATCCGGAAATTTGAATTTAAAAAATGGACGATTATTATTCAATCGTCAAATTTTCACCTGATCGCAACTTCTCCAGTTGAGCTTCCAGTTCTGCGCGCTTTTCATCAGCGGCGCGCTTGATCTCGAAGTGAAGATTCTTAAAGTAGTTTTCAATCTCAGTCCTGGTCTTTTCGCCAGAATTCGGAGCAAGTAGGATCATCAAGCTGCTCCCAACCAACCCTCCCAGCACAGCACCAAAAATAAAGTGACTGAATTTTCGCATCATTACCTCCGTACCGTTTCAAATTTAGCCTATAGACTAATTATAGCGTATTCCGGAAATAATTCGAAACAATAAACGATCTAACCATAGCAATTTAGGCGCGATCATAAATTGTTAATGCACAATTTTCCAGTCTTACATGAAAGAAAAAACGCAAATACACTTCGCTATTTTTAATAATTTCCGAGGGTCAAGGTCGCTGTTGGATGAGAAGATTCCAACAACGACCTTGACCTAATTGCCTTGAAAGATCTTCTTATAAAATCTGATCGTTAAAGGCTTGCCAATTGAGATGCAAATTCTGCCAAAGAAGATGCATGGATCGAGGACAGATTTTTTATCACATCTGAGCTCAAATTAAAGGCTTCTCCTCCAAACCCACTGGAAACCGCCTCCTGAGGGTTTTCTAACAAAGCCTGGCAGAATGAGCCATTTATGACTGCGGCAGTTAACAAACGGCTAAACTCATTATTATTTTGATATTTCTTTTTCATTTTAAAAGTTCCTCTTTTAAATCCACAAATTTCATTTGCCTGGTTTGAGTGTTGTGAGCGAAAAACCCGATGACACCAACTGCAATCAGGACATCTCCTATGCTGAAAGCCACACGATAAGGGAGCCAACTTGGCAGTGTAAGAATGTCTGAAAGCAGCCAAAAGGTTGTATTCCCTTTTTCCAAGACAATATCCTTGGTAAAGCCCAACCTTGTGCCTAATTGCCAGTGGCTTGAAGAAACAGCCTGAGCTTCAAGCGTCTCAGGTGAGATAGGCATCCATCCACCATTAAGACTGATCACGATAAAGTTGAACAAAAGCCCAGCACCTAAAAGCCAAAATAGTGGCGCACGTCGGTTCAACCAAACAAACACCAACAAAACGATCTGTGAGCCCACAAGAATGAACGGTATCCAGCTCGCATCGATTCTTTCTCGAGTAATTGGCAGAAAATAAACCAGATATTGTGGTAAAGCTGCTAAAAGCACAAGCCAGGTAAACCGCAATTCGGGAATTTCATAAGGCACCCGTTCAATATACGCCTTCAATAAGCCAGCTACAACACCAAACAAAACAGCAAAAATCAGGATCATAAGATTACATTCCTATACCACCCAATCCACCTGGAGCGCCTGCAGCAAGCACAAAAAGAATCAAAATGGCCAGAGTGATTGTCAATCGAATGATGTTCTTGCCAATGAGGGTGGGGGATACAGTTTTCTTTCCAAACAACTTGTTCATGCTAAATCCTTTCTAAATTAATCGGGTTAGTAAAAATCTTGTAAATGAGATCCATTCTCAATTCACATAATTATCATACACTATGCAGGCTTTAAGCAGCTCTGCAAAACAGGCTCATTATAAAAGGTTTGGATAGTGAAAATAGGTTGGGAGATTAACTTTGAATCAGAGCCTCATAGAGGTCTCTGGTTTGTTTGGATGGTAAGGTATCAATTTCCTTCGCTAAAACAGAATAACAATGTTCGTATTGTCGAGCGACGGCTGCCCGATTGCCAAGAGCCGCATAAATCCGCATAGCTATCCGGTGTGCATCTTCCAGGCAAGGATCTTCACAAATTGCCTGGTGACAATAATCTAGGGCGGATTGATAAGCTTTACGCCCCATATAGAAATTCGCCAAATACATCAATGCATCCATGTAAAGACGGGAATATTGCTGCCCTTCAAGAAGTGCCCAGATTCCATCAATCTCTGAAAGGAACTGCCCTTTAAAAGTATCGATCGCTTTCTTATAAAAACCGACTTTTTCCTGATCGTTATCCGTATCATCTGCTTGTTGAATGTTTTTCCTAAATGTTTCCACATCATACTCGTAATCAAGTGAGCGGTTGAACAAGTAATAATTTTCTTCCAGGATAATTGCTTCACGGCCAATGGCTCTCCGTAAACGATACAGCGAATTTTTAAATCGCAGCTTCAGTTCATCTGAGGTAGCCTCTGGCCAAAAGATAACCCCGATCTGCTCCTTGGTCAAACCTTCAGGATGAGCAAGGATCAGGTAGAACATATCCCTTGAGGTTTGGGTCTGCCAGTCGTTGCTTGTCACAAGTTTGTTGTTGAGAAAAACTTGGGCTTTACCAAAGGCTTGGATAACCATTCGGGGAGGGGCAAAGGGTACAATTGTTGCCTGACGGCGAATATTTCGACGCATTTCAGGCAGCTTTTCTTCGTAATCCTCCACCCGATGAAGAAGTTTTGAGAACTGCTTCTTAATTTCCTGGCTAGATTTCCCATTGATAAGCAGCTCCTGGAGTTCTCGCCCTTGAATGATCAGCGGAGTTGCATACTCATTCACAACCAACGTACTCATGACTTTATCAAGATATTCCTTCGCCTGGTCATAACGACCCATTCCTACCAGAGCGATGGCTGAACAAAACGCAGCCTTTAAGGATTCATTGCGATGCCCTTCAGATTGAAAATAATCAAAAGCTTTCTGCGCAAAATCCCATGCAAGCTTGTGTTCAGCCTTCCTCAAGTGGTACATTGCCCATTCAAGATCGAGCAGGCTGGATCGATATGCCGAGTCTGCATCTGACGATCTAATTTCCAGGTCTTCCATCAGGATTCTTGCCTTCTCCAGATCGCCTGACATACGGCTGACCACACATTCAGCCAGATCAAGGTAAAACATCAAGAATCGGTCATTCAATTGTTTGGCGATAACCTGGGCTTGTTTATAAACATCCATTGCTTCTGGAAACGCATCCAGGTCTCGATAAAGATCACCAAGACTGGCCAGGCTCAATCCTTCCGCCTGGGTTGAGTTGCTGATCTTGGCATATTCAATCGCCTTTTCAAAGCTTTTTGCAGCAGGCTCATAATCGCCCCGTAATTGCTGCAAGACGCCAAGATTATTCAAGAGTTCAGCAGCCCATGCCAGGTTTCCGCCAGATTGCCAGTATTCCAATGCATCCTGATACATCAACTCGGCGCGGTCATAATCTCCCAATGTAAAGTTCATAAAGCCAATATTGAACAAAAGCTTAGGGATGTTCTGCTGGTCATTATAGGTTTCAAAAATTCGCAGGGATTCTTTCAAAGTCACCAATGCAACCTTCAAATCACCCTGCAAATAATACGTTCCACCAAGAATTCGCATTGCCTCCGCTTTAATCATCGCAAGCTCTGGCGTATCCTGGAGTATTTCAATTGCTGTTTGGCTGTCTGCCTTCGAGCTATCATAATCGCCGAGGACTCGGTGAGCATAGGCGCGTCGGATAAGGCTGAGGGTCAGCGTTTCCTTATCCAATTCACCCTTTTGCATTCGAGCAATAACCCGATCGAGAAGGTTCAATCCTTCATTGACCTCTCCCATCCCGATCATGATCGCTGCTTGCAATGAAATCAATGAAGAACGTGAGTTCATGACCTCAGGCGGCAAACCAGTTAACCATCCCTGTAAAGTGAGGAGCTGTCCTTTGGCGATCATTTCCGGACCAGCCATCTCGAGCAGCCTGATTAATTTCTCTGTGGCGTTCACCTGTTTATAAAGGCTGAACGATTGATCCCAATCCTTTTGGCAGGCAAAATCATCACCCAGGGCAATGGTGATCTTGTAAGCTTCGTCTGGCCTTTTTTGGAGCATTTGCGATTGCAGAAAATCACAAAAAAGGTGATGATAACGAAGCCACAAACCGGGCCCCTCATCTACCGGCAGGACAAACAGGTTTCGCACCATCAACGCATTCATCAACTCCTGCCAGGGACAGCTGATGTTCAATGCTCCCCCGATCACCCGTTCACACTTTTCGAGATCGAATTCTTCTAAAAGCGAGGTCCGCAGCAAAAATTCCTGCACATCTTGCGGCTGTACATCAAACACTTGCTGGGCTAAATATTGATACAAACCGACACCTGAAACCCGGGCTACCCGGATCCGCTCCCCGATTTCTTCTTCAAGCAGTTGGGTTGAAAGCAGCAACCCTGTGATCCAGCCTTCCGTTTGTTGCGTGATCGAATCTGCTGATTGATCAGAAATTGAAAGGTGATAATTCTTGAGCAGTAATGCCTGAAGTTCATCCGGAAGAAAAGAGACTTCCTTATAAGAAATGCCGCCCACCTGGTTGCGTGCAACCAGCAGCGGCATATCAGGTAAGGTGAGCAATCGGCGGGATGAAATAACCAGGTGACAGTTTTCATCAACATCTTGCAGGAACTGGTTGACGAATCCCCTGACGCTCTCGCTTTCTTCCACAAGGTGGTAATCATCCAGGATCAGGATAAAATGCTCTGTGATGTGATCATAGATATCATTAATAAGCGTTGTGACAAGAGTAGAGATCTCCAGTTTATCCTGGGGCGTATGGTTTAATATCGATATGGAATTTTGACCAAAATTTGGAAAATGAGCATGAATGGCACTGATGAAGTGAGAGATGAATCGAAAAGGATCCTGGTCCAGACTGTCCAAGGACAGCCAGCAGATCGGCCATTCGGAATGGCCAGCAAAATCGATCAACAGGGACGTCTTGCCATACCCGGCTGGTGCGGCAACAATGATCAGCTTTTGATCAAGCAGATCATTCAGGATTTCCAACAGCCGCTGACGGGTTAAGATTTCATCATGTCGGCGCGGGATGATTATTTTTGTACGGGTTATTGGGTAAATACTCTCCAAATCGATCTTCTTTGCAGCACGAGTTCATTTATCTTGCTTACTTGATCACTATTTTATCCTACTTCAGCATCCGGCAAATGTCCATCTGGACACGATGGGAATGACCTATGAGCTCACTTTAAAACAAGGGACCGTTGGGAAAAATGGGATAAAAAAACAGGGAGTGCACATATTAGACACACTCCCTGCTGCTGATTCAAACAATGTTAATCTTGGATGAGAGGCAAAAAGAACAGGAGATCTATGCGCACCTCGCGTGGACCGATGCTCTCCCGAGTATTATCATTCCCGACGATTTGAATCCAGTAATAATAGGTTTCTCCCATAAGAAGATCAGAATCCTCATAGGTATAGCTGGAGCCTTCAATCTGCCCAGGATTATTGGATATTATCAGATCCGTGTTTAATTGATCTGGTAAGCCAAACTCGCTTGTACCACGCAGGACATTAAACCCCAGTATATCAAGCTCACTGACAGTCTCCCAAGCCAGGTTAACAACTTTTTCTTTCGCATCGTAAGCAGCGGTAAATTCACCCATCCTGATACCAGTAGGGTCAACCTCTTCACTGTGACAGCCGTGAGGCCCAGTAGGAGTATCAGCAAAGTACATCACAACATACCAGCTTTGAACCGTGATAATCTCAGGGGTATCATCAACAAATATACCTACACCATTTTCATCTGTTGTGGCAGGACCCTGAAGTTTGTAACGACCATTACTCCAATCAGCACCTACCGCAGCCGGACTTGTGCTTCTGTATACAAAGTAATCAGTTTCGGGTACACCAAAAAATGTAACAACCTTTGTTTCTCCAACTATTTCAACCGAATTTAACCAGGGTACAAAATAACCATTTCCAGTTCGTAAGGGTACTTCTCCATGGTCAGTTGTTGAGTTGTTTTTTCCATCCCATATGAATGTATCCTCCCAATTATCTCCTGCGTAGTCACTCAACCCACAGAAGGACATATTTACAGGCATGTTATTTGTTTCATCAGAGAAATTTACAACTTGAATTTGCCAACCAGCATCAGTGTAACCCCCATCCACACCTTGTGACGCATTAAAGTTATCTTCTGTCATAATCTCTTGCGGTGGATAAATAAGTGTTGGTGGATAAACGGTGTAGTCATAAACGCTTAACCACGCGGTCCAATTAATTGTGCCATCCGGAGGGGTAGTCTCAAGAGTACCCCTATCACGTGTTGTGCCTGCGAGTACCACACTCACTAGAAATAATCCTGAGACAAAAGCTAATATCATCGAAACTAAGATTTTTTTGTTCATATTATTCATTCCTTTCAAAATTTACTATTCCTTACCATTAATCTGGTTTATGGCCATGTGGCTATCAAACCAGTATTAACATTAACTTCAATTTGATAAGGATAGCCAAACCTTGTTGAAAAAATTGAACCAAGATCGTCTGGATAATACGTCTCATATTGCTGCGAGCTTGGATTCCACATTGAAATTGTAATAACTGAAACAGAGGGTGAAGCATTTGCCGATACATGAGCGGCAAGTTCTTCAACAGAATCTAACTGATTGCCCAAATCAACCTCTATTAAGTCGAGTGGTTGCAAGACCCAAGTAAAATCTGTATCATCAAAGGACTCAAATAAAGAATAAGTATCCGTTTCGATAGGAGGGAGTTTTCCAACCTGAGCCCAAATAGCAGTTCCAGTACTTATACCTGTAAGATCAACCTCAATCATGTAAGGAAACCTAAAATTTACTGGAAAATCATAAGTGTTTAGGGGATCAGCAGTATCAAACAAATTAAAATTTTGCCCACTTGCTGACCATTCACTAACTGTAATCACAGAAAGGTCTTTGTTACTGTTCAATTGGATATGATCGGCAAGACCACTTGCATCTGTAATAGCCTCTTGGGTATCCAACACTAGTCCAACCCAGGTAAAGTCTGTATCATCAAAACTCTCAAACAGCTCAAACTCAAACTTCCCCACCTGCCAGCTGGGTGGACTTTCAAATCCATTCGAACAGGTCACCTGCAGGCTGTAGAAGTCATTATCGACAACATCCCCCAGCACCTCATCATCAAATGTCACTGGATTTGTCACACCATCATTTGTAATCGTCTGATAAACAGTGCTTGAATCCGGGACGAAATAGGGGATATGGGAGTGATGCAATTTGTAACTGGTCACCAGATCCGTACTCTGACCAGGCCAGCTCAGCTGCACAGTTGAGGCTGATATACGCTCAATTCCCAAATCCAGCCCGCCGGCTTCAGTAAACTGCGTGGTGATCGTCGCATCCCCTAGAATCTCTTCCCGACCCACCAGGAAGCCGTCCCGATCCGAGAGCTCTGCACTGGTGATCGTGATGGGTGTGTCATCCACAATCGCATTTGCCCGGAAGCGGATCTTTGCAATCCTTCCGTCATCATTCACCGGCTCGGCGGTATTCAAAAGCACTGCTGCGTAACGAATGGTGCCTTCTTCATTATCTGCCTCGTTCTTTGCCCAGTAACCTGCTGTAAACCAGCCGTCCACAGGCGCAAGGTTGATACCTTCTGCGGTGTCATCCAAATCCACAACTTCCAGTACGGTCTCGTTAAAATCCAGCGCCACATCCACCGCATACAGGTCGTGTACGTTCGCCAGGTGGATGTACACATCCAAATAACCGCAGCCATCAATCGTCCAGGTGTCTGTTTCCTTAATTTCGAGCGAAACCGTGGCTACCTTGGTGAAGGTCATCTGGATGTTCAGGTATTCCTCACCATCCAGGCCTTCGTTCACCCAGCCGCCAAAATGATAGGTGTCCAGCGGCAAATCGCCGTTCACCCGCCAGGGGATTTCATTACCCGACTCAGTCGCATACACATACCCATCCACCAGGCTGTAACTGCCACTATCTGCTTTGATGTAAAACATCGGCCTTTCCCCGCTGATGATCTCCCACATGGTCGCATTATCACCTGTTGCATCGGCGTTCACCTCTCTTTCGTCCCAATACGTCCAAAAGGTAATCGGCGCTCTGAAGGCATCAAAATAAATCTCATGCAAACCGTCTTCTGCCAGAGCTGGGGTAGCTTCAAGGGTCTCAATATCCAGGTATTCATAGTCGTTGTCAGGATCAAGTACCATCGAATAACCATCCGCCAGGTTCCCAATGATTGTTGTCCAGCCTGTACTACCATCCACAGACTCCCTTAGTGTTAGAGTGTCCGGATTCACCGCTGCCAACGCCTTCTCATCAAACCGCTGGTCACCTGAGGCTAAAGCTTCGTTCGAAATCATCCCGCCTAATACGAGCGTGAGGAGCAAGATCCCAATAAATAACTGTTTTGCTTTATTCATATAATAAAACTCCTTCCCCTAAATGCTTGATAAATCATATGGTGAGCCGGATCAGGTTTGATCATTTCTTGCTCACCACCAGGTAAGCCGCCAACCCAACCACGGCGACCACCGCAATCAACACAACCCACCAGTAATCCAGCAGGGTCTTGCCTTGTGCTTCATTAACGTCTTCAGCCGATCCCGACTCCACCATCGGCACGTAGATTTCCTCCGGGTTCGCTTCAGCTTGCTCATCAGTGGTCTCCTCACCAACCTCTGAACCTGCTGTCTCACCTTCTGCCGGGTCTTCCGCAGGGGCATCCACCGGGGCTTCAGCCGCGACTTCAGGCACCTCTTCAGGCACCTCCGTCGCCGCCATGGTAGGCACCGGCACCATCCCCGTTGGGTCCTGCACCGGGATGGCGGTCGCCACAGACTCCTGGGCACCGCCCGAGACGGTCACGGTCGCGTCCACGCCCGTGACGGGGATCGCTTCGCCCAATCGGTCGGAAAGCTCCACCATGTTCACCGTCAGCGAACTCTCACCCTCCGCCAGCGCCTGGAAATACAGCACCAGCAGCACCCCCTCACCCGACTTGGGCTCGCTGGGGTTCGCCTGGGTCATTGCAAAACGCAGGACCCCAGCATCGTTGTCCACGTCGTTGAAAAGCGTCAGCCCGGCATCCAGAAAGGTTCCCAAGGCTGGCTGAACGCCGTCCATGTTCGGGTTGGCATCCTCCACCGCCAGCAGTGCCGGGTCAAACTGGAGCTCAATATCGACTGCATAAAGCGCCTCAACGCCCCGAATGGCAATCGGCACCTCAACCCGTGTTCCAGGTGGGACCGCATAATCCTCAAACACGCCCACCTCAGCCGGGGCTTCCGCCTGTGCCCAAACGGCACGCCAGGGTACCAGGACAAGGCTGAGCAACACGATCAACATTCCAGATTTCCGATAAAAACAAAAATTCATAACAATAAATCCTTTTCTTTCCGTGTTTTGCGAACCATCAACACAATCAGCATCGCCACCAGGGCAATCCCTGATCCAATCAACACCGCCCACAAGCCAGCAGCCCCAGCCCTTGCATCCCGCCCTTCGGCTGACGTGGATGCTGGTACAGCTGTCCCGGGCAGGACAACCTCGCCTTCCACAACCCCTGTCGACTCAGCGGCATCGTCCTGGGGAGCCTCCGCAATGATGTCCGGCTGGTCTGATCCCGGGCTGGGCATCGGCAGCCCCAGCGCCGTCTCGGTCATCAAAGCCGCTTCACTGGGCGGCGCCTGGGTGGGCAAAGTCCCGCTGGCCGGGGTTGTGGGAACAGCACCGGTGACCAACGGCGTCACGTTCGGCACGGTCGGGCTTGCCGCAAAGCCCATCGGTGTGCTGGTCCGGGTGGCTGTGACCTGGGCGATCCCGGTTGAAGTCCACGTTGGGAGCGGTGTGAACGCCCCTGTTGGGGTCACCGTCGCCGTAGGGGTCACCGTCACCGTGGGGGAATAGGTCGGCGCAACCGTCACCAAAACTGATCCGGACACCGTCTCGGGTAAGGTTTTTTCCCCGCCCGGGCCTGCCATTTCAGCATTTTCGATGTCCAGCGCGGTCATACCTGCCCCCCTGGCATTGAAAGACAGCACCAGCAAGGTCCCATCCCCCGAAACCGGGTCCGTTGCCAACTGGGTGGCTGCCACGCGCAGCGATCCGTCCACGTTCACCACGCTGACCGTCGCCAGGTTGGCAAAATAGTCCCCAAAGGAATAGTTCAGCAAATCCAGAACCGCCTCATCAAAGGTCACCGTGACGTCAAAAGCGTTCAAATCAACACCATCCTCGATCGCCAGCTCGATGGTGAAATCCGTACCCAGGGGAACCTCGGAAGCCGTCGGGACGAAGACCAGGCGCGGGACGTCCTGCGCCGACGCCCTCCCCGCAGCGCACAAGACCAGCGCTGCCAGCCCGATCCCCACAAAAAGTGCTTTGATCCATCGCATCATCCCGTTAATTCTACCAGTAGAACAGCATCCCAATTTTCAACACACTCACGGCAGCCAACTGCCGTAAGCATTCGCTGAAGATAAGCCGTAGTTGCCCGCCGCCAGCGCCAGGTCGCGCACGTCCACCATGCCGTCATCGTTCAGGTCGGCGGCGTTCCCCAAACCTATCACGTCAAAGGCATCCCGGATGGCATCCAGGTCCGCCGTGGTGATAGCGTTATCCGCCATGGCATCCCCCGCCAGCAGACGCAGGGGCGGCAGGGCCAGGTCGTTCCCGGGCGGCACTACCAGGCTCAGGTTCAGGTTCAGGTACCCGGGTTGGGCAGTGGTGAAGGTATAGTTGTCGTTATTGACCACCGACCCAAAATCCAGGTTGAATCTCAGGGTGGGCGTGCTGAGGGCGGTGAAGGGCCCCTGTGCGTAGGTTTCACCTGTACCCAATGAGATTGGGACGCCAGCGCGGGCTGACTGCCCCTGGAGGAAGATATTCCCAGCAACTGCGCTGGTGGCATAGCCAACATTAATGGTGCCGTTTTGTACAGTGACTGGTACAGGTTGATTGTTGCCGTCCGGCAATTTCAAGGATTGTTCATCAATTATCACCGAGGTTATCCCTGGGACAATCCCGGTAAAGGTCAGGTTGATCAGTGAACCGCTGCCGCCAACGGGCGGTTGATCGAATTGTGTACAGGAGTACCGTAAATATCCCGATCCCGGATCATTATTCTTAACCGGGCAATAAGGATTAATCAGAAACCCTCCTTCCGAGTGTGAAGTCACAGAAGTGATGGTTCCATCATAAAGCAGCGTAATGTCAAAGGCGTTCAATGATTCCACATCTGTAATTGTGATCTGGACTTGAGTACTGAGTTCACCGTTAAAATATAAATTTGTCACCTGCGGTGAAACAGCCAATATTGTTCCTGTCTGACCGTGTGCCAAATTCTTTCCCAAAAAGCCCGCGTAAATAAGTAAAGTCATAAAGAAAATTTTCAAAAGATGATGCCAAACTTTCAAATGGTTTACCAAAATGGATCCTCTACTTTTAACAAAACCTTTCTAATAATTAGTGCAAAACTAGTGGCAGAAAAACTGCATACTCAGGAGATAGACCGGGCGTCCTTACCTTACCATGTTCAACATCACATGGAATTTCAACACCATTGCGATCAGTCAGTAAAATCGAATCGATTACCAATGGTGTCTCATATGTTTCTTCGATCAATGTGATTTCGAAAGTCAGCAGCACGCCCGAACCTGTTTTTGATGGGGTTTCCTGTCCCAATTGACTCATCTCATATTTAATAATTCCGTTAATGTTGTCAATTTTATCAATTACAGTCATGCCCGGTTCTAAAAAACCACCCAGAGTGGTAGATGCTGCTATAATTTTTGAGGGATCAAAATGGATTTCCACAGCAAAACCAAATAAATCAATTACTTCATCGACCCAAATTTCGATTGTTGTAGTTTGACCTCCTTCAAGATAAACAAGGGCAGGGCTCACGCGCACAACGGTCTCCGTTTGAGAGACTACGGGTTGAGAAATACCCATGCTCATCGCTAACACCAATAAAAACAGCAAAAAACGAAAGAATCGTTTCATGGATTTCCTTCAAGGGAACCCTGCCGGCACTTTCGCACCGGCAGAGTCCCAAAATATCATGATCAAATCATGTAGGCTGAATGTTCCCAGCCTGCATGAAGTCTAATTATGGATTAGGGCGTCCATGTTCCATAAGCATAATTTGTTGCTGATGGAACAGTGGATTGTAAATCAAAGTTGCCGCCGATCATCGCCAGGTCTTGAATGTTGACCGTACTGTCGAAGTTGGCATCCGCCGAATTATTGCCAGCAGCACCGTAATTAAGGCCGACCAGCGAAGCATCAAAGATGTCGATTAGATTATCCTTTTGTACATCCCCGCCTCTAAGTTCGAGCCTGGTCAGATCGAGGTCTGCAGTACTGTAGGATGTATAAACGAAGTCCAGGTAGCGATCATGGGTGATGGTGAGTGTGTACAGACCATCTGCCACATTCAAAAGGGTGTAGTTGTCCGTGATGATGTTTGTGGATAGCGTATCGTACATGTACTCAGCAAACTCGTTGTGCGCCAGTTCAATCAAAACACCAGCGCGCTCCGTGCGACCTTGCATCTGCACCGTGCCGGTCACCGTGAAGGCGTTCAGAACGGTAAATGTGAAGGTCTGATCCACAAGGAAGGTTGTCCCATCGTTCAAGGTAACTGGAATATTAATGTCGCCAGCCGTAGCAAAAGTGATGTGGAACAACACATCAGCAGTGGCACCTGCGTCCAATTCACCAATGTCAACACCGGGCTCGTAAAGTTCCCATGAATCACCATCCCAGTATTCCAGGACTGCACCATCCGGGACAACCAGATCAACGTTTAGGGCTGTGTAATCTCGGCCGGTTGCCGGGTTGGTCACCGTCAGGGTGAATTCCTTCGCGTTGCCCACAGCAAAGTTCTCCAGCGGGACAATCTTCAGGGTCGGGAGGTCGTATACGTTCACATCTGCGATACCCACCATGCCAGCAGCATAGATATTCAATGAGGAGCCGTATAACGGGTTCATTCCATACCAATCCTCATCTAATTCATCAAAGAAGAGAGGATTAAGTTCATCCGTTGTTGCTGCACCCGTGAAAGTCACTGAGAAGAGGAATTGATCCTCCCCACTCACAGCAGTAATTGCGCCGCCAGCGAATGTGATCTTACCAGGCACGGAAGTGTCAACACCGGGTGCGACAGTCTCAGTAGTGTCACCGGTCCACTCATAGGGGAAAACCGTGCCATCTGTCGAGGTGGATGAAACCTGTAATTTCACCGGGTCGTAGGTCAGGGTGAATTGTGCACCGTGCGCTTTTTGCAGGTTAGCGTAAACACTATAGGTAATTCCCTCAGCGGGAACCTCACCTAATGCTACCTCATTCAGATAGCGAGAACCAAAACCATCGGAAACATACACATCAACGTGGGTCCAGGGGTCATAGGTAACGAAATCACTGACATCGTCGCCATAGGTTCCCTTAGGACCTGAATAATCTCCCCAGGCATTGAAGGTAGCATCAATGGCGGATGAGCCAGCAGAATTATCCACACCTTCACCCGTGTTATCCATAAACAGGTTACCCTTGATTTCAACAAAGCCATCGGGCTGTGCAGCAAAATGCACACCATCACCAACCATATCATGGATGTAGGTATCGCTGATGATCACATCGGTTACAGCACCCAGGAAGTCAATACCGTTGCCAATAGCAGTATCCTCGCCGTCGATTTCCAAACCTTCGATGGTGATATTCTTTACACCAGCCGCCACTTGAATACCGGGTGAACCAGGGTAGCAGACTGCGCCAGCAGGGCTTTCGGTCATGATGGTGACGTAAGAGGCTGTGATATCAAAGCATGGACCGCCAGCAGGATTGATCACCGTGCCGTCTTTGAGCAAGTACACGATGGGTGAGTCTATCACGACTGTTTCTGTGATTTCGCCTTCCAATGGGTAAACCAGGAATGAGCATTCTGGGTCACCGCACCAGGGAATGTAGTCAACCAAACCTGTTGTCCCAAGATAAAGGGATCCAAAACCACTTTCTGCAGGACCCGCGATACTATCCCACCAGTTTTCCTTTGCATCAATCGTAACAGTCACTGGATCATTGTAGTAAAGAATTGGATAATAGTTATATACAAACTGGTTATGCCTTAGTGATACAGGACCAGCAACTGTTGCGGAAGTATTTGAGACACGAAAACCATAGCTAACATTTTCTATCAAGTTATTCGTGAAGGTTATACCGCTTACATCAGCTGTTTGAATATTAACACCGTAAGCGGGGCTGGCATACTCCTCGCGTGTGAAGGTATTATTATCCATCGTGATATTGGAGATACCCCGATATCCTTCTCTACCATACAATGCCAACCCAATTCGCGCCTCTTCCACAGTGTTATTATTTATAGTGATGTTATTAACAATGCCGCTGTAATTTTGAATTGTTATGCCAATATCGCCACCACTAACCGTATTATTTTTAACAGTGACATCCGAGGCATTAACAACCATAATACCGGATCCAGCCCAATCTTCCGTCAAGGGCGCTCCTTGAATTGTGTTACCAATCACAGTAGAGCCATCGCCAGAAACCTGGATACCATTGCGGAGATAGTCCGCCTTTGGCATAACGATGTTATTGAGCACATGGAAGGTCGTGCCTTCATGAGCAGCCATACCTTGAACAATACCGTTTTCAGTAAAGTTCTGAACAGTAAAACCATCAAAGGTGATCACGCCCAGGTTAGTCTCATTGACAAGAACACCTGTATTCTTCACATCTTCTGCTTCATCTGGAACATTTATGATCGTTGCAGCTGCACCATCTGTGGATTTAATGGTCAGGTTAGGAACATCAATGACAAGTTTTTCATTATAGGTCCCAGGCCCAACCTCAATTGTATCCCCATCTGCTGCAGCATCGATTGCATCCTGGATGCTTGTGTAGATTAGGTAACCATTTTCTATATAGGCAGATCTTTCAAATGTGTTATTAGCAAATACTCCATTCAAATCACCTAATGCAAGCGTTTGATTGTCCACATTTTGATCGACATTGACGAATATGTTGTCGTGGACATTAATTTGTGATCCTGAGTACAAAGAATCCCAGTAAAACACTCCTAATGAATTTCTTTCCAACAATTCACTAGTATCAAGGGTGTAGTCATCGTTTTCACCATTGAAAGTGTTAAATCTGACCTCAATATTTGGCGTTTGGGTTTGCACCCTTATACCACCCCAAGTACCGACTACTCCATAATGATAATAGGTGGTCGGAGGAATCGGAGCGCTTACATTATTGTATTCATAGATCCACAACCCATTTCCACCAATTTGGTAGTTATGCCAAATGGACATTATGTAGCCTGAAACATCATTGTGGCTCACTATACCACCAACCGTATTGCTATAAGGCTGGATTTGTATACCATTCGACCCACCAACCATGGTGTTATTTTGAACCGTCGCCCCAATACCCTGCATTATCACCGTACTCCAGTATGTATTCGGTGATTCAAAGTAATTGTATTTGACGATAGCTCCGGCATAGTCATTGTTCGGGTCGCTAGAATCAGTGAATGGACCTTGTATCTTAAACGGTATTTTTTGTTGTGCCTGAGAGATGACACGGTTATTGACGAACTCAATGTTTTCTCCAATCAAGATCAGGTCCCAACCACCACTCGCAGAATTTACTATTTGGTCATTTTTGAAAGTAAACCCATTTACAGTGATATCATTCGATTCCGCATCAATTATCGACCATCCTGAGTTGTCACCTTCAGGAAACGTGATGATTGCTTCATCAGTTCTCGTCCCGGTTGTGCCATCAATGTCAGCATTCGGACCGAGCAGGGTCAATGGTTTAGTGATTGTGAGCAGCTCAGCATAGGTGCCAGCAGCAACGTTGATTGTGTCATAAGCGCTGGCAGCATCAATCGCCTCTTGGATAGATGAGTAGTAATTATCACCAATCTTGGCGACAAGTTTTATAATGAAGATTTCTGCGGTGTCCTCATTTCTTGTATTAGGAACATCTTCACCATTCAAATCAACAAACACATTAACCTTCTCAACATCGTCGGGATTATCAAAATCAACATTGGTAACAAGATTCATTCCAAGTTTTACCGTTACATCTCGATAATCTATATAGTCATTGAAAATTCTAATCTTATGTCCACTCTGCCCAGAGATTTGAAGATTACCATCCAGATACACTCGATTTTGAAGTCCTACAGACCCTCGAATAGTCTCATCATATCCGGTTCTGTAATACCAATCTGTAATATGGATACCATAGTGACCACCAGTGATTGTTCCACCAAATACCTGGAAGTTTTGGCTTATTAAAGGATTATCATCTCCATCGGTGCCTCCCGATTCTTGAGTTCCCCAAAGCCGGATACCATCTCTTACATCGGTGATAACATTATCAAACAGTTGCACTTTTCCGCTATTCAGGGAAGCAACGTTAAAGCCTGCATGATCATTACTTGCCGTTGATGCAGAAACATTATTTTCTCTTGCGATTACTTTCGCTCCGCCTCCAATGACATTCAAACGAATGCCACTGCAACCATAGGTGTCTTTGACATCAGGGTAATATTCTGCGAAACCAGTATTTTCATTCCACCCATACTCATCATGAATAATGACAGTATTATGGTGTACTGTATGTTGCTCAAGCAAAGAGGGATCAATTGGAGACATTACCCATTCAACCAAAATTCCTTCGTTTGCATTTTCAACTTTGTTATATCCAATATTTGCATAGACGTTATCTCTTAAGATGATCCCGCCTTCTGCAAATTGGACATAGTTATAACTGATGTCTATCCCATATACATATGGTTTTCCTTTTAAATTTGTATTGCTTGATTCTAGAGGATTCGTAAAGTATATGCCTCTACCTCTTTCCTCTTTTACGGAACCATCATTACCCATTTTTTGGATAATATTATTTTGAATGGTGATGTTCAAATCGGTATTTTCTGCGAATTGTTCATTAAACCAAATCCCATTCCTGGCTTTTTCATTTCCTTCAAGGAAAAACCCTTTTATGGTTACATCCGTTGACTCGATTATGATATTTGTTCCTAATTCAACAGAATTCAAAATTATCGCTTCATCAACCCGATTTTCTGAATCACCAGCGATTTCATGGTTGGGACCAAGCAAAGTTAGCGGTTTATCAATAACAATGTTTTCTACATATTCTCCCGCTGCCACCTCGATCGTATCGTAAGGGTTGGCCGCATCGATTGCAGCCTGGATGGATGTATAAGTTTCGCCTGGCCCAACAACAAGCGTGTCCGCCTTCACCTCGCCCGCCGGCAGCGCGGCAAAAAGCAGTGCCGCGATCAGCAGTGCGCCAAAGGCTTGAATAAACTTCGTATGAACTTTCATCTTTATATTCCTCCAATATTTTCTTGTGTGTTTTCTCTGCACGTACATGCAGCATTCCCCCGAGGTTCCCCTTTCACCCCTCGAGAAGGCTCCGAAATTCTCTCCAGCCTAACTCAATAACGCCCTCCTTTCTTCGCCGGGGATGAAGGTAAATAATGACAAGGGTGGGTTTCCCCCTGCATCAGGCGCATCGCCCTCAAAACAAGATTTCATCCCGGCAAAACTGAATAAATTAGACATATATTATCCAAATAAACAAAACAGCCGGCGCATATCAAGCCAGCTGTCAAACTCCAGCGTTCAAAACAATCCAAATTGTAGTAATAGTGAACAATGATTCTGCCCCTGGCACGATCAAATCAAAACCCTACCCTTCCCTAAATATTTACCTTGTTAAATTGAGTTTACGCTACGGTGAAAATAATCGCTGCGGTGCAAAGCGTCACAAATTAATCACAAATCCCTTGAATAAATACCTTTCTCGCGACATTTACCATTATAATGATGGTTCCCAAATAAATCAAGGGAATTTCATCATATTTTAAGGTTAACATCCAGGATCCGTTTGTGATGGATCATCCCTCGTAGGGTGCCGCGGGGGTTTTCCGCGCACCATCATCCCTCGTTATCGTTTTTGGTGCGCACTGTAGGGTGTGCGGTGACCTTCCGCGCACCATCATCCTCGTTATCGTTTTTGGTGCGCACTGTAGGGTGTGCGGTGTTTTCCCCCGCACCATCATCCCTCGTTATCATTTTTGGTGCGCACTGTAGGGTGTGCGGTGACTTTCCGCGCACCATTATCCCTCGTTATCATTTTTGGTGCGCACAAATAAGGTGCACACCCTACCAGCATCATCATTTATTTCCGCGCACCATCATCCCTCGTTATATTTTTGGGTACACCACGTAGGGTGCCGCGGGGATTTTCCGCGCACCACCATC
>DAINBD010000017.1:0-22441 GCA_036733105.1 Candidatus Brevefilum sp. | reverse complement strand
TGTTGGTGTGATGGATATGCTGCGTTTTCACAAATTTACGATCGGCTGGGCATGGGTCTCAGATTACGGATCACCTGAGGACCCCGAGGAATTTGAAGTGCTGCGAGCCTATTCGCCCTATCACAGCATCCGGGAGGGTGAACATTACCCACCCACCATGGTGATGACAGGTGATCATGATGACAGGGTTTTTCCTGCCCACAGCTTTAAGTACGCTGCAGAATTACAGCGGGCACAGGGGGGAAATGCGCCTGTGTTAATCCGGATTGAAACCCGTGCGGGACATGGTGCCGGCAAGCCAACAGCCAAGCTGATCGAGGAATTTTCTGATATGTGGACCTTTGCGTGGCATTTTGTAGGCTGAGAATGACATGATGATTTGGTGCGGTCAAATACAAACCGCACCCTAAAGTTAATGTAGCCTTCCCCTGAGGGGAAGGTGGCACGACGAAGGTGTGACGGATGAGGGTCAGAAAAATGGTGAGGTGAAAATTCTAAACTACCCTACATTGTCTGACTCTAACAACTTTGTGAGGGATAAATACATTCCCTCATCAGTCAGCTGACGCTGACAGCTTCCCCCAAGGGAAGCCGCAGTTCCTCATTAGTCAGTTTGTTCTGGCAGCTTCTTCCGAAGAAAGCCACGGTCCCTCATCAGTCAGCTGACGCTGACAGTTTCCCCTGGAGCGCAGCGGAACACCTTCAGGTGCTAGGGAAGCCAATACCTTAGTTCTTTCTAGTCCCCACCAGCGAAATCACATAATGCGCTCGGTCAGGAGAACGGTGCGAACGCGAGCTATCATTGCGATAAGCCGCAACGCGGTGAAGAAGCAATCTCGGGGTGAAGTGCTGAATGCTCATTGTTTTATTCATGGACAACATATTGATCCAATGCTCTTTTTGAGATCGCCACGCTGCGCTCACGATGACAGGAATTTATTAGTGCAGTGAAAATCCCACCGGAGATTCAAGACGACCTTGGGGTTCCCATCCTTGATTCATGTTACAATCTAAACGTAACCGAACCTAAAGTTTTTCAATATTTATAGGAGGAATAAATCCAAATGTCACAAGAAACGTCGTTTAAACTCACTTATGCGACCATGTTTAATCCACCCGAAGAATTACATACCCATTTTGCTGAAGCGATGGAAACGCTGAAGGCTAACCTGGGGCAGGAATACCCGATGTTCATTGGTGGGGAAACGCGTTTTACCGAAGAAAAGGTCAAGGAATATTCACCCATCAATACCGACTTGCACCTGGCAACCTTCCAAAAAGGCGGTGTTAAGGATGCTGAAGATGCCATTGCTGCCGCCCGCGCCGCATTTCGCAATTGGAGTCGGATGAACTGGGATGAGAGGGTCTACCTTTTACGAAAGGCTGCAGATATCATGGATCAGCGGCTTTTTGAAATTGGTGCCGTTGTTGCCCTCGAAGTTGGTAAAAATCGCATGGAAGCCCTGGGGGATGTCGCTGAAACGGCTGAATTGATTCGCTATGCATGCAGCCAGATGGAACGCAACCAGGGCTACAGGGTGAAAATGGGTAAGGACCCCCTGACTGGCTATGATTCCACCAATACTTCCATCCTCAAACCCTATGGGGTTTGGGTGGTGATCAGTCCCTTCAACTTCCCCGCAGCCCTGACGGGTGGTCCGTCTGGGGCAGCCCTCGTAGCAGGAAACACGCTTGTGGTCAAGCCTGCATCTGTCACTACCTGGACAACTGCTTTGCTGGTGGATTGTTTCCGCCAGGCTGGCATCCCGGACGGCGTGGTGAATTTTGTTTCTGGACCCGGCTCGACGGTCGGAAAGACCCTTGTTGAATCAAAAGATGTGGATGGGCTCACCTTTACGGGCTCCTTTGACGTTGGTATGGACATTTACCGCACCTTTGCCCAGGGGGATTATGTCCGACCGACAATCCTTGAGTTGGGTGGTAAAAATCCGACCATCGTCTCCAAGAATGCGGATATCGAGGATGCAGCACTTGGAATCGTCCGTTCTGCATTTGGATTGCAGGGGCAAAAGTGTTCTGCATGTTCACGTGTTTTTGTTGAGAGTGATGTTTATGATCAACTTGTTGATCGGGTTGTTGCCTTAACTGAAAAACTCAACATTGGTGATCCTGTTTTGCGAGAAACGTATATGGGACCCGTCATCAATAAAAGTTCTTATCAAGACTTCCAGAATTACTGTGCCGAACTTAAAGAGGCAGGCAAGATCCTTACTGGCGGCGAAATTCTGACTGAGGGTGATTTTGCCAAGGGCTATTTCTGTAAGCCGACGATCGCCGTGGATGTCCCGATTGAACATCGCTTATGGAAACATGAAATGTTTGTTCCGATCACTATGATCCATCCTGTCAAAGACTTAAAAGAGGCAATGGCATTAGCTAACAGCACAAATTATGGTCTGACGGCTGGATTTTACGGGACCGAGGAAGAAGTCGGCTGGTTCTTTGACAATATTGAATCAGGTGTGGTTTATGCAAACCGACCGCAAGGTTCAACCACAGGCGCATGGCCAGGCTTCCAACCCTTTGGGGGCTGGAAAGGCTCCGGTGCCAGTGGAAAGAATGCGGGTGGACTGTATTACCTGCCGTTTTACATGCATGAACAAAGCCAAACGCAGCTCAGGCGTGCCTGATCTGGCGCAGCTTATAATTCTAAAAAATTGCCGGATGGTGCCTTGTACGACCATCCGGCTTTCACCGTATTCATGATCCGTTATCTTCTTTCACGTATTGGCTGTTTGATGGTTTTGGCGGGCAGCGTGATCATCCTGGTTGGTATAGCTGCCATGCGATCCGAACAACCGGCATTTAATTACCTCTTGATCGGTGTCTTGCTCTCTTTGCCTGGATTTATCCTGTGGCAAAAATTACGGCAAAGACAGCCCCGACCTGATCGATTTTCGATTTTTCGTAGGGGCAAACGACGAGAAGAACGGAACAGAAACGTAGACGAAAATTGGAAGGTTTGAAATGTCATCAAAATTAACTTCCTTAAGCGATGCTATTCGGACACATATCCATGATGGGGACACACTGTATGCCAGCGGGTTCACCCATCTGATCCCATTTGCCGCCGGGCATGAAATCATTCGCCAGGGCATAAAGAACATGGTTTTAGCTCGGGCAACGCCAGATCTGATTTATGATCAGATGGTGGCTGCAGGCTGTGCCCGTAAATTAATTTTCTCTTACATCGGCAACCCGGGCGTAGGCTCCTTGCGCAGAATTCGGGCTGCCATCGAGTCGGGTGAACTGGCATGGGAAGAGTATTCTCATTTCAGCATGATCAGCCGCTTGCAGGCTGGTGCCAGCGGGCTGCCCTTTATTCCCATGAAACAAACCGGTGGGGCAGATTTGATCAGCCAGAATCCTAATTATCAAAAAATTACAGATCCATATAGCGGCGAGGAAGTCCTGGTCGTGCCGCCATTGATCCCGGATGTGGCTGTTGTGCATGTTCAGAGGGCGGATACCTATGGAAACGCCCATGTATGGGGCATAACCGGTGAGCAAAGGTTGGCAGCCTTTGCCGCCCAACGCGTGATTATGACAGCCGAGGAAATTGTGGATGAAGCGGTGATCCGGTCAGACCCCAACCGCACACTGATTCCGGGGATGGTCGTGGATGCGGTCTGTCATGTGCCTTATTGCGCTCACCCTTCCTACACCCAGGGCTACCATGACCGGGATAATGAATTTTATTTAGCCTGGGATGAGATCAGCCAGACGGAAGAAAGCGTTCAGGCTTATCTGGATGAGTGGGTCTATGAGGTGCCAGATCGGGCAAGCTATTGGGAAAAGCTCGGTCCTGAGGTGCATCAGCGTTTGTCTGTGGGCGAGCGGCTTTCTGAACCCATTAATTATGGTAATTATTAAGGTTGGGATGCGATGAACAATGAACAAAACTACAACCCAAATGAATTGATGGTGGTCAACGCAGCCCGGTTGTTACGGGATCGTGATGTGGTCTTTGTAGGGGTTGGTATTCCTAATCTAGCTTGTAATTTGGCGATGCGAACCCATGCACCAAATCTTCAAATGATCTATGAGGCAGGTGTAATTGGTGCACAGCCTTCCCGCCTACCCCTTTCAATTGGTGACCCCACGTTGGTGAGTGGTGCACTGTCTGTGTGCAGCATGTATGATATTTTCACACTTTATCTTCAACGGGGCAACGTAGATGTCGGTTTTTTAGGCGGCGCGCAAATTGATCAATATGGGAACATCAACGCCACGGTGATTGGCGAGTATCAGCATCCCAAGGTGAGGTTGCCCGGTTCAGGCGGATCGATGGAAATTGCTGCCTGGGCAAACCGCTGCTATATTATCACGCCGCATCAAAAGCGACGCTTTCCAGCCCGAGTCGATTTTCATACCTCAATAGGGTTCCTGTCTGGCGGTGATGCCCGAGCAAAGACAGGCGTGCGTGGCGGCGGTCCTCAAGCCGTTGTCACGAATCTTGGACTCCTGCAACCCGATTCAACGGGAGAGCTGATTGTAACGGCACTTCACCCGAATGTTACCTTTGAACAGGTACAGGAAAACACGGGTTGGCAGGTTAAGCAATCATCGGATTTTGTCGTAACAGAGCCGCCCAAAGAAGAGGAATTACGTATCCTGCGCGAGGAACTCGACCCACAGGAGATCTATATTTAATGAATGCTGCCGGGGTAGAATAAAGCAAAAACAGGGATGGCTTATGAGAAAAGAAATTAATATCCTGTCAACTTTAGACTTGACCGATGAACAGCGCAGCCGGATCAGCGAGATTTCTGAGGGGATTAAGCTGAATGTTGTGCCTTCTGGCGATGCTGAAAGTGTACCAATGGAACGTTGGGAAGAGGCGGATGTGCTTTATACGCGCGGCATTTTTCCGCTTCCTGAACAAGCCCCCAATCTAAAATGGATCCAATTACAGAGTGTTGGGGTGGATACCTTCCTTGAGCATCCTATCCTCCAGAAAAAAGGGCTCATTACCACGACCATGAGCGGCGTGATCATGAACCATGTGGCAGAATATGTCCTAATGGCGATTCTGGCTGTAAGCCGAAAAATTCCCCGGCTTTACCAGTATAAGCAGGAACGCAAATGGCCGAAAAGATCCGATAAATATCAACAACTGACTCCCCTTGAACTCCGAGACAGCACGGTGGGTATTGTGGGTTACGGCAGCATTGGGCGGCAGCTCGCACGTTTGCTGCATCCCCTTAATGCCACCATCCTGGCAGCCAAGAAGCATGCGATGCACCTGGAAGATAAGGGATTTATGCGAGAAGGGATGGGGGACCCCCATGGGGATTATTTTGATCGGCTTTACCCGATCGAAGCATTGCACAGCCTCTTGAAGGAAAGCGATTTTGTGGTGTTAACCTTACCTCTCACAAAAGCAACCTATCATTTAATGGATGAGGCTGCCTTTCATGCGATGAAACCTTCCGCGTACCTGATCAATGTGGGTCGAGGTGCTTTGGTTGACCAGAACGCCCTGGTGGAAGCCTTGCGTGCAAAACATATTGCTGGTGCCGTGCTGGACGTTTTTGAAGAAGAACCTTTGCCTGAGGACAGTCCTTTGTGGGAACTGCCGAACGTGATCCTCAGCCCGCACATTGCGGGACTCAGCCAGGATCATTCAGAGGAGACCTTCTCGTTTTTTATGGAGAATCTGAATCGATACGTTGAAGAGCTGCCGCTCTACAACCAGGTGGACCTAACAGAAGGTTACTAATCCGAATCTGTTTTATCGAATTTATATTGATACATAGGCGTTCAGGGTCACCCTATTAGGCAAACCTGAATTGTGGTTTACTGTACAAATGTTCCAATTTTAACCCTCATATGGTAAAATCAGCGCATGGATTTATTTGATCACGCCATGCAAGAAAACATGCATCATCAATCGCCTTTGGCGGATCGTATCCGCCCTAAAACGCTGAATGAGATCATTGGACAGGATCATATCATTGGCGAAGGACGGTTACTCAGGCGCGCCATCCAGGCAGACCGGTTGTTCTCATCCATAATCCTCTATGGCCCTCCAGGCACCGGAAAAACGACCCTGGCACGGGTCATCTCCAACATGACCAAAGCCCATTTTGCCAGTCTTTCAGCCGTTTTGGCGGGTGTGAATGATCTGCGCACCGTGATTGCTGAAGCGACTGAACGGCGCCGGCTCTATAATCGGCGGACGATCTTATTTATTGATGAAGTCCACCGGTGGAATAAATCTCAGCAAGATGCCCTTCTGCCGCATGTGGAAACGGGATTGTTGACACTGATCGGTGCAACGACCCAAAATCCCTATTTTGATGTGATTAAAGCCCTGGTATCACGTTCACGGATTTTTGAGATGTACGCCCTGACCGAGGACCATATCCGGGAAATCCTCCAAAGAGCCTTGAATGACCCTGAAGTGGGTTACGGAAAGCTGGAAGTGATCCTGGTACCAGAAGCCATGGCACATCTAACTCGTATGGCGGGGGGTGACGCACGGAATGCGCTCAATGCCCTCGAATTGGCCGTGGAAACAACCACCCCGGATAAAGATGGGAAGATCATTATCAGCCTGGATGTGGCGCAGGAATCGATCCAGAAGCGCGCGGTGTACTATGATAAGAACGATGATGCCCATTACGATACCATTTCCGCCTTCATCAAATCTGTGCGCGGTTCTGATCCTGATGCAGCTCTTTATTGGCTTGCAAAAATGCTCTATGCAGGCGAAGATCCCCGTTTCATCCTGCGCCGGTTGATCATTTTAGCAGGAGAGGATATCGGTATGGCCGACCCGATGGGGCTGGTGGTGGCGAACGCGGCTGCCCAGGCATTTGAATATATTGGTCTGCCGGAAGGGATCTTTCCGATCACTGAGGCAACACTTTACCTGGCAACCGCGCCAAAGTCGAACTCGGCGTTTGCCTACCATGCAGCCCTTCAGGAAATTGAGGAGAACGGTGCCGGACCTGTTCCGGTGCACCTGATGGATGCCAGTCGGGATGCAAAAGGTTTGGGGCATGGGCAGGGTTATGATTATCCACATGTCCATGAGGATCACTGGACGCCCCAGCAATATTTACCAAGGGAAATGATCGGGCGGGTCTTTTATCAGCCATCTGACCAGGGGCACGAGGTTGAGGTCAACGCACGTTTACGACGTTGGCGTGAAGCCCAGGCGAGGGCATTGGAAGACCTCAAGAAGGAAAACCAGGAAGGAAAGGAAGATTAAATTGGCGATATTTTTATTGGTACGACATGGTGACAATCATTCGATTGGAAAATTTCTCGCCGGACGAAGCCCAAACGTGCATTTGAATGAAAAGGGCAGGAAGCAAGCACAAGATCTGGCTGCTTGTTTGGTGGGTTTACCCATCAAAGCGGTCATTTCCAGCCCCCTTGAGCGCGCCCAGGAAACCGCAGAGCCGATTGCGCAAGCATTGGGATTGGCGGTTGAAATTATGGCAGATTTCAATGAGGTTGATTTTGGGGAATGGGAAGGGAAGGGACTGGAAGACCTCAGAAAAGACGCACTTTGGAATGATGTTCAAGAACGTCCTGGCCAAATTCGATTTCCTGGCGGTGAAAACCTTCAAGAATCACAAAATCGGGTTGTTGAAGGGTTGTTGATGTTAAATACAAAGTATGCCGAGAAGGATTACGTGGTCTGTGTGGCGCACTGTGATGTTGTCAGACTGGCAGTGGCATATTTCCTTGGTGTACCGCTGGATAACTTGCAAAGGATTCAAGTCTTTCCCGCATCGATTTCGATTTTGTCTTTGAATGGAAAATCAGCAAAGTTAGGTGCGATCAATTACACAATTAACCTTTCCGACAGCCTTGATTGAAGACAATTTGAAGTGGGGATATGAATTTAGAATAGAATATTGAGACTCATTTATAATAGAGTGAAATCATCAATTGAAAGGACAGGAATATGGATCAATATCGCGTTCACCCCAAAACCAAAGTGAAGATGAGTCAATTTTCAACCACCTATGACGGCGAGATCGATAAAAAGTCAGGAAAAGAACAATTAAAAGAAATGGGCAAAACCCTGGCTGACCTTCAAGAATTGTTGTTTGCAGAGCACAAACAAAAGGTCCTGATCGTGTTGCAGGGAATCGATACCAGTGGAAAGGACAGCACGATCGAACATGTCTTTGGTGATGTCAATCCCCAGGGGACAAAGGTTGCCAATTTTAAAGTTCCGACAACTATCGAATTAGATCATGATTACCTATGGCGTGTTCACAAGCACACCCCAGGCAAAGGGGAAATTGTCATCTTCAATCGATCTCACTATGAAGATGTCCTGGTTGTACGGGTTCATCAATTGATGCCGAAAGCTGTTTGGGAAAAACGTTACGATCATATCAATCATTTTGAGCGCATGCTTGCTGATGAAGGCACAACGATTTTGAAGTTCTTCCTGAACGTCAGCAAGAAAGAACAGGCAGAACGATTCTTGGCAAGGCTGGATCGTCCAAATAAACGCTGGAAGTTTAACCCGGGTGACCTGGACGAGCGCAAATATTGGGATGATTATGCGGCTGCTTACGAAGATATGCTCAGCAAAACTAGTACAGATTGGGCGCCGTGGTATGTGATCCCGAGTGATCGAAAATGGTATCGCAATTTGGTCGTTGCTTCGTTGATCGTGGATAAGTTGAATAGCCTGGGGATGCAATTCCCCAAAGAAGTGCCAGACATTGATCAATATCGTGGGGATTTGACCAAAATGATCGAAGATAATCCTGAATGAGCGATCATCTCCCAGGGGGATTTCTTAGATTTGTTATTGCGGGTTGTCTGAACCAGGATTTTGTGCTGCCGCTTTCAGGGCATCCACAGGTGGATGTCCTTGGCGGCAGTCTGCCTTTTGCTGCGATCGGGCTTCAATTGTGGAACGAGACGTCTGGATTGGCTGCCCGGGTTGATAAAGACTATCCACTGGATTGGTTAGATCGATTTAAATCGCTGGCCTTTGACTTGTCTGGAATAAAAGTTGTGCCCGGTCCGATTGATTCCAGGCGATTCTTGGCTCATACGGATTTAAATACTTCCCACACACAAAATCCCGTTCAGCAATTTGCAGCTCGTGGATTGACCTTTCCCTCGAAATTACTGGGCTACCAGGATCGGGAAAGCAGGTCAATCAGCCGAACAACACCTTCCCAACAATCACTCCAAATCTCAGATATTCCAGATTCTTATTTAGAAGCCAGCGCTGTTCATATCTGCCCGATTGACTTTTATTCCCATTTGGTCCTCCCAGCAGTTTTTCGCCAGGGACAGGCAAGTACCATCACCCTTGCTTCTGTTCCGGGTTATATGTCACCCACCTATTGGGAAGAAATCCCCGGATTATTATCCGATCTAACCGCCTTTATCACCACTGAAAATGAGCTCAGGGATCTTTTTCAGGGTCGTCAAACGGATTTATGGAAGATGGCTGCTGAATTAGGAAAATTTGGACCGGAGTTCATTGTGGTCCAATCAACTTCCTGGGGATACTGTCTGTTTGATGTGAGCAATAAAAAGCGGTGGGTCGTGCCGAATTACCAGTCAAACGTGGTTGATCCGACGGGCGGCGGCGATGCTTTTGCAGGCGGATTCCTGGCTGGTTACCGGAGCACTTATGATCCACTGGAGGCAACGTTATGGGGAAGCATTGCCGCTTCGTTGGTTGTGGAAGGCAGCGGGGTTTATTACGCGCTGGATGCGATGCCCGGGTTGAGGGATGCACGTCTGTTGGCGCTGCGTGAGCTTGTTAGAGAAGTGACTTAGAAGTTACCCCAGAGGCTTACGCTTCATGGTCGCTAAATGGGAGCAAACGACTGAGCCTGGTCTTAATTGCTAATTGACGGATCCGGCGTGCTGCTTTCCTGGCGATCACACCGCTGCTGTAGTGATTGCTGTATTGGCGAAGTTCATATTCATTGACAACATCTGAAATTGCAATTTTTGCTTCTGGAAGCAAGGAAGTGAGTGTTGCCCCGCGTTCTCTCGGGGTTTCGGCACGATCCACAGGAAGCCCCAGTATCCGAATCGCTATTTCTAATTGGTGATAGGCCTTTTCAGTGATATTCATTCGGGTTAATCTGCTCCAGGTGCGTAAGAAGCCGGGCACAGATTTACCGCGTCTGATCAAACGACGTTCCAGCAGCACTGGAAGAGGCTCGATCTTTCCTTTACGAATGGATTTGCTCAAAAGGATGAATAAAGTGGAGAGTAGAATGACCCCACCCGCCAACGGGAGTATCCATAAATTAGTTGTTGGTTCGTCAACCTCAACGGGTTCTGAGGGTTGGGGTTCGATATCGCCGGGCATTGGTTCACCTGGCAGGTCCATGCCTCTTTCATCAGGCCGCAAGGTGGGTTCCATCTTTGGGAGTTCATCCTGGATCGGCGATTCTACTGTTGGTTCTGTTTGCGAGATCACACCTGGCAGGAATATGGAAGGTTGGGATTCAGTGGGTTCGAAGATAATCCATCCGTATCCCGGGAAATAGACTTCTGGCCAGGCATGACTGTCCTTCACAAGCACGGTGTAGGTGTTCGTTGCCGGGTCAAATTCACCCTGGGCATACCCAACCGCAACCCGGGCGGGAATACCGACGGAACGCAGCATAAGGACCTGCGCGGTCGCGTAATAGTTACAGAAACCGCGTTTTTCATCGAACAAAAACCATTCAATGGGGTCCACCCCTGCAGGTATTTCTGGCAGGGTCCTTGAATAATCGACTGTGATTCTCAGATAACGGGTGATATCCAGGGCGGTGGAATAAGGATGGGGGTTTCTGTCCGCGATACCCTGCGCAATATCCCGGATCCTTGGGGAAAAATCTTCGGGCAACTGCAAATAGGGATCCAGCCATTCGGGATATTCCGTGGGAGATTCTCGCAAATCACTGACAGTTGCTATGGATATATTCGTATCAACCTGGTAATACTCACCAAGTTCGATTTCTGGTCTTGCTTCCAGCGCAATCAAATCCTCTTCGCTGCTGGAAATTGGGTTAATGGCGGCTCGGACAGGATGATCAATCCATGTTGGTGCGCCTGTTGTAATTAGCAATGTCATATCTTCAATAAAGGTTGTGAAAGCGTATGATGCAGGTACCTCGCTCTCCCATTTGGGATATTGGATTTCAAATTCCTCTGGGAACAGGTAATATTCCTCTTGTTCGATACTTGATGCCCAATTTCCGTCGTCATAATAATCGTAACTGCGGGCTCGCCAATAATGGCGGTAATCCGGGTAACCGGTGGAAAGCACATTTACCGTGAAAACCACTTCTTCACTATCGGGGGTCCCTGTGCCCAATCCCATTGTTTCGCTAAAGTAGCCGGCTTTGGGTGTTCTCATTGATGAGGCTTCGAAAGAAAAAATACTCGAGAAACGATCACTGAATTCATACCAGCGATTTGTGATCCTAAGCCAAATTGATGAAGGTCGGGTTCCATCTTGAGGATTGAGAGGGATGATAATGACGATGATCATGATCGCGACTGCCATGATCAATGTGGTTTTCATAAGGTCTGTGCGGCTTTGATCCGTTGTGATAATTCCCTCTCTGCGCCATTTTTGTTGATAATTAAGGAAAGTCATTCTTCCCAATATAAGCAGCGTTAGCAGCAGAAAACTCATCAAGAAACGCATATTGCGGGCGAGTTCCTGATCATAATGGCTAACAACGAGCAATGCAATCCCCAAGGGAATGATGGTAGGCCAGTAGGTCTCTTTACGGACCAGGAGAAACGCCGATGAAGTGCCTAACATCCACAATGCCAGGGACATCAGTGCCAGGAAAAGGATGGGGTCATCGAAAGATTCGCCAGCAATGAGTTGTGTGATCGCCACCCGCAAGCGCCAGCCGATGTGATAGATCATACGATCGTGCCAGGACATGTTCACTTCAACAGTTGTACCAAACAGCCAACCGGTAATAAAAAAGTAATATACAAATGAGATGAGTCCGCAAATGAGAGGAGAAAAGCGACTGTAACCAAGCGCGAGCCCAGTCGCTCCGGCGAAAAAGGCCAGGTAGACGAGAATATGAAGGTTTTCAACCCAGTCGGTAGCCCACAGGCGTGTGGCAACCACGGTGATGGCTATGACCACCATGATGGCAGCCCAAACATCCCACCAGCGGTCGACCGGGGCATTTCTCACCTTGTGTTTCATATGGGAAGTTTATTCATAATTCGAAAATTCGTCAATTATTTTGTTGATAACAATCTGGAAGCGGCAGATCATAAAGAATTGTCTAGATTTCGGCTAAGGAGTGTCCTGAATGTTTACAACATCTTATTCAGGAGTTCACGCAAGACAGCAGGATTTGCCTTTCCGCCGGAAATCCGCATGACCTGACCAAAGAACCACTCAAATAAAACACCTTTTCCCTCGCGATAGGCGATCAGTTCTGGCTGATGCTCATCCATGACCTTTTGAATGAGCATTTTGAGTGAGGCGTGATCGGAGATCTGACCCAATCCTTCTTTTTCAATGATCTTTAGGGGGGCTTCACCGCTTTCAAACACCCTTATCAGCACTCGTTTGGCGGTGGCTGGGTTGATCATATCCTGTCCCAGGAATGCCAGTAATGCGGCGAATTTTTGGGGTGTGACCAGGGTTTGATCGATGCGCTTTCCTGCGGTGTGCATCAGGCTGAACAGCTCGCCGAGGATCCAGTTGGCTGCCAAGGCAGGATCGGGCTGGGGCATCTCAGTAAGGACGGCTTCATAGAAGTCAGCAACGGCTTTTTCTCCGGTCAACAGTTCTGCAGGGTAGGGTTCAAGTTCCAGGTCAGCCACAAAGCGTTGGAATCGCCGATCAGGTCGTTCCGGCAGCGCCTGACGAGCGGATGCAATTTGTGCTTCAGATAATTTAAGTAGTGGAAGGTCGGGTTCTGGAAAATAGCGGTAGTCGTGGGCTTCTTCTTTGCTCCTTTGGCTCACTGTGAGCTGTTGGATCTCATCCCAACCCAGTGTTTCCTGAAGAATCCGTTCCCCTGAATCGAGCAAATTCGTTTGACGATCCAATTCATAGGCAATCGCTGATGTCATGGCATGAAAGCTGTTTAGATTCTTGATCTCAACCCGTGTACCAAGACGGTTAGACTTGGCTGGGCGGACAGAGACATTGGCTTCAAACCGGATGACACCTTTTTCAAGATCACCAGAATTGACTTCCAAATATTGCAGCAGTGTGCGAAGTGCACGGGTATATGCCAGAACCTGTTCAATGGTATGCATGTCCGGTTCCGAGACGATCTCCAGGAGCGGAATACCCGCTCGGTTTAGGTCAACCAGCGAAAAAGGTTCCTCCTCAGCCGGGTGAAAATGGGTCAGCTTGGCTGTATCTTCCTCAAGATGCACCCGTCGAATTCGGATTGACAGAAAACCTTCTTCCATTCGGACAGGCAGAATGCCTTGTTCAGCCAGCGGATGTTCATATTGCGAGATCTGGTAACCTTTGGGCAGGTCGGGGTAAAAATAATTTTTTCGAGCAAACTGGCTGATGGGATTGATCTCACAATCCAGGGCAAGGGCAACTTTTAATGCCATAGCAACAGCCTGTTCATTGACGACGGGCAGGGTCCCGGGCATACCTGCGCAGATTGGGCACACAGCTGTGTTGGGAGAGGTCTGTGTCAGGTCGACAACCGGACATGCGCAGAACATCTTGGATTGTGTTTGGAGTTCTGCGTGTACTTCAAGACCGATATCTGCAGCGTAGCCAGGTTTCATAGGGACTTCCTGTTGGGTGGAGTATGTGTAGGAGAATCTGGAACACTTAAATGATCACAATAAGCCAGTCATGTTATATTTTCTTTATCATTTATTGTAAACACTCAGGTAGAGAACCGCCGATCATTATCTCTACCTGAAATGATGAATTAGAGGGCTTTCTGATGGTTTTAACTTTCCTTTGAAACATCAATCTCAGATCCTTTTTACAAAATGATTGATCTTTTCCAGGGCTTTCTCGATCAATTCGTAACTTGTGGCATAGGAACAGCGCACAAACCCGCGTCCTGATTCGCCAAAGGAAGAGCCAGGAACAACGGCAACTTTCTCTTTATTGAGGAGTCTCTCTGCAAATTCGTCATCGCTAAGCCCGGTATTATGCACACTGGGGAAGACATAAAATGCCCCATGCGGCTCAAATGTGGGCAAGCCAATTTCATTCATGCCATGATAGATCAGCTTTCTTCGGCGATCATATTCAGCGATCATCTTCTGGACGTAAGGCTCACCGCTCTTAAGGGCTTCCAAGGCGGCAAATTGCGAGATGGTTGGGGCGGACATAACCGAATATTGGTGGATTCGGACCAGACCTTTGATCAAGTCAGCCGGACCGGCAGCGTAACCGATCCGCCAGCCAGTCATGGCGTAACTCTTGGAAAACCCGCCCATAAGAATGGTACGTCCTTGCATGCCCGGAAGCGCCGGGAAACAGACATGGTCATGATTGTAGACCAGCCTGTCGTAGATTTCATCAGAGACGACGATCAAGTCGTGTTTTTCTGCAATTTCGGCGATTGACTGGAGGTTTTCCTTGCTGACAACAGCACCCGTGGGATTGTTGGGATAACCGATCAGGATCGCCTTGGTTTTGGGCGTGATCGCTTTCTCGATCAAAGCCGGGTTGGGTTGAAAATCATCTTCCATGGTTGTGAAGATTTCAACAGGTTTCCCGCCTGCCAGGCTGACTTCTGCCTGGTAAGACACAAAGCAGGGAGTGGGGATGATGACTTCATCTCCAGGGTTGAGCATGGCTGTAAAGGCGAGGTAAAGAGCTTCGGAAACGCCAACAGTAATGATGATCTCACTTGCCGGATCATAGCGGACATGATAGCGGTTTTCGAGTTCATCGGCTATGGCGTTTCTAAGTTCGAGGATCCCGTGATTGGATGTGTAATGGGTTTCTCCTAACTGCAGCGATCGTATTCCAGCCTCGATAATGGGTTGAGGTGTTGTGAAGTCTGGTTCACCGATCCCAAGGGAAATAACATCCTCCATGGTTGTAGCGATGTCAAAAAACTTGCGAATACCTGAAGGTTTCAGGGAAAGGACTGCATCCGATAAATAGCTTTTGGGCATCTAATCTCCTTGATGGCTTGGTTTGGTTTGAGAAGGCTCTTTAATAATCATATTTCCTTCGGGCTGAATCTGCCAGCGATCTTCTTCGGTAAGGTAAAAGAGATCGAAGAACGATGAACCGGGTTCCGATTTAACCAGGAAGCCAACACCTTCAGGCGTTCGCCATCGGTGAAGGATCTCAATCACAGTATATCGCTGATCTTCCCAGGTAAAAGCTCGCGGCGCTTCAGGGTAGGCACTGCCGGCGTAACATTCAACCTCAGGGTTCATCTTGTGATCCACGAATCATCGCCCAGGTTGACCTTTCCGGACTGCCCGTTAACGGTGACATTATGGCCTAGTAATGAGCCTTCCAGGATGCTACTGGTAATGTGTGCGCCGTCACCGATGATCGAATCCTTCAAAACACAGTTGTGAATAACTGCGCTTGCGCCAACGGAAAGATTTGGACCCAAAATAGATCTGCTGATACGTGCTTCTGGGTGAATGTTCACCGGTGGGAGGATGATCGAATCATCAAGATGGGAAAGCTGGTCACTGTTATCCCTGCCGTGCTCGAGAAGATACTGGTTGGTATCGAGTAAGGCTTCCATTGTCCCCGCATCCAGCCAAACATCAACTTTTTCCGTTCGCATCTGCAAATCATGTTCAAGCATGATATTCACAGCATCTGCCAGGTAAAACTCACCTTTGAGGGAAACATTGCGCCGAATCTGTTCTTCGATAGCGGAGATCAGGTCCTCTGCTTCTTTAAAATAATAACAGCCGACAACGGCAAGATTGTTACTCAAATCTTGCGGTTTTTCCACCAATCGCGATACTCTTCCGTTTAGATCCGCTTCTGCCACACCAAACCGACGCGGATCAGGGACGGCTTTGACCCAGGCGACAGCGTCCATTTCTTCTTCTGCCAGGAAGGAGAAATCATTTTCGATCAGGGTATCAGAAAAGGACATCAACATCGGTCCGTGAAGGTATTCGCGTGCCTGCCAAAAGGCATCCGATTGACCCTTCATTTCTGGCTGGATGGCGTAATCCACGTGCCAACTGGGGTAATTTTCGGCAACATGTGCCTTTATCTGCTCTCCCATGGTGGGACCAAGGATGAAGACGAACTCGGCTGAATCAAAATCGGGTACGGTCCGGAACATTTTCAGCACATGATCCAGAATCGTGCCGCCTGCCAATGAAACCAACGGTTTGGGTTTGTTCCAGGTGAGAGGACGCAGGCGGGTGCCAAAGCCTGCCATGGGAACAACGATCTTAAGAGGTTTGGACATTAGAATGCTCCTTGTGATTTTTGAATGGGCATTTGCGGCAATTGTATATGCCACTTTGTTGTCATTTGATAGGCGTGACCCGTTTGAAACAGTTTTGCCTCACTGAAAAAAGGTCCCATCAACTGCATGCCGATGGGCAGGCCGTTCTGATCATATCCCACCGGCAAAGCTAAAGCGGGAATGCCAGCCAGGTTGGCAGGCAGGGTGAACACGTCCTGAAGATACATTTCTAAAGGATCATTTGAGTGCTCGCCAAGTTTGAAGGCGGTGGTTGGGGTGACAGGTGCTGCGATCAGATCCACCTGTTCAAATGCGAGGTCGAAATCCTGTTTGATAAGGGTGCGCACCTTTTGGGCTTTGCCATAATAGGCGTCATAGTACCCGGCAGACAGGGCATAGGTACCCAGCATGATGCGGCGTTTCACTTCTGCACCCAGAAGTTCGCCGCGAGTTTTCGAAACCATCTCCCAAAGATCGTCACCCTGCCCAAGACGTTGTCCATAGCGGATGCCATCGTACCTGGCAAGGTTGGCTGATGCTTCGGCAGGGGCGATCAGGTAATAAACGGGAAGCGCTTCATCGGTGTGGGGCAGGCTGATGGGAATGATCGTTGAACCAAGTTCTTCCAAGTGCTGGATGGCTTTGCGCACGGCTGCTTCGACTTCAGGTTGCATCCCCGGGATGAAATATTCTTTGGGAACGCCAATCCGTTTACCGTTTAGATCGGATGATTCAGACAGGGTGATTTCTGGGACGGGGCGGTCTGCACTGGTGGCGTCGAGGGGGTCAAATCCTGCCATTGTTTTAAATAGAAGGGAAATATCGGGGATATCTCGCCCGATCACGCCCACCGAATCCAGTGAGGATCCATAAGCCACAAGCCCAAAGCGAGAAATCCTGCCATAGGTCGGTTTGATGCCGGTTGTGCCGCAAAAGGCACAGGGTTGACGGACGCTGCCGCCAGTATCCGTTCCAATGGCAACCGGTGCCATGCGTGCAGCCACGGCAGCGGCGCTCCCACCGCTTGAACCCCCTGGGACACGGTCCGTGCGCCAGGGATTGTGCGTGGGTCCAAAGGCGGAATTCTCGGTTGAGGATCCCATCGCAAATTCATCGGTATTGGTTTTTCCCAGGGGGATCATGCCCGCATCCAGCAGGTGTTGAACTGCCGTTGCAGTAAAGGGCGGGATAAAACTCTCCAAAATTTTTGAACCGCAGGTGCAGCGAAACCCAGCCATGCATAGGAGATCCTTAATCGCAATGGGTAGGCCGGTCAATGGGGGACAGTTTTCTGCCTGCCTGCGGCGAATGTCATCAGCTGAGTCTGCATCTGCCAGGGTGTGTTCTGGCAGCGTTGTGATAAAGGCGTGGATTTCTGGTTCGAACGCTTCAATGCAGCTGAGATATGCTTCAGCCAGTTCACGGCTTGAAAAATCGCGTCGCTTGAGACCTGCCAGGGATTGACAAAGGGTCAATGTCGTCAGATCAGGCATCTTAATTTCCAAAAACCGGAGGTACTTTAAATTGCCCATCTTTGGTTTCAGGGGCATTTTCAAGGATCGTCTCGTGCGACAATCCGGGAGAGGGAATATCCTTTCTTAGACGAAGTTGATCGCCATGCATGCTCGCAGTGGGCGGGATGTGATCCGTGTCAACCGCAGTTAACCGGGCAGCGTATTCCAAAATTTCAGAAAGCTGGTTTGCAAATTGGTGCTTTTCTTCGTCGGTCAGTGTCAGACGTGCGAGTTGGGCGATATGATCTACTTCTTCAATCGATAGTTTCATAATGGTTAATTATAATATGGTAAGTGAATCAGGGGGTGCGGACGGAGACCGATCTGAATAAATTCGGCTGACTCTTGAGGTTTTGCTTGAGAGTCGATTTTTATTGATGATGGAGAATGATTATTTCACATGATTTGTTGTTGGGCATAAGAATAATGAGGAAAAAGGTTAGGGTTGAAAATTCCTGCATAAACACGAAGCAGCAGCCTGTTAAATTATTAACAAAATACATCTTGACTCCTGATCATAAAAATGATATTATAGTGATGTAAGCGCTTCCAAATTTCGTTCGATGAAATATGGGAAGTATGTTTATATAGGGACAAGGTTTTGATTTATTCACAATAAATAGCAATAATCATATTAATTAACCTGAGTTAGCTGCCAAATAATCTAATTTTCTAAGATTATCTCAAAAAAATATTTATAGATTTTGTAAGCGTTTACATGATGAGCAAAAAAAGAAAATCTAAAATCACCATACATGATGTTGCAGAGGAGGCAGGTGTCTCTTTTGGGACCGTTTCCCGTGTGATCAATAATGATGTTCATGTCAAGAAAGAGACTCGGGAAAAGGTCTGGGATGTCGTAAAGAAGTTAAATTATGTTGCCAATCGGCAAGCACGCAGTCTGGCAGGGGGCAAAACGAACAGCATCGGTGTTTTGGTGCCAGATATGGGAACCGGCTATATCGGCGAAATTGTCCGCGGTATCGATGCAGAATTGAGTATGGCGGATATGGATCTGATCGTTTATACCACACACCGAACACCCACCAAAGAGGCAAATTATGTTGCCAATTTGGCAAGCGGCATGGTGGATGGGCTGTTGTTGGTGTTACCACGTGAACCCCAGAATTTAATTGAGACAATGAAAGAGCCCCGGTTCCCATTTGTGCTCATTGATCACCGGGGGAATGATGAAGACTGCCCTGCTGTTGGCGCAACGAATTGGTCAGGCGGATATAACGCAACCGAATACTTGATTGAACTAGGCCACAAACGGATCGGTCATATTACAGGCTCCATGGATTTAGGATGTGCTGTGGATCGGCTGGCAGGTTACAAATCGGCACTAAAAACATACCACCTTGCCCAAGCACCGGAATTGATCTATGAAGGTGATTTTGCCCAAACCGATGGCTATGAAGGCGCTTTAGCATTATTGGACCTGTCGGATCCCCCCACTGCCATATTTGCAGCCAATGATGTTACGGCAATGGGCGTCATGGATGCTGTTCGAGTCCGAGGTTTACGGGTTCCGCAGGATATATCCATCGTTGGCTTTGACGATATTCCCCAAGCATCGTTGATCCGACCTTCCTTGACAACCATCAACCAGCCGCTTGAAAAAATGGGTCGTGTTGCCACCCAGATTTTACTCAGCATGCTTGAAGGTGCCGAAAGTAAAGAAACCCGAATTGAATTACCCACGCACCTGGTCATTCGAGAGTCGTGTGCAAAGTCACCGACACTGTAGGTTACTTGTCCATTAGCCAGTTTTTCTTAGGAGGTGTCATTGGAGAAAATAGGATAATAAGATGATTGACAAAATTTGTTCAGGTTAACAATTCAACAATATTTTTTGAAGGAGATAACAAAATGTTACGAAAATTCTTTACGATAATCAGCATAATGCTGATTGCAACCTTTGTACTCACCGCTTGCGGCACACCTGTTACTGAACCGCAGGTGGAAGAACCGCAAGTGGAAGAACCAGAAGTGGAAGAACCAGAAGTGGAAGAACCACAAGTAGAAGAACCAGAAGTGGAAGAACCACAAGAAGAGGTGGTTATTGAATGGTGGCACATTTCAACGAAAGATCCCGCCCTGTCAGATTGGCAAAAAATGGCTGATGACTTCATGGCAATGCACGAGAATGTGACCATCAATATCACTGTGCTTGAAAATGAAGCCTTTAAGACCAAACTCAATACTGATCTACAATCCGGCGAAGTGCCCGATATCTTCCAAAGCTGGGGCGGCTCTGGATTGGCTGAGCAGGCTGAGGCTGGCCTCTTACTGGACATCACAGAAGCCTTGGATGCCGATGGTGGCGCATGGCGCAATAGTTTCGCTCCTGGCGCCTTGGCTGTTTTCAGTTTAGACGGCAAAAACTACGGCGTGCCCTGGGATATGGGTATGGTAAGCTGCTGGTACAATAAGGACCTTTTTGAACAAGCTGGCATTGAAGCGCCACCTGTAACCTGGGAGGAATTCTTAACCGATGTGCAGCTCTTGAAAGATGCTGGTATTACACCAATTGCATTAGGAGAAAAAGATACATGGACAGGTATGCACATTTGGTCGTACCTGGTAACCCGTATTGGTGGCGAAGCGGCTTTTAACGCTGCTGCTGATGGTTCTGGATCTTTTGCCGATCCAGCATTTGTTCAAGCTGGTGAGGAACTTATGAGACTCATTGAAATGGAACCGTTCCAACCTGGTTTCCTGGGCGCAAACCATGATGAAATGCAGGCAACCTTCGGTAATGGCGAAGCTGCTATTCTCATTGGTGGACAGTGGAGCCCATCTGTTCAGGCTGCAAACAGTGCTGATGGCGTAGGTGTTGCCAACCTGGGTATGTTTAACTTCCCGGCAGTTGAGGGCGGCGCTGGCGTTGTCACCGATGCCATGGGTGGTGGCAATGGATTTGCTGTTGGTAAAGACGCTGAACCTGAAGCTGTTGAGTTTGTGAAATATCTAACCAACGTGGAAAATCAGACAATTATTGCTGCGTCCGGCACCGGTATCCCCGTTGTCAATGGTGCTGAGGTCGGTTTGACCGATCCCAACATGCTGCTTGTACAGGAAGGCTTCGCTGCCGCTGAATATTTCCAACTCTACTACGATCAGATCTTGCCCCCCGTCTTAGCAGGAACTATCAATGATGCGACGGCAAAGCTCTATGCCCAAACCGCAACGCCTGAAGAGGTCGCGCAAGAAATAGCAAATGTCGCTGCTGAACAATAAACATTTCTAATTTTGACAGGTGTGAGGAGGTTTTATTAACCGCACTCACACCTGTCAATCAATTCTTAATTAAATTGTTTCTTCCTGAATGGGACCAGTATTGATTCAAACTAATAATGCACTTTTTCTTGGATAAACTCGTTAATTTCATTGTTGATCCTGAATCATTGACGCTAAGAAAGAAATCGTAATGGAATTTCTCAATGCCTCAAAATTGAATTTTAAATCTGATAAGTCCCCAACCCCGAGACACCGAAGAAGAGCAGGGTTATTTATTTTCCTCTTCCTTTTACCTGCCCTGGTCCTCTTCTTACTCTTTGTGGTTTATCCCATTTTCCGTTCAATCTATTTCAGCACCTTTGATTGGAATGGTTTGGGACCCGCTACGAATAATATCGGATTGGGAAATTATAAAAAGATTTTTACAGATAAAGTATTCTTGAAATCAATGTTAAATGTTTTTATTATTATTATTCTTTCATTAGGTTTGCAACTACCGCTCGCATTGGTTTTATCCGTTTTAGTCGGTCGCGATCTTCCTGGACGCAACCTGTTTCGAACGATGTTCTTTTTGCCTTATGTCATCTCGGAAGTCAATACAGCCATCATGTGGACGCTGCTTTTTAATGCTAATCCAGATCGGGGACTGCTCAATGCAGTCGTAGTGCTGCTTGGTTTTAATCCTATTGGCTGGTTGGCGGACTCGAAAGTTGTCCTAATGTCAGTGTTCTTTGTCTTGACATGGAAATATTTCGGGTTTCATATGTTGTTATTTTTAACCGGTATACAAAACATTCCCTTGGAACTCGAAGAGGCTGCACGGATGGATGGCGCAAATAGTTTTCAGAATTTTTTCTATCTTACCCTGCCCCTCTTGAGCAAAACGATAAGAACATCCGTCTACATGTCCGTTCTGGGTTCGATCCAGCAGTTTACCATTATCTGGGTGATGACCGGTGGTGGCCCCGTCAACGCCAGTGAAACCATGGCGACTTATATGTACCGATATGGTATCGTCAGGCATCAACTTGGTTATGGGTCCGCTGTCGCCATTATTATGTTCCTTTTCTGCCTGATCTTCTCGCTGCTTTATCAGAGATTGACCCGTCAACCAGATTATCTTACTGGCCTTTAAAAAGGATATTGGTATGAAAAGAAACATCATCTCATCCGACTCAACCAGGAAAGCAATATCAAGGTTTTTCCAGTATCTCGTGTTGATTATTGCCACAATACTTATCTTCGTACCTATCGTAATTCTTCTCTTTGGCAGCCTAAAAACCA
>DAINBD010000016.1:0-23040 GCA_036733105.1 Candidatus Brevefilum sp. | reverse complement strand
CAGGGAGATCAAAGAGATGCGGTGGCTGATTGAGGATATCAAAACAAATGGCTCTGCATCCTCGGTTGAAGATGCGAACCAACGGCATGTACCGGATTTTTCTGATGCGGAAGAATAGGGTTTACTTCCCAATTTTCTATAAAACAAATGATTATCGCCTTATGCGGGCATGTTTCGCCCGGGGTGCTGTATGACAACGGCAGTTTGGAGACAGTGGGCCCGAACCATCGACCTTCGCGAAGCACCCCCGAAGCAAAGCAGAGGGGGCAGTATGTTAACCGTGCGCTCTAACCAGCAGTCCCTAGGGGAATCTACAAAGCTGCTCGCGCTAAGTGAATTGCAATAATGCAAAATTTGACCTGAAGGTCAATCAGAATTCACTCTGCCATAAACATGAAGCCTAATAAAAATTATTCAAAAGAAAATGATGATGCGTTTAAATCAAAGTACAAACTAATTGAGTGCGAAATTATCCAGCTGACAGTTTGCTCATGTCATGATCAGGTCAGGAATGAGGCATAATGTACGCCTTAGGTTAACTGGTACTCGTTCTAAATTCTTTCAGGATGTAACCAATTGAAAAGCCTTCAATTTAGAAGAAATGGGCGCATAGGCGATAACATATTAATTTCACCTGGTCTGATTAAGTTGTCTTCCAGGTTAATTATAGAACGCATATATGTCAGTTTATGGCATATTTTATAAGGGAGATCTACACAAAATCAATGCACATCATTATCCTTATCATCACCAACAAGCTTACTCACTAATCAAGATTTACTTCATTTAAAACAATTGAATCATACCTATCAAAATAACATAGAAAACACTTCCTGGGGTATAATAAAAGGGTTATATAAGCATAACTTGCACCTCCCTTTTATGCTAAAACGGAGGTGTTTGTTTGATAAAAAGACAATGATCATTTCACAATAAGGACCAAGATTCATGTCAGAAATTGGGATTGTTCAGCAAGTTGATATCGATAATGAGATGCGTGAAGCCTATCTCGATTACGCCATGAGCGTGATCGTCGCCCGTGCATTACCTGATGTTCGGGATGGGCTCAAACCTGTTCACCGCCGGATCCTTTACGCGATGCGTGATATGGGCATTCGTGCGTCTGGACCGCATCGCAAGTCTGCCAGGATCGTGGGTGAAGTATTGGGTAAATACCACCCCCATGGCGATATGGCGGTCTATGATGCCATGGCTCGAATGGCGCAGGATTTCTCGCTGCGTTACTTGCTGGTGGATGGACAGGGTAACTTTGGCTCTATTGATGGCGATTCGCCAGCCGCCATGCGGTATACCGAAGCCCGGCTCTCGAAGATGGCAGAAGAAATGCTGGTGGATCTGAATAAGGAAACCGTTGATTTTGTAGATAACTTTGATGGTTCCCTCAAAGAGCCCGATGTTCTACCATCCCGGCTACCAAACCTGTTACTTAATGGTTCCTCCGGGATTGCGGTCGGTATGGCAACCAATGTGCCGCCCCACAACTTGCGCGAACTGATCGACGCACTCAACTACTTGATCGACCGCTATGACGAGATGGATGATGTCAGCGTTGAGAACCTGATGGATTACCTTCCCGGACCAGATTTTCCCACAGGCGGCCTGATCGTGGGGGATGAAGGCATCCGCCAGGCCTACAGCACCGGGCGAGGGCGCATCATTTTACGAGGTAATGCCGTCATTGAAGAACGAAGCAATGGTCGGTTCGTGATCATCATCACCGAGATCCCTTACCAGCTTAATAAAACCACGCTGATTGAAAGGATCGCTGAACTTGTACGTGAAGGGCGGCTGGATTCGATCAGCGATATGCGCGATGAGTCCGATAGGAACGGTATTCGGATCGTGATTGAATTGAAGCGCAGTTCACAGCCCAAACAGGTATTGAACCAGCTTTACAAATACACACCGCTCCAATCAACCTTTGGTGCCCAGATCTTAGCCCTTTTAAATGGGGAACCCCGGCTTCTCACGCTCAAGCGTGCCCTTCAGGCATACCTTGAGCATCGCCAGGATGTCATCACCCGGCGGACGGAATATGATCTTGAACAGGCCAAAAGGCGGGCTCATATCTTAGAAGGACTGCTGATCGCATTAGCCAATCTGGATGATGTCATCCAGACCATCCGTGAATCGGAAGATGCAGATGTTGCGAAAGAGCGCCTGATATCCCGCTTTGCGCTGACAGAGATCCAGGCTCAGGCGATCCTGGATATGCAGTTGCGGCGCTTGGCAGCTCTTGAGCGTCAAAAGATCATCGATGAACACAAACAGCTTATGGACGAGATCGAATACTTGAAAGATCTTCTGGCAAATCCCAAGAAGATCCTCGAAATCATCCGCATCGACCTCAATGAAATCGCAGATGCCTACGGTGATGAACGCAGAACCCAAATTGCACCTGATGCCACCAGCGACCTCTCAGAAGAATCTTTGGTCAAAAACGAAGATGTCTTTGTCAGCCTGACTCAAAAAGGTTATGTGAAACGGGTTTCAGAATCAACCTACCGATCCCAGGGAAGGGGTGGGCGAGGTGTGATTGGGCAATCGATGCGTGATGAAGATGAGGTTAGATTCTTCTTGCGATGCAACACACTCAGCACACTGCTGTTCTTCACGGATAAGGGCAAGGTTTATTCCGAGAAGGTCTGGCAGCTCCCAGATGAATCGAGAACCGGCCGCGGCATTTCAATCATCAATATCATCAATATTACCCCTGAAGAACACATCACAGCCATTGTACCAGTCGCTGATTTTACTGATGTCGATTACTGCACGATGGCAACCCTCAAAGGTCGTGTCAAACGTGTTGAAATGCCTGAGTTTGCATCCGTTCGACCCTCAGGCCTGATAGCCATCTCACTGGATGAAGATGATCAATTGGGGTGGGTATGCCTGACGGGTGGCGAAGACGAGATCATGCTGATCACCCAAAACGGGCAAGCACTCCGCTTTGCTGAGACAGAAATTCGTTCAATGGGCAGACAGGCGATGGGTGTCATGGGCATCCGCTTACGACCAGGAGACCAACTTGCTTCGATGGAAGTGGTCGAGCCTGAGGGTGAACTTCTGGTGATCACAGAAAATGGCTTCGGTAAACGCACAAAGCTCACCGAGTACACGCCCAAAGGGCGTGCAACCATGGGGATCGCAACGATTGATAAACGTGCCCTCAACACCATTGGAAAGATCATCGAAGCACGTGTCGTTCAGGAAAAAGATGAAATCACCCTCATTTCAAGCAAAGGGATCGTCATCCGGATGGCTGTTGCAAAAATATCATCCCAGGGACGTGCAACCCGGGGCGTCACCATTATGAACCTTGAGGAAGGCGACAGCGTGGCAGCTATGGCGAGAATTCCTGAATTATCTGCGCCTGTTGAATAAGAAAAGCTCAAACATCAAAGGCAGTCATCACGATCTCCCCGTCGATGACTGTCTCTTTCTTACCTTCTTCAGTTTGAATTATAAGTGAACCCGCCTCGGTAACTCCCAGTAATTTCACCCGTTGCTCGACCTGTCCAGCCATTTTTATCCGAATCCATTGATCGCGAAAAGCAAGGTGCGCGTTCCACAGGTCAATAAATGCTCCTCTGGTGAGGATTGAACGGGTTACCTTCATTTCCTTCAATATCAGTGCCAACAATTCCCACCGGTCAATTTGTCTTCCAAGCGCGTCCTCAATAGAAACTGCCTGGTAGCGCAGAGGCGTTATAGGCACCGATCCAGCGCTGACATTGACGCCCATCCCAACCACCAATCCGACCGGTTCATCACCCAACCAATCCGCTTCTACCAGCACGCCCCCCACCTTTTTACCGCAGAGGAGGATATCATTTGGCCATTTGACCTCAGCCTCAAGGCTATAGGGTTCCAGCGCCTTCACCAGGCTCAGAGCTGACAGGGCGGTAAAACGCGACACAAATGGTTTTTCCTCTGATGTCAGCCGAAAAACAAGACTCATCGCCAGCCCGGTTCCGGGGGAAGTGACCCAATGTCGATTGCCCCGCCCCCGTCCAGCTGTCTGTGCGTCTGCCAGCACCAGTGACCCATCCGGTGCCCCCTCCCGTGCCCATGCCATCGCCAGGTCATTGGTCGATTCTGCTACAGGATGGAATTGCCATGCATCCAGATCCATTGAATCTAAAATTCTTGAAAGGCTTTCTGTTCCCAGCGTCATCATTGACAATCCACAAGCTATGAATAAACCCTGGTCAACAAGGTTAACATCTCGGCAATATCCTTCACGACCAGGTCGGGGACAAATACCGAATCCACCAGATTAGCTTCTTTTGTCTCGCCACTCAGCACCAGGGCTGTCATCATCCCCCACTGACCCAGGGCAATATCGGTGTACAAACGATCACCAATCATACAGTGCGCTTCAATGGGCAAACCTGTCTTTTCAGCCAGGGCACGGACAATTGGTTCGTTTGGCTTTCCGATGATCACATCCGGCTTTCGTCCCGTTGAAGCTTCCACTAGTGCGATCATTGAGCCAACATCCGGCATATATCCGGTCGCTGTTGGGCAGTTGATGTCCGGGTGCGTGACGATGTAGGGTTTCCCTGCGACCACCCAGTCACACAGCCGCCAGAGCTTTTCGTAGGTCAGGGTTGTATCAAATCCCAGAACAACCACATCCGGGCTTTCATCCGAAAACCTGAAATCATGCCGCTCAAATTCATTTTCCAAAGCAGGCGTCCCCACGACATACAGGCTGGCATTGGGATATACATCCTTCAGATAAATGGCGGTAGCCTCACCCGAGGTAAAAATATTATCCTCGCAAACCTCAAGACCCAGGTGATTCAGTTTTTCGGCGTATTCAACCCGTGAGCGTGAAGAGTTATTTGTTAAGAAATAATACCGAATTTGGTGATCCTCCAGGAACTTCAGCCATTCCCAAGCCCCCGGCAGCCGCTTATCACCCAGGTAGATCGTCCCATCCATATCCATCAAGAAGCACTGGATCTTTTTCAGTTGTGCAATGATCTCATCCACGATTCATCCTTTATCTAATGCCATGACGCTGCAACCATTTATCAATAATAATAACGCTGATTTACCCTTTGTGGGCTGCATGATAACGATTCATTCAGAATAACCAGCACTCACCAACATTAAAATCACTGACTGTTCTGGTAAAAAAATTGACAGGAATGGTAACATCATAAAGGAAAGCATCCAACAAGCGAGAATTAATCATTTATAATAGGAATTCCTGAAACAAGATTATATTAAGTTGAAAGTAGAAGGAAAAATCATGAAACCAATCGCATTAACCGGCATCAAACCCACTGGCAGACCGCATATTGGTAATTACCTCGGCATGTACCGCCCCGCCCTCAGCCTGATGCAAGACTATCAGGGCATGTACTTCGTTGCCGATTATCATGCCCTCACCAGCATGCATGACGCCAAAACCCTCAAAGAGTTGGTTTATGAGGTTGCCGCCAGCTGGATGGCACTGGGGCTTGACCCGGACGATGCTATCTTCTTCCGCCAATCCGACATACCCGAGATCCCGGAATTCACCTGGATCCTTTCCTGCTTCACCTCTAAGGGACTTCTCAACCGGGCACATGCCTACAAAGCAGCGGTTGATGAAAACACTGCCGTCGATCGTGATCCCGATGAGGGGATCAACGCCGGCTTATTCTATTACCCCGTCCTGATGGCAGCCGACATCTTGCTGTATGGCTCCGATGTTGTACCGGTGGGACTGGACCAAAAGCAGCACATCGAGATCACCCGGGATATCGCAGAAGCCTTCAACCGAACCTATGGCAATGTCCTGAAGGTCCCGGAAGGTCTGATCCAGGAGTCCGTTATGAAAGTTCCCGGTATTGACGGGCGCAAGATGAGCAAGAGTTATGACAACACCATCCCGATCTTTGCGACGGAAAAGGCTTTGCGCAAACAGGTCATGCGGATTGTGACCGACAGCAAACGCCCGGAGGATCCAAAAAATCCAGAAGAAGATACCCTGTATACCCTACTGAGTTTCTTTGTAAGCCCCAAACGGCTTGAAGAGATCCATCAACTTTACGTCCACGGGGGTGCTGCTTATGGGGAACTTAAAAAGGAACTGGCAGATGCCATCCTGTCTCATTTCGGCGATGCCCGCTCGCGCTTTGAAGCTTTGATACAGGACAAATCCTACCTTGACGAGGTCCTGCTAGAAGGTGCTGAAAAGGCACGCCAGATCGGCAAGCCATATTTAGAAGCAGCGCGCAAAGCCACCGGCATTGATTGACCTCCATTCATAACTGCAGACAATGATTAGACTGTCTCAATTCCAAAGAAAGTGATCAGTACTATCTGTCATGGGATGGTAAGAAATTTTATTGATCTTTGGCGCGCTCGGCTTGTTGGTCTTACTGGGGATCGTTCTGTTGATCATTTTCTTGAACAAAAAATGTTTTTCAACGTCTTTCTCAATAAAACTGATGATAATGCTATTATTCAGCGTGGTTTAACAGACTAAATTGATGGTCCCCCCGCGTTATCAGGCTGTTTTGAATCCAGCTTTGCGATCCACATATTCATCTACAAGACCTTCCAGCAAGGAAAGCGGCAGACTCCCATTATTTATCATTACATCATGAAATTCTTTAAGGTCGAAGGATTCTCCCAGGGCTTCCTCTGCCTTATGCCGCAGTGAAATGATCTTTAGGTAGCCAAGGTAATAGGCACAAGCTTGCCCGGGCATCACGATATAGCGCTCAACTTCGGTGGTCACATCCCGCTCTGGTAATCCTGTTTTTTCAACCATGTAATTGATCGCTTGCTGCCTTGTCCACCCCTTTGCGTGGATGCCCGTATCGACCACCAGCCGTGCAGCTCGCCAGATCAGAGATTGCAAACGTCCCAAATTACTGAATTCATCTTCCAGACCCAGCTCCCAACCCAGCCTTTCAGCATACAATGCCCACCCCTCAATATAAGCATTAAAAGCATGCACACGTCGAAATGTCGGCAGCCCGCGGAGCTTCTGAGCCTGTGCCATTTGATAGACATGTCCTGGAATGCCCTCATGGTAGGCAAGGGTGCGCATCCCCCAGTGGTAAATATTATCGGGTTCCCGCAGGTTGACCCACATCATACCCGGACGGCTTCCATCCATGGACGGTGCCTGGGCATAGGCGATCGGCGAATCCGGTTCTTTATAAGACGCCAACCGCTGCACAAGGATCTTTTCCAGTGTGCCATGGTTGAATACTGTCGGCATGTGCTGGTTAATTTCGTCAAGAATTGCCTGGTAAGCATTCACGATCGATTCCCGGGCATCCTCTCCCCTAAAATGAAATTGGGGATCTTCCATCAATCCTTTTAGCTGGAGACCCGGATCTACCGCTGGTAACCCTAATCCCCGTAATACCTCTTGCAGGGATTCCGTCAGGGTCTCAACCTCCTCAAGACCCAACTGATGGATCATCTCAGCTGTCAAATCCGTGGTGGTATGCGTGCGTAAAAGGAAATCATAATAAGCTAATCCGTCAGGAAGCCGCCAGACGCCATCCTGCTCAGGTGCCTTTTCAAGTGCATTTTGCAGGTAAGATTCCAATGTGCGGTATGCGGGCATCACATCCCGTTCGATCACTTCTTTCGCCTTATTTGAATAACGAAGGGCGCTGGACTCACTGAACCTCCCTGAAGCCGCAATCTTCTTCATAAAGGAGATATAAAGTGGATTATCGTCGGATGAGGTCGTAAGGATCTTTTCGATTTGAGCTAGACACTTTTCAAACACAAAGCGCGGGGGGAGAATGTTCGCCTCCTCCCTTTCAGCCAGACTCTCCAGCAATCCCGCCAGCTTCCAGGGAATTTGTTTTAACCGTTTGAGATACCGCCTGGCACTGCGATGCCCTTCAATCTTGTGGTAAGTGCTCAGAAACTGGATTAGATCGATATGAATGCCAAACACATGGTTGACGGGATAAGGTCCCATAAAAACCGAATCGGAAACCCAGTGATAAGGAAAACGATGACCTTCCAGATTTTGTTCATAATACCAACGCATCAGGCGGCGGGTGATTGCATCCTGCCCTTCCAGAGGTTTTTGCGCATAACGCCGGATCAATGCCAGCCCTTCCCGATCAAGCTGGCGCAAATGTGCCATATATCGAGGTGAGGCATCAGTCAGCCGATCACTGTGGAAATCTATAAGATTATTCTCAATTGCCCCCATCACAGTCAGCGCTTCCGGGTCCGCCCAAAGCTGCCGAAACATCATTTTCTCGACAGCCCAATTGATGAAAGCCGGTGTACCCCAGATGAGCAGGTAAACAAACCAGATCAATCCTAGAGCTAAAACAACCAACAATAGAATTATATACGTTGGCATTCCAACCTCTGGTGTGACCTGCGCATTTCTTTGATACTATTCAGCATTTGAGGTGTCTTCCCTTTCTAATGCCCTCCAGGCGGCAGCACGCTGATCAATCTCGCCAATTAACGTATGCTTACCATCTGTGTACTTGTTGGGTTCAAAGGGATATTTGGATGCCAGATCCTGGTTCAAAGCCCTGTAAGCCCGAGCCTCTTCCGAATGCGTACGAAGGTAATCCCTGAAGATGAGAAGTCGATGGATCTCTGGATGCCCATCTTCATAGGTGTGCACATGGAATTGATGCACTTCCCCCGCCAGCTTTTGAAAATATCGCCTGCCAGGAATTCCGTTTTCACCCTTGGGTTTGTAACTCATTTCTCGCATAAAACAATTCAGCGCGTCAACGGCTTCAATATCCTTCACCACAATCAACACATCGATCGTCGGTTTTGCATGCATTCCCGGGATCGCAGTAGAGCCAATATGATGGATCTCCATCAAATCATCCCCAAAAACCTCGACCAGCTTTTTTGCTTCAACTTCGTATTTTCGCACCCAGTTTGGATCATAGGGCACAACTTCAATCATCCGCGGCATCAACAACCTTTTCGTATGAGATGGATCCTGATTCAAAACCCATTATAGCCGGAAAAACTGTTGGAATGGATCCCGCAATGCGAATTGAATTCCTTTCTACGAACGCGCATGCCGTACTGGATGAAAACAGAACAGGGATGCCCTATGTTATAATCTATGCCGGCAATATTTTTTTGGGAAATTTTATGAAATTATCAGTCCTGATTCCTGTTTTTAATGAACAACGCACCCTCAGAGAGATCATCCAGCGCGCCATGAGCCAAAAAATTGACGGGATCAGCGCGCTTGAAATCGTGGTGGTGGATGATGCATCCACAGATGATTCCCGTGTGATCATCCACGAACTGCATCAGGATTACCCCGACATCATTCACCCGATCTTGCTTGAACAAAACCAGGGTAAGGGTAACGCCATCCATACTGCGATTAAAGCAGCCAGCGGTGATATTGCCATCATCCAGGATGCCGATCTGGAATATGACCCCAAGGATTACGAGATCGTCCTGCGCCCAATCTTGAACGGCGAGGCGGATGTGGTTTACGGCTCCCGTTTTGCAGAGCGGGAACAGCGGCGCGTGCTTTACTTCCGCCATACCCTCGCTAATCGCTTCCTGACCTTCGTCAGCAACTGGTTCACCGACCTCAACCTGACAGATATGGAGACCTGCTACAAAGCCTTTCGTTTGCAGGTCGCCAAGACTATCCCGATCCGGTCTAAGGGCTTTGGAATCGAGCCTGAATTGACCGCGAAATTTGCCAAAAGGAAATTAAGGATTTTTGAGGTGCCGATCAGCTACCATGGGCGAACCTATAACGAAGGCAAAAAGATCACCTGGTCTGACGGTTGGGAAGCACTCTGGACCATTCTGAAGTATTGGGTGATTGATGACATGTTTGAAGGCGATTTCGGGCATAAGGACCTGATCGATATGGAAGCCGCCCCAAAATATACCGAGTGGACCCTGCAAAGGACCAAGCCCTATGTTGGAAAGAGGCTTTTGGAGATCGGCTCGGGAATTGGTAACAATGTGCGTATCTTGATGCAGTACACCGATGTGATTGCCACCGAAGTCGATCCAGTTTATTTGGAAGTCCTGAATAACGCATACGGGAATACACCGGGTGTGGATGTCCAGGTATGGGATGCCAACCAGCCACCGCCGCCCGATATGCCCCAACCCGATACCATCCTGTGCTCCAACGTCCTGGAGCATATTGAGGATGACAGACAGGTGATCCAAAATGCAGACCTTGCCCTTAAACCGGGCGGTCGGATGATCATCATCGTACCGCGCGGTCAAAATCTCTATTCCACCCTTGATTCTGCTATCGGACACTATCGTCGCTATGACAAAGACCAGCTGCGCAGCCTGTTTGAAGATTTGGAATATGAAATTGAGGAACTTTTCACTCTGAACAAGATCGGCGTGCTGGGTTGGTGGTGGCGGGGGAAAATTGCCAAACAGGGTGCTATCGGACGCTTCGGATTGAAGCTCTTTAATATTTTGGTGCCCATCTTCAAGCTGATCGACCCTATTTTGCCCTGGAAGGGGCTTTCCCTGGTGATCGTGGCACGAAAACCAAGTTAACAAGGTGGATTGCACAAGTCCAGTTGCTCAGTGACCTAAATTTTGTCATTGCGACGAGCATGCAGGGCGAGGTTGCAATCTCAACCTGGATACATCAGCTGACTGAGATTCCTTCTTTAGAGTGGCGGATAGTGTAGGTCATGTATACTTGCGAGGCAAGTTACGTGACTTCTTTTTCAGGGATGCTCTGTTCGATTGATAAAATCACATAAGCTGATGTTTTGTCACGTAGGCTTCGCCATACGTGACCTACAGCTTAACAACAAAGGGGCTGCCGGTTTGGGCAGCCCCTGTCGCTCTTAACGAGTCAGCGTTCGCTTAGTGGAAGATCAACGGTAAGAAAACTGTAAATCCGCTGCTTTCTACCACTGTCAATGTGAAGTTTTGCTCCGCATTGGGATCCACACCATTCATTGCAGTAATTACAAAGTATTGCTCTTGGTTAAATACAGGTGGGATACCCGAAAGAATTGCCGTGCCATCGCCTTGATCCACCAGGGTTAACCATTCTCCTAAGAAGACTCCAGAAACAATCGTTGGTGTTGGATAACCTGTTGTTTCGATAGTGAAGCTGTTATATACACCTCCTATGAAGGTTGTGTGGTCATCACTGATAATCTTCGGTGCTTCGTTGACGGTCATTGTAAAGTTCTGTGTGGCATTCGGCGTCACCCCGTTATTGGCAGTGATCACCAAATTGTAGACGCCGCCTGTCCCCGCGTTAGGTGTCCCCGAGAGCGTGGCTGTGCCACCACCGTTATCGATTAATGTCACCCCACCAGGCAGCGAACCCGTATAGGTCAAAGCGGGATCAGGGTAACCCGCTGTTGTGATCGTAAAGGTGCCCGCGGTTCCCACTTTGAACGTTGTTGCAGCTGTACTGGTGATCGTTGGTGCTTCGTTGACGGTCAAAGTAAAGTTCTGCGTAGCATTCGGTGTTACCCCATTGCTGGCAGTGATAACCAAATCATAAATACCACCGGTACCCACTCCTGGTGTTCCTTGAAGGGTAGCTGTACCATCGCCATTATCGTCCATGAAAACGCCATCAGATTGCGAACCGCCATAAGTAATGGCAGGTATCGGGTAACCCGTCGTCGTGATCGTGAAGGTGCCTGCAGTTCCAACCTTGAAGCTCGTCGCATTTGCACTGGTGATTGCTGGTGCTTCGTTGATGGTTAAAGTAAAGTTCTGCGTGGCATTGGGTGTTACCCCATTGTTGGCAGTGATCACCAGGTTATAGACGCCGCCTGTCGCTACGTTGGGTGTCCCCGAGAGCGTCGCTGTCCCATCACCGTTATCTATCAATGTCACCCCGCCAGGCAGCGTACCCGTATAGGTCAGTGCGGGATCAGGATAACCCGCTGTTGTGATCGTAAAGGTGCCTGCGGTTCCAACTTTAAACGTTGTCGTAGCTGTACTGGTGATTGTTGGTGCTTCGTTGATGGTCAATGTGAAGTTTTGTGTGGCATCGGGTAATACACCGTTGCTGGCAGTGATCACCAATGCATAAGTGCCTCCGGTACCCACAGCTGGCGTTCCGGATAATGTCGCTGTGCCGTCGCCATCATCTACCAATGTCACACCCGTTGGCAGCGCCCCGGTAAATAAGATCTCAGGAACCGGATTGCCGGCCGTTGTTACATCAAAATTTCCAGCAATGCCGACTGTAAAAGTCGTGTGGTCGTCACTCGTTATGACAGGTGCTTCAGCGACCAACTCAGGATCGTACTGACTGGTGTTGTTGTCCGGGTAAGGATCTGCATCAGCGGCAGGATCCGTACTTGTGATGCTCACCTGGTTAATCAGTGGATTGGTTTCGCCAATCTCACCCGCAATTTGGACTGTCAGGTAAATCTCATTCCAATAGGACCTGCCAATGGGGTAAAGTTCCCAAGTCAACTCCTGCCCAACAATGCTCGGTGGAATATCACACCATTCTGAACTTTCACACCAGTGCATCGTTGCTGAAACAAAACTCATGCCCACCGGTAGCGTATCGGTCAGGACAGCATTGCCCGTCATGTCCCACCACCAATCATTATCGTGATGCAGATTGCCAAAGGTCAGCCGATACGTGACATGCTCACCGGGTAAGAAAGTACCCGAATCCAGTTCCTTCTCCACATACATATCCGGTCCGGCTCCAAAAGAAAAACTGGCCGTGTTGTCATCCGGGTTCATGTCACCTGTCATCGGCTGCACTTGTGCAATATTCTCATAGATCACACCGGGTACGATGTCTGCCAAATGAGTACTGTAATCAATTTGCATCGACCAACCGGGTTCCAGTTTGCTGAGCGTGACATCAAAATGGTCTGCATATAAAACACGTTCCCAGGGTTCCCAGAAATTTATATTTAAATCGCCATCTAAGGTCATACCTGCAGGGTAAGTGTCTGTAATGAGCACATTTTCAATGGTTACATCACCAACGTTTTCAACATTTAACCTGTACCCGATATAATGGCCATCCCCATAGCCGTGGATGCCGCCTTGTTTATGAATGCGCAGGTTAGGACCAGACCCATAAACCATTTCTGTCATCGTGCTGGAGTTATTGTCGACATATCCTTCCCCTGGTTGAGTTTCAATCTCAGCCAGGTGTTCAAGGACCGTCCCTGGAATTGTATCCGGGTTAATATCCACCCAGACTTCGATCACACCCTGTCCGCCAGCAATCATATCGCCTATTTGCCAGGTGACCGTATTGCCATCAACCACTGGATCTGGAATGGAATCAGCTGCATCCCAGCTGTCCCAGCCGGCAAAGCTTGTGCCGGTTGGCAACGTGGCAGTGACCTCGATTGGTCCGCTGACCCCAACATTGCCTTCATTCTTAATATAAAGCCCATAACGATATTGACCGCCAGGTGTCAGGCTGCCCCCATGCCAGCCGTGCCAGATTCCAAGGTCGATGTTAGGTTCGCCTACATTGTGATAAAGGTCTGCTGTGTCATCATCATGCTCGAGGTCATTTTCAGCGAAGATCTCAACATGGTTATGCAATGCATCCCCCGGATTTGCAGCGGGATCGACAGTGACCACAACATATACTTCGCTGCAGGAGTAGGAAGAAACGCAAGTTTGTTCCAATTCGAGCGTTTGCCCAATTTGATCGACTTCCTCCCACCCCAAATCCGTACTCCACCAGGTTACATAGGTTGTATTGAGCGGCAGCGTTTCCGTCAGGGTGACTTCTGAGCTGCCCGTCGAACCATTATTGCATACATTGATCTTATAAACAAAGTCCGCTCCTGGGGCGGGGTTCCACGTCCAGGTTTCCTTCCCCACATTCATATGGGTGTTATTAGTCGCCACGGTTCCTTCCCAGGTGCTGGTCTTCTCCCATTCATCCCCCTCGTCATAAGGCGTGCTGGTGATGATATGCACCGTGTTGCTCACTGACCCACCTGCCGTTTCCGTCACCTCGGCAAACACCACAAACCCAATCCAATTATCGCTTGGTTCAACCGTCCCCAGGTCCCATGTGACCTGGTTCCCATCAATCGTCGCCGGGAAGCCAGAAGTATCACTGAGATAGGTCATCCCTTCCAGTGTATCCGTGATCGTGACGCCTTCTGCAGCCAAGCCACCCTGATTCTGATATTTCACCCAGAAGGCGGCATTTCCGCCCTCACCAACATTATCCCCAAAGAATTGTTTGTCTATCCATAGGTGAGGACGATCCCCGATATAAACAAGTATATGTTCATATATGTTGTTAATTGGTTCAATATCATCCGGCATTGTCACATCAACCGTGTTGGAAAACTCCATTGCAGGCGTAAGGACCACTTCTTCACGGACATAGGTGTTGTAATTAATGCCGGCGCCCCAACCAGGCTCAAGCCGATCGAATTGTATCTTGAAGGCGTTATCTTCCGGATCATTGTCCGCCCAATCCCACCAATCGCCATAATTTACGCCGAGCCCGCCATCCAACTCCATTCCATCCGGGTAATAGTCAATAAGAACAACGTCATCCATTGTCTGGTCGCCTATGTTTTCAAGTTGGATGTTCCACCAGGCAGATTGCCCTTCCTGCCCACCGTGCCAATCACCCCATTTTGTCACTCGCAGGTTCGGACCGTGGTCTCGCACATATTCAGCAAAAACACTGCTGTTATTGTCGGTATTTTCCTCGTCTGGTTGGATTTCAACCTCAGCCAGGTGGTTAAGCATGGTTCCCGGTACCGTATCCGGGTCAATATCCACCCAGACTTCGATCGCACCCTCTCCACCTGCAATCATGTTGCCCATTTGCCAGGTGACCGTATTGCCATCAACCACTGGATCTGGAATGGAATCAGCGGCATCCCAGCTGTCCCAGCCGGCAAAGCTTGTACCAACTGGTAGAGTTGCTGTGATCTCGATCGGTCCGCTGACTGACAGATTGCTTTCATTCTTTACGTAAATCCCATAACGGTAATAACCGCCTGGTGTTAGGCTGCCCCCATGCCAATTCTGCCAAATGTTCAGGTCGGTGTAGGGTTCGCCAACATTGTGATCTAAGTCTGTTGTGTCATCATCATGTTCCAGGTCATTTTCAGCGAAGATATCAACGTGGTTATGCAATGCATCCCCCGGATTTGCCAGCGGATCAACTGTTGTAACGATATACAATTCGCTGCAAGAATAGGATGAGATGCATGTATGCTCAAAAATAAGTGGATTTCCACTGAGATCGACTTCTGACCAGCCCTGATCACCACCCCACCAGTCAAAAAAGGTCGTGGTAGACGGTAATGTTTCCGTCAGGGTGACTTCAGAGCTGCTTGTCGAACCATTATTACACACATTTATCTTGTAGACAAAATTCTCCCCCGGTGCGGGATTCCACGTCCAGGTTTCTTTGCCCACATTCAGGTGGGTGTTATTGACGGCTACCGTTCCTACCCAGGTGCTGGTCTTTTCCCCTTCATCTCCTTTATCAGGGCTGGTGGTGGTAATCACCGCTGTATTGCTGACCTGTTCTCCTACTGTGGCGGTCACATCAGCAAACACCACAAACCCGAGCCAATCTCCAGGGTCAACAGTGCCCAGATCCCAAACCACTTCTGTATCGCCCGGCACTGCACCCGTAGAAAAGCCCGAGGAATCTCTCAGGTATGTCATTCCAACCATAGATTCTGTAATCATCACATTTTCAGCCGGCGCATTACCCTGGTTGTGATACTGCACCCAGAAAGCCGCATTGCTGCCCTCACCAAGGCCATCCCCAATCAGCCATTTTTGAATCTGAAGATAGGAGGCAGGCGGGCTAAAATCACCGAAAATCTGATGTCCGGCGGGGTCGAAGTAAGACACCATTAAGTTTGTTCCGGGGATGATATCATAATCGTTATCACCCTCAAACACGCATTCATAGGTATCCAATCCATCTGGGACAACAGTGTCATAAACTTCCCTGCCATTTTCTTCCCAGATCGAACACGCCACCCAAACCGGGTCTGTGCCCAACCAGGCAGCTGTTACAGTCCCACTGATGCTGTTCAAATCCATATCCAGCGTACCTGCTATTAAACCAACCTGCACATCTGTTGTAAACTGGCTGCCGTCATCCACCTCGCCATGAATAATATCTCCTGTCTCGATATCCGGATCGCTAGGAATCCACCCTGCTCCTTCAAAATAAGTTGCAAAGCCGGATGTTCCACCCCAATCGTCGACCGGGCCGGTGGGTACGGTAATTGAGGCTTTTTCGACCATCCCACTGTCATAAACCGTCAGGTGAACCTCGTGCCCGGGTTCGTAATTGCCCTCAATCCAATTATGATCGTAGTGAACCCGCAGCATCAGCTCATCTGAGTAACCCTGGAATACGTTATAGATCCAATGCGTTCCCGGATCCTGGTAGGTAACGCCAATATCATTGTTCGGCGGAACATCCCATTCACCGGACCAATCACAGGTGAAGGTATCCACACCATCCGGAAAAACAGTGGTCTCTATATCGTTGACCCCCTCGGGCGCCCCCCAGGGGTGGCACTGCACGGTAACAGGCGTTAATGGATCAAGCCAGTCTGCATCAAGCGTACCCGTAAAGCGATCTAAATCGACATCCAAATTCCCATCGATCGCGCCAAGCTGCACTTCTGAGCGGAAGGTGTCTTCACCAACGATCACTTCGCCAATCACCCAATCGCCAGCCTGGATGTCCGGCTGTTCTGGTACCCATTCCGTTCCCTCAAGGTTGGTGGAAAAACCTGTTCCCCCATCCCACCAGGGAATTTCACTGGTGGTCATTGAAACTGTTGCTTTGACCGTGGTTTTGTCGCTTGCAAGGACTGTAAGAGTTACAGGATAACCGGGTGGGTACCAGCTTTCAATCCAATCATGTCCATAGTTGATACTCATGACGAGCTCAGGGGACAGGAAATACATGTTCATATCGATCCCGGTTGCACCCTCTTGATAAGCAAAATAAATATTACCGCGAGCACCTTTTGGAATATCACTACCCGTTGAACCGTAATCCACAGCGTAATTACCAGCACTATCTGTCGTTGTTTCGCGATAGCCATCTTCCCATTCGCCATGCACCTGTACCCAGTCTTCAATCCGACCAGCAATTTGACCCCACAACTGATCTGTCTCCGTATCGACAATCGCAGTAAAGGGGTCAGGGATAGTGATTACAACCGGGGCATCCAAGCCGCCCACAATGGCAACCGAGATCACATCCCCCTGGCTGATATCAACCGAGTTCTCTAGCGTCCAATATCCACTATAAGAGTCTGCAACAGCCTCAAAAAAAGGCGAGCCATTTTTATAAACACTGACCGTACTGCCTGGTTTGGCATCCCCCCACATCCAATCACCCGAATCAGGATTTAACCAGAAACCAATATTTCTTAACTCGCTTAGAAAAGCTTCACGTTTTACCCAGCTGCCTTCCAAAGCCTGGTGGGTCACTGCGATGTAATCCGTTAATTGGAGATCCCATCCAAAATTTGCTGTATCAAGGAGCACATTTGAACCCGGTACGAACTGGTTCACAGAATTTTCATCATCATAAACTTCCATAAAGAGACGATCCACTGGACCGCTAGCGGTCACTAAATCCGCATTGACATCCCCTGCTATCGTCAGATCCGGGATGATTATCTCGCCCGTCCACCCACCATCCATGCTAACCTTTACTGTGAAGCCCGGGAGGAGCGGTACACCCGAAAAATCATCCAGCCAGAACCAGTAAGGATGACTTGATTTATTTTCACTGGTTTCTGCCAGAAGTGTGGTACCGTCAAGGTCATATAACCCTGCTGTAACGCCCTCAAATGCGCTGCTGACCATCCCGCCCACCCCATTGGGCAGCACGACCCCGATAAATGGCAGGGTCGGTAAATAGCTGAAATTATTAGTTTGGGTTGCAAAACCAGTCACCGGGTCATAATGGGTCAGTTCAACCATCACGCCATCCCGCACATCAAAGCTGCTGAAACCGGCTGAATAAACCCCGCCGCTGACAGGTACCTGCTGGGTCGCCCGACCGTTGACCGGGTAATGGGTGTCCTGGAAATGGTACAAAGTCATTTCCAAATCACCATCAGCCATATTCCCGCTGATGATTTCGTTGACTGTATCGCCAGACCAAGCGAAATCGACCACTGTTACTGATCCTGCCCATCCCCCAGGTGTGTCATCCTTGATGGTGACAATGTCGCCCGGGGCAATGTTCACATAATTGTTCGATTCATCACGGATCGTGTAACAAAGGTTATTTAACCCATTACCAACATCTGAAAATGATCCCGTAACTCGCGTGTAAACTTCACCAGCGCCTTTATCCAGGGTCGCAACGATCGGCAGCCCGGGGCCATCCAGACGACCATAAACACAATCTAGATCTGTATCAATACTGCGATACGCGTTAACATAAGGCGGACCGCTGGTGATCTGCACCTGGTCGCCTTCTGCATCCGTGACCACCACCAAAACTTCATCACGCGGACGTAAATCCATTGGTGCAAAACCCATCACAAATACATCACCGCTGGTTGCAGTCGCATGTGCTTCCTGATAAAGCCGATCCTCCCCAGACCATTGCCACAGGGAAGCACGCACATCTGCGCCATCAGGGGCAATGCCTGAAAGTGAATCCAAAGCTCCATCAAAAGCGAAATTCCCAAATGCCACGGCTATGGTATCCATGGTGGGTCCCCCATCCAGAGCTACCTCAACCCTATCCCCAATTTCGATGGCTCCACCACCTAATGAATAATTCCCATGCGGCCAATTCCCATTGGACACACTGCTCCATCGCACAGTTGATGTATTCCCTTCGTAGACCGTAGCAGTCACCATTTGACCGGGCGCAGCAAATCCGCCAACTCGAATAAATTGCTCCACAAGGAACACATTTTGCGGGTACAAGTAAGTGCGAAGGTTGATGCCAGATAAAACAACATCAACGGCTGCCATGCTCTCAGCGCCCAGATCTGTTGGAGCAAAGGAAATGGTAAATGACCCTCCCGGCGATGTGGTGTTTGTCGCACTCGGTGCACCAGTTGAAGGCGGCTGTGGTTCGCCCCAGTATGTTGACATGCTGTAAGTTGCGGTGACTGATGTCCCGCCGGCAGCATCACCCACCAAGGTACCTGTTATCTGTTCGGTCAAGACATCGACAGTGCCAGTGATACAGGGCAGAGAATAAGATGTGACCCCCAAACCGACTATTTCAATGTCAATCGATGTATTACAATCAATGCCCAGCGGGTAGCCGCCTGTGTTATGCCAGATGGGCGTCCAGAAAAAGCCCACCCCATCTGCAACGGCTGCTCCGTAGCCATCCAAATAGGTAACGGTCACCAACTCACCCGGGTTTACATACCCCATCACTACATCATAGGTCAGGTCGACCGTGATCATCCCGACAGGCAAGCTGCGCGCTTCGATTCCACCGGGCAAGCTCCCCGCCCCAGCACTGGAAGAGGCCAGAAAATCCCCATCGGAGGATAGCGAGACGCCAGCATCTGGCTGATAGGTTGCTGTCCTGTCAAAAGAATCAAATGACAGGGGAGAAAAATCCGTCCGTACAGGCTGCCGCTCAGTCATCGGGGGAGGAGCGACCTGGGGAGAGTCCTTCGCCAGCCCCATCGATTCAACAAGCTTCTCAGGCACATCAAAACGATCCGGTGACAATCCTACCGGTGTTGATGCCTCCTGGACTTCGCTGATGACTTGATCTTCGACTGTGGTTGCCTGCGCCAATCCCATCGGGACAGCGCTTAAGATTACAGCCATTATCAGGCATATTGTCAAACACCTGTTAATTCCACCCATAAAACGATTAATCATTAATCTTTGGAACATTATGGCTCCTCTCAAATAAGTATTAATTAAAATAGGAAGATGACAAACAACTCCTTAAAAGGGTAGTGCAAATTCCTTACGTGGTTATCTCCCCCAAAAGCAATAATTTAGTTATAAGCTCATTATAAATTAAACTTCTATTTTTTTGTCAACCATTCAATCTTAAAAAATCATTATTTCACGGGGCAAAGGTTTCCATTGGTTGCAAAGCAAACTATTGATTGTGTCATTGATTCAAACTCGTAAAGCGTGGTGACCATCTCAATGTTATAAAGCAATGATTTTCATGATTGATATGCATAAGCCGCTCATAAAGATTTTGCATGCAACGTCTCAACGTTCAACTTGGATCCAATCACCGACCAAATTTTTTACAAAATGACACTTTCACGCGTAGAGACCCCCTGCTGGGGCGTCTCTACGTTAATCCGGGCAATCAAAACTGCTATTTGACAGTCACACCACGCAAATCCCCTTTTAAAAGTCATGCATGCTTCGCATTGCATAACCTACGTCTTAATATATTGTCAAAAAAGGGTGGGCATAAAACCCACCCTTCCGTAGAAGATCAGTGATTTAACTGCGCAACTCCGCACCTAATTCCTCACCCAGGAGAGTCACGATCCTCTGACGCAACTTCAAGACTTCTTTGTCCGTCAGGGTGCGGTCAGGGGCGATATAAGTCAGGCTGAAAGCCAGGCTCTTTTTACCATCACCCAGCTGTTTCCCCCGGTAGATGTCAAACAACTGCACCTTTGCCAGGTAGTCACCCCCACCTTTCCACAGCACGGCTTCCACCTCTGCTGCAGTCACCGCTTCATCCACCACCACAGCCATGTCTTCCAGCACAGGCGGATAGGTCGGGACGGCTTCCACATCAAACAGGATCCGGCTGGATACTAATATTTTAGCCAGCTCAAATACGGCTGCATACACAGGCGCATCCTCAAATTCATAATTCGCCTTGACCAGGGGATGCAGTTCACCCATCACACCCACAACCGTATCACCAATCAAGACCTCAGACGTCTTGCCAGGGTGCAGGCTGGGATGTTCTCCCGGTCGGTAGCTCACATCTGCAATATGCATCCCTTTCATCATCCCCTCCACAATCCCCTTCAGATCATAGAAATCCATCATACGGGGTGCGTCAGCCTTCCAGTAAGGCTTTTCTTGCATTCCTGCCAATCCAATGGCGAGCATCATCTTTTCTTCTGGTAACTGCTGACCTTCAACAGGTAGAAAAACCGGTCCCATCTCAAACAGCGCCAAACGCTCGTCCAGCCCGCTGTTGTACTCCAAAACCTCCAACATGGTCGCCAGGAGGCTGCGGCGCATGACCCGCCGATCCACAGAAATCGGGTTTTGGATCTCGAGGTAATCTTCAAAAGGCGCTTCATAACCGGCTGGAAATCGGCGTGCTTCCCTTTCGGGCGAGGTCATTCGGTAGGTCACCAACTCCTGCAAGCCCAATGTGACCAGCAGGTCACGCAGGTTTTCCTCCATCACCATTTCTTCACCCATTTGCTGTCCGGGAAGGGGTTGATCAAGCGGCCTGGTAGGAATTTTGTCATAACCATAGATCCGGCTGATCTCTTCCAGCAAATCTGCTTTCCCAATGATCCCCGAGTGAATATCGAGCCGATGTGGGGGCGTTTTCGCCGTGATCAGATCGCCATCGACAGCACATTCAAAATCAAGGCGCTGTAAAATCTCGACAATTTGTTCCATTGAGATCTGTGTGCCAAGGCTGGCGTTAACCCATCTTTTAGAAATTTCCACAATCGGGTCTTCAGGCGGGTTAGGATAGTTATCAATCAATCCCTCAGCAATGACGCCGCCGCCCCATTCGCCCATCCGCTTAAGACACAAGCGGACAGCAACCTCCGCCAGCGCAGGATGCACACCCCGGCTGAAACGATATGCAGCCTCGGAGTTGATCTTGAGTTTGCTAAGGGTTTTGCGGACGTTGATAAAATTCCAGGAAGCACCTTCCAGCAGGACATTCCGTGTGTCAGGTGTGACCTCGCTCTCCTCACCGCCCATCACGCCCGCCAACGAAAGCGGACCGGCTGTGTCGGTGACCAGCTCCATTTCCGAACCCAAATTATGTTCTACGCCGTCCAGCGTGGTCAACTTCTCGCCTTCAGCGGCGGTACGTGTAATAATCGTGGGTGGTTTACCGCCAGCACGACTGACCAAAATGTCATAATCAAAGGCATGCAACGGCTCACCCACTTCGAGCATCACATAATTGGTGGCATCCACAATGCAATTGATCGGGCGCATCCCTACCAGGTTCAGCCGACGTCGAACCCAATAGGGGCTGGGTTGGATCTCAATCCCTTCAACCAATCCGAGCACAAAGCGCGGATTGAGTTCGGGATCTTCGATCTTAATCGTTGCCCGTCCTTTAATAGTTGGACCGTTCATTACCAGACTATCATCCGGATTTTGCAGCGCTTTACCGGTAACCGCCGCGATCTCACGTGCCATCCCCAAGACACTCGCATCGCGCACCATATTGGGCAGTGTATCCACTGAAAAAACAGCATCACCCATATAGTCCACCAGGGGCATTCCAACAGGGGCGTCATCATCCAAAACAATTATGCCCTCATGTTCATCTGAGATCCCCAATTCCTTTTCTGAGCAAATCATCGAAAAGGATTCAACACCCCTGATCTTCATCCGTTTGAGTTTAGTGAGCTGATGACCGGGTTGGTGTCCGTCATACAGCACAGCGCCTTCCCGCGCATAAGCCACTTTCAGAGGCTGATCCAGGGGACCTTTCCCCTTGAACGCAAACAAATTCGGCGCACCGGTCAGGATAATGAGTTCCTGGTTCCCGTCATTCATCCGGCACAACACCAGCCGGTCAGCGTTGGGATGTGGGAGGACCTCATCCACCCGGGCAACCACAAACTTATCTTCCGGCCAGGAAAGCCCCGTATATTTAAATTCATGGGTCTCACCTTCCGGCATCGGCAGCCCAACCAGGTGGATTTCCTCAACCTCAAGCCCGACCATGGTCATCACCTTGGCCAGCTCCTCAAGCCCCAAATCGTTAATATCAACATAATCTCTCAGCCAAGTTATTGGTACTTTCATGATTTAATCCTCATAAGTAAAAATTTCTGGCAAATTACAATATCCCATTGAGATAGTGAATAGTGCATAGTG
>DAINBD010000015.1:10989-23124 GCA_036733105.1 Candidatus Brevefilum sp. | reverse complement strand
GGCTTTTTTATTTCTCTAAACATTATGAACGATTAACTCATCCAGGCTGCGTTTAGGCACATGGTGCACACTTTCTTCATCTCGATAATAATGAATGTCACCGCCTGGCTCAAAAGACTCTGTCACAACTGTTTCAGCCGGCTTTCCCAGCGCCAGAACAAGCAGCACCTGGTAACGCTCAGGGATCCCCAGTTCACGTCGTAAGTCCTCTCGACGCGCAGAACCAATAATGCAGCCTCCTAATCCCCTTTCAGCAGCGCCCAGCATCATAGTCTGTGCTGCAATCCCATGATCAACCCCGAAGAGGGTTTGGATTTCGGTATCTCCCAAGATAACAATATAGGCTGATGGGCGTTCACCTTCAACAGGACCACGCCAATCCTTCAATGAACCAGCCCAACCCAAACAGGAGAAGATCCTGGCATTCATCTCTGGGGCATTACTTAACCAAAACTTCAAAGGCTGCATGTTGTTCCCAGTTGGAGAATATTGCGCCAATTGGACCAGATCGCGCAAAATTTTTCCATCTACAAAGTAGTCCTCATCAAAGCGGCGATAACTGCGGCTCAATCTAACCAAAGTTTGTAAATCCATAAGACACTTACTCCTCTTTTGCTCAACGATTCAAATTAAATGGTCGCCAAATTCGCATTTACTGATTTTACCAAATTTCATTGAGGTTATTTTCAGTTGAAAAATAGGACAAATATTGATCATTCAGATCATTCCCATGAAGATCAGGATAATTCAAATAGTGATCCTTGTATAATCAATGCAATCAGTGAATAGCCCACTAAAGGTTTGGCAAATCTAACTCGTTTTCATCGTTCTGGGTAAATTCTCGGAAAGAATTGCTGATTGATTGCCTTACGCTAACCTGGATTTCGCCATCTCATCATTTTCTGAATCCTGCATGACCATACCCCCACTCACCCGCCAAACGGGATGCGTTGCCACAAATTCCGGATCAAACATTGATAGGTCTGTAGAGGTCAAAATCGCCTGGTCACATTCCGCCAATGCTGCCAGCAAATCCGCTCGGCGCTGCACATCCAGCTCAGACATCGTTTCATCCAGCAGCAGTACCGGCCAATCGCCCGTTTGCTGATGCAGCCAGTTTACTTCCGCCAACTTCATCGCTAAAAGCGCTGTTCGTCCCTGTCCTCGCGAACCAAATTCACCCAGATCGATCTGGTTACTCAAGAATCGCAGTTCATCCCGATGCGGTCCAATCGTTGTCAATCCTCGTGCGATCTCCTCCCTTTGGAGTTTCTTCAGTGCAGATACCAATCCGCTTTCAATCTCCTCCTTTGGAATACCAGATCGATCAGCAACAGCAGAGACCGGTAATGTCATCTGTCCTTCCGGAGAAGAGAGCGGTTCATAAGCAGGGACATAGTCCAATCGGAGTACCTCCTGCCCATCCGTTAAATTAAAGTGAATCCGTTTGGCTCCCTCTTCGAGCTCACGAATGGCTCGAATCCGTTCTTGCATAATAAAGGCCCCATGCCGGGCAAGCATCCCATCCCAAACAGCCAGCTGCCCGGGATCGCCCCCGCGCTCTCCTAATTGCTTGAGCAGGGCATTCCTCTGCAAAAGAGTCTGTCCGTAATCGCTCAGATGCTTGACATAAAGCGGTGACACTTGCGAAATGAGCATATCAAGGTAACGGCGTCTTTCCGATGGACCTTCTTCAATGATCCGTGCCATCTGAGGAAGAAAGATGACGGCATTGAACCATCCAATCACCTCACTCAATTTCCGTTTGACGCCATCCAAAAGGATTTCTTTCCGGAAACGGGTGCCCCCATTAAAACCATTCGGCTCACGGATCAAACGCGCTTCAATTCGGTGCGTACCATCTCTTCGTTGAAATTCGCCAATGATCCTGCCAACTGTGATTTTATTTTCAGGCAGGTTGAAATTGATCAATTGGCGGTCTGAACTGGCGTGAAAGGAAGTAAATGTTGCCAGGAAATAAATCGCTTCCAGCAAGCTTGTTTTGCCCTGAGCATTATCCCCAACCAACAGAAAAATTTCCCGGGGGACCTGCATATCCAGCCGGGAAAACCCTCTGAAATCTGTGAGTGAGAGGTGTTTCAGGTACATTTCTTCTAAATGTTGTCCATTTCCTCAGGTTCTGGTTTCCAAATATCCTCAGCCCGATCGGTGTAGAGGATGCCATTGACATGATCAATCTCATGCTGAAAAATGCGAGCAAGCCAGCCCTGGGCACGGATTTTGATCGTCTTTCCCTGCGCATTCTTGCCTTTAACCGTGATAATGTTTGCCCGGTTGACCTTGCCTACATAACCCGGGACCGAAAGGCAGCCTTCAATACCAGGGACAGAATCCTTTGACATGCTGACAATCTCGGGGTTAACCACCGTATATAACTGTTTGGGGATGGTTTCATCTTCTTCATGCCCGAATTCGACCACAATGACCCGCTTTGATACCCCGATCTGGGGCGCCGCAAGGCCAACCCCGGGCGCTTCACGCATCGTGTCGATCATATCATGGATGAGCAGCTCCAGGTCTTCATCAAACTTATCAACAGTTTCCGCCTGTTTGCGTAAAACCTTTTCTGGAAAAGTAGTAATTGTTCTAAAGGCCATCGTTTTTACTCCTCAACTGATTTTACCCCCAAGTATAGGCATCAGCAAAAAATATAACCAATATTTTTAATAATTGTGCCGTGCTTGCGCTTTGCAAATTAAGCCGGTGATATGCATGACACTGTCATCAAATTAGCGGGGGTGTTTTTCCCTGTCTTTTTCAATCGCACGATGATAACTTGCAATCCACTCCGAAACTCGCTCCCGTTCAGCGTCCACCTCAAACTGATGAACAGAACCCAACCGTTCACCCATCCGGTAAAAAATATCCTGTTGAACCTCTGACGGGTTATAAACATAATCAAAAGTAAGCTTGGTGTTCCCGACTGAGATCGTGACTGTGCCAAAATTCAACAGAAATCCCCAAAATCCCAATCTTTCATACTCAATGCTGAGGACATTCTCCAATGGGGCTGATCGTCGGCGTTCCTTGCCCAGTGGCTTACGATCTAGATCAATGATTTGATCCTTGGTGACTTTATAAATATCATTCTGCCAATCTGCATATTGATAGACTGCCCACAAAAAACAAACAAAAATCAAAATGAAGATCCCTGCAATGGTCGGTGTGGTCGGGAGGAAACCTAAACTTCCACCTAATTTCCCAATAAGTGCAGCTATGGCGATCATAAAAATGATCAATGGCATCCAGAGGTTTCTAACCAGAACAAACCAGTGTTTATGATAAATAATTGCCCCACTCGATTCATGCCGAAGCCGGATTAAATCGGAAAATAACCATTGAAGAAAACCTGGTTCCTTTTCGGTTTTACGTTCAGGGGATGGGATTTGCACATCGACACCTGTCCCCCTTGCGCGAGTCTCTCCCATTGCATTCCAATCGAAACCAATTTTTTGACCCAGTTTCTCAGCCATAAGCTGAGCTTCCTCGTGACGATTGACGGCTTTAGCCCGATGCCAGAATGATTCAATCAAACTGGCAACAACTTCTGCATGGGCGATATCTCGCAAGCGAATGGTTCCAACATAGGTCATCACAACGACGTCCGCAAAACCAAAGATCCGGCCGAGCTGGCTTCGTTCCATACCAACAGACATGATTGTCGTCAGGGGTGCCTCCTGCCGGCTGTCATAAATCAGGGCAACCCGTTCAATCCACACGACCCTCTTGTTGGTGACAATAAAGAAATCATTTCGCCAATCGATCAGAATCCAAATCAGCCAAAAAAGCGATAAAGGTAAACCGACCCCCAACATGATCCAAGCGTAAGGACCTTCTGGAGCCCAGTGGAGATAGAGTAAAAGGGACAGAATTAGAACAGCCGCGCCGAAAAGGATTGGCGTAATCATCCGCGTACCCAAAAAGGCTGGGTGACGTCGGGTGATCAAGTGGACAAATTCGCCAGTTTGCAGCCATGGAAGGCTGACCCGCATTGAGAGCCTGCGACTCCGTGTAGCGACCTCCAGACGTTCATAAACGCCTGGCAATTCTTCATATACAAACCCATAATGTTCAGCACTGAAATAGAACAGGGTGGATTGTCTGCTTGCAACCGCTCTGTATTCGCGTGGATCATCATAGATCAACGCTTCCTCACCGAAGGAATCACCCCGCTTAAGAGAGGCGATCACATGCTGCCCTTCGGAAAACAGAACCACCTCCCCTTCGAACACGATAAACATCCCCTCAGAAGGGCTATCCATTTCAAAGATAGTCTCACCTGAACGACACTCAACCACCCGCATCACACCGGACAGGTAATCCAGCCTTTCTGCATTCAAATGTGCAAAAATTGGCACCTGACCCAGCAGTTCAATCATTGCATCGCGTTCAATAAACATAATTCAAGTATAAAACATCTTTTGAGATTAATAAACCGTCCCCAACTCATATGGAATAACCAAAAAACCAAAACAACAATGAATCCTTTCCAAAAGAACAGGCAAACAAATCTAGGAAATTCGTCAAGAGCAATAATCCCGAAAATTTTACAATGTTCACTAAGTTTAGGATTATTAAGCAAGATAAATCTCCAAACAGATATAATGAATATTGATTTTAACAACAGGTTAATATATAATAAATCAGGTAAAATAAATCCAAATAAACTGATTATGTTCCGACATCGAATAGGATGTCTATGAAATGCTCATTTTGTCATTCTGAACTTGTCTCGGAGGCCCGTATCTGTAAGTCTTGTGGTCATCCCGTCTACCGAGATCCCTCACTTGAAGATCTTTACTTTTCTCGACTAGCCGCCATAGCACCGCCAAATTTCATCCAAAAGGTTCGCTCAGCGCCATATCTTGCAAAAGAAAGACGAATGGTGACCGCAATCTTATTCACCATTGACAATGTTAATGCATTTAACCTGGCGATCCCGGAAAACGAACGTAACACGATCCTGAACAAGGCACTCGACCGATTCGCAAGCCATATCTTTTCCTACGAGGGAACCATCGCCAAGCTCTGGCAGGACAGCGTACTTGCCTTTTTTGGTGCGCCAATTTCCCATGAAGATGATACGTTTCGAGCTGTTCACGCGGCGCTGGCAATTCTGGATGAAGTTCAGAAAGTCCGAAAAGAAACGCAAAACACCTATGGCTTCCCACTCCAATTAAAAATGGTTTTGAATGCTGGACCAATTGTGATCGGTGATATTAAATCGAACCTGCGCTTTGATTTTCGCTCACTCGATAACACGCTTGAATGTATGGATGCCGCTTTGCGCACCCCCCTCCCAACCTGTGAAGTCATCTTACTTGAAGACGCCTACCGGTTTGCAAAGACATATATTGAATTTGAGAAGCTTGAGGATCGTTATTGCGAAGAAATCGATTCTACGATGCAGTTTTGGCGCGTGGTTCACATCACAGACCGTTTTCAAAATGGCAGCCGAATGTCAGCCTCAAGGGAGATAAAGTTTATTGGTCGGGAACGTGAGCTTGACTCGTTAATGGAACTGACGGAAACCGTCCTGGCAGGTTTGGGAAGAATCGGATTGGTGCTCGGTGATCCTGGCATTGGTAAATCAAGGTTGATCACAGAGTGGAAGAATAAATTACGTAGGTTACACCAACCAACACAAATTCGATGGATTGAAGCCCATAGTCAGGCATTTGGCAGGGAATTGGCCTATCACCTCTTAAAAGATCTCTTGAGATCAGCCCTCAACTTACCTGTTATTGTTTCTCAGGAAGCACTCAAAGTTAACCTAATGCACACCCTTGGGGACAGCCTTGATTCTGATGTGCAGAAACATTACCAATATCTTGCCCATCTTTTAGAAATTCCCATCTCAGATGAGGAAGAAGAACAAATTCATCAATTAAGTGCAACCCAATTGCGTATCCAATATTTGAATTCAATCCGCTCCTTTTTACGAAATCTCTCAATTGAACAGCCGTTGGTCATCATTCTTGAAGATTTACAATGGGCAGATGCCTCGTCGATTCAGTTGCTTGGCGATTTGTTTTCAATGACAGCGACCTCTCCGATCCTGTTTTGTCTTGTCTCCCGACACGACATTGGCTCAAACGGTTGGCAGTTGGTTATGAAAGCGCAAGAAGGGTTTGGACCTCGCCTGACAAAAATCGAATTGGCCAACCTTACCGAAAGCCAGAGCCAGGAATTGATGGGAGAGTGGATTAACATTGATCAAATCCCCGCATCCATTCGAAGCATGGTGCTGACCAAATCTGAAGGAAACCCTTACTTCATTGAAGAATTAATGGATATGCTTGACAATGAAAATACTTTGGTCAATGTCGACAATCCCTGGGTAGAAGCTCCGAAAATTAATCCTAACAAGATCCCTGATAGTTTACAGGGATTGCTGACTGCACGAATAGATCGTCTTCCCCCAGATGCTCGATTTACATTGAAAATTGCCAGCATCATTGGCAGGAATTTCCCGGAACAAATTTTGGAACATGTGATTGCAAACCGGGCACCAAAAATTGAATTGATGGAACAGCTGAGCACACTTGAATCGATTGGTATGATCAAGGTTGCTCGCATCCATCCGGAATTGACCTATCAATTTCAGCACATTTTGATGCACGAGGCTGCTTATAACGCCATCCTTGAATCCGATCGCAGCGATCTTCACATGTCCGTTGGTTTGGCTTTGGAAGAGCTTTACCCTGACCAAAAAGAGCGGCTTGCATCACAATTAGCACTTCACTTCTTAGAAGGCGGAGATCCTGATAAAGCCTTTGCGTACCTTGATTCAGCCGGACATGTTGCGATGGATTCCTATGCAAATGCTGAGGCTGAATCCTACTTCATCCAGGCAATCCAATTAGCCAAGGATCCTGAAAACTTTGCTCACTTATATACAGATTTGGGGGAAGCATTGGCACAACAAGGAAAACATCGTGATGCCATCCAGATGTGGAAACAGGCAATCCAATACCATAAAGAATTGAACAACACAGATCGATTGGCGCGAGTTTACGCATGGTCTGCCCGGTCTGCATGGTGGGGTTATGATCCTAAGCGCAGCCTTGAGATCTGTAAAGAGGGTTTGAAGGCGGTCGAAGGTGCTGTTGAAAGCCCAGACATTGCCTATCTGATCCACGAGACAGGGCGCGCTTACCTTTTTAATGATCAACCCGATAAAGCCCAAGCCTTCAGTGAAAAGGCATTAGAACTTGCCAGGCGATTAGAAGCCTTTGATGTCCAGGCTGAAGCCTTGGCAACGATCGGCATCCTGCCGAACATCAAGCCTGAAAAAGCCATCGCAGCCCTTGAAATGGCTGTCAGTATCAGCGAGGAACACAATTTGTTCGGACCAGCATCCCGCGCTTATATCAACCTGGCTGCAGTCATGGATAACCTCGGCGAGGTCAAACTCGCCCGTGATTATCAAAAACGAGCCATTCAACTGGGTAATAAGGCTGGCGGGGTTTCCGATGAACGTCTGATCCAGCATTCAATTGCCATTGCCTCACTCTGGCTTGCGGATTTTGGCGAAGTACAAGCCCTCATCGATCAAATCCGGCAAACAACGCTTGGGAATGAAGTCTATTTGGACAGCCATACCTTGGATCGGTTGTTCCTTGAAGGTCAATTGGCGCGCCTCAAAGGTGATTTCTCGACGGCAATGGAAATCTTCACTGATTTAATTGATCGCACGCGCCAAACCCACGATCAAGATCGCATTTTACAGGCAAACTCTGCATTGGCTGAAGTTGTGTTCGAGCCGCAGCTTTTGGAAGAAAAAGCGAGCAAGGCAAATATTGATATTGCCCTCAGCATGCTGAATGACGGTCTTGAATCAAGCAGCAATGGGAACACACCCATCGATATTTCTACCGATTGCCTGCTCAGCGGAATTTACGCAATCCAAGAAAAATTTGCTGAAGCTGAAAAAGCCTTTGAAATGGCTCAAACAGGCTATCGCCTCCATCCAGTTATGCAGGACCGAGTCAAATTAATTCTTGCCAAAGCCAGGTTAGAGGCGGCACATAATCACTATCAAAAAGCCATTGCATCCATGAACGACGCGGTTGAGTTGATTGAAAAAATGAATGGGCGCTGGTGGCGTGCCCGGATTTGGCTTGAAATGGGCATATATCATCTTAAGCGAAACGAACCCGAAGATATTGACCAGGCACAGAACCTGTTCCGTGAATCCCTGGCGGAATTCAAGGATATGGGCGTCAGCTACTACCCCGACCTAATCATCAACAAATTGCGTCACGTCAGGCGCATTTCCAGAGACCAGGCGATCGCCCATCGAAAAATCACCCAAGAATTGGCTGAGGCTGGTCGTGTCCAGCACACATTCATCCCGACCCACTCTCCGAAAATCAAAGGTTATGATATTTCAGGCGTCCTCCTGCCAGCACATGAAACCTCAGGTGATTTCTATGATTTCATTGATCTTGATCATGGGAATCTGGGCATTGTCATTGCGGATGTCGGTGATAAAGGGGCAGGCGCCGCCCTTTATATGGCAATGAGCAGAACACTGATCAGAACCTATGCTGGTGAACATCACCTGGATCCTGCCGAAGTGATCAACAACGTCAACCGGCGGATCTTGTCCGATACGCAGCGGGGCATTTTCCTGACGGTGGTTTTCGGCATACTGGATCCCCAGGAAGCCACTTTTGTCTATGTGAATGCCGGACATAACCCTCCCTATTTATTAAAAAACTCAGAACAAGGCATCCAGATAGACACCCTTGAAAAGACCGGTGCGCTAGTAGGTATCTTCCCGGAAAATACCTGGGAAATCCGAACTCTAAAACTTAAGCCTGGAGAGGTACTGGTTCTCTATACAGATGGTATTTCCGAAGCTCAAAATGAGGATGGGGATTTTTATGGCACCGAGCGATTAATAAAAGTCCTTGAAACTTGCTTTACCCCCTCTGCAGAAGAATACCGCAATGCCATTTTAGAAGACGTTCAAGCTTTTACAGGTTCAGCTCCTCGCCTGGATGATATCACCTTGATCGTCATCGCTCGGGAAAAATAAGTTTTGAAATTTTAAGTTGAGCGAAATAATTAATCCCTTAAATAAGATATGCCAATACTGCTGTGTGATCACTTAAAACCTGGCAGAATTCAAACGACTCTTTTTGCGTCCCACCACCAGCGTTTCAAAAAATCTGGTTCAGTTATTCTAAATCATATCTATAGTGGCGGACTAAAGTCCGCACGCCGGAAAGTAAATGCATCGCTATTTCTAAATCTCTATTTGTTGACTAAATATTCCAAAATGAACATAAAAAGAGGCTGCCATGTTGGACAGCCTCCCAAAGTCAGTTTTTGTTCACTTCCTACAGTTTTCTATCCAGCCAAAAATTAACCGGAAACCTCTGCCTCGTCCATTGATGACACATCCACTTGATCTTTGTTGGTAAACACAACCTCACCATCAACCACATCAACCAGCACGGTATCTCCAGGCTTAAAATCACCTGAAAGCAAGCTGACCGAAAGCGGGCTTTCGATATGCTTTTGCAGCGCTCGTTTAAGCGGTCGTGCGCCAAAGGCTGGGTCATAGCCCTCATTGGAAAGCCATTCGGTTGCAGTTTCAGTTAACTCAACCTGCAAACCATGGTCGGAGAGCCGAGATTGAATATCCTGCATTTGCAGCGCCACAATTTCAACCATGTCTTCTTTTGAGAGCTGGGAAAATAGAATGATCTCATCGATCCGGTTGAGAAATTCAGGTCTGAATGCACCTTTCAATGCTTTCTCAATCTTTTCACGGTTAGACTGGTCACCAGAACCTTCTTGTGAACCTAAAAATCCAAGGGTACCGCTGCTGGTGACATATTCTGTTCCGAGGTTGCTGGTCATGATCAAAACCGTATTGCGGAAATCGACCACACGGCCCTGGCCGTCGGTCAGGCGGCCGTCATCCAGGATTTGGAGAAGGGCATTCCAGACCTCCGGGTGGGCTTTCTCAATCTCGTCAAACAAGACCACTCGATACGGACGCCGGCGAACAGCTTCTGTTAATTGGCCGCCCTCTTCATAGCCCACATACCCAGGTGGCGCACCAAACAACCGTGAGACGCTATGCTGTTCCCGATATTCGCTCATGTCGATCCGCACCATCGCATCTTCATCATCAAACATAAACTCCGCCAGCGCCTTTGCCAGCTCAGTTTTACCGACACCTGAAGGTCCAATAAAGATGAAGGAACCAATCGGGCGGCGTGGATCCTTCAACCCGCTCCGTGCCCGCCGGATAGCATCAGCCACCGCAGCCACGGCTTCCTTTTGACCAATCAGCCGCTCATGGATCCGCTCTTCCATCTGGAGCAGTTTATCCCGCTCATCTTCCATCATTTGGGAAACAGGGATACCTGTCCACTGGTGGATCACCTCAGCAATGTCATTGACATCCACAACTTCATCAAGTTTATGATCCTGCTCCCAGGCATCACGTTTTTCGTTGAATTCCTCTTCAATGCGAAGTCGCTCGGATTTCATCCGGGCAGCCCGCTCGTAATCCCGTTCCACACCTGCATGCTCTTCTTCCTTCAAAAGCCGGTCAATTTCGGATTTTAAATCTTTCAATTCTTCAGGCAGAGAATACAAAGCTACGCGCAATTTCGCCGCTGCTTCATCCATCAAATCAATAGCCTTATCCGGAAGCCGCCGGTCGGTCACATACCGTGAAGAGAGTTTGGCTGCCTCGACCAGGGCATTATCCGAAAAGGTCACCTTATGGTGTGCCTCGTAACGATCACGTAAACCTCTCAGCATCGCAATCGTGTCTTCCACCGAAGGCTCTTCCACAAAGACAGGCGCAAATCGCCGCTCGAGGGCTGCATCTTTCTCAATATATTTGTGGTATTCATTCAGCGTTGTGGCACCCACGCACTGCAGCTCACCGCGCGCCAGCGCTGGCTTGAGCATGCTGGACGCATCCATTGCGCCCTGGGCAGCACCTGCGCCGACCACTGTGTGGAGTTCATCGATAAACAGGATGATCTCACCTTCAGATCGCTGAATTTCTTCAATGGCTGCTTTCAAACGTTCTTCAAACTCGCCCCTGAAGCGTGAACCTGCAATCATAGCACCGAGATCCAGCGCCACAACCGTCTTCCCCATCAAAATTTCAGGGACGTCGTTGGTGGCGATCTTTTGGCTCAATCCTTCAACAATGGCGGTTTTTCCCACCCCTGCTTCACCGATCAGGACGGGATTGTTCTTGGTCCTGCGGCACAGGATCTGGATCAGGCGTAAAATTTCGACATCCCGACCGATCACCGGGTCCAGCTTACCTTCTTTTGCCATCGTCGTCAGGTCCCGGGAGTATTTTTCAAGTGTGCGGTAGCGGGATTCAGCTTTTGGATCGGTTACCTTTTGCCCACCGCGCAGCTCTTCAATCGCGTCCAGTACACGCTGCCGTGTGATCCCCATATCTTCCAAAAGCCGGGCAGCAGGTGTGTTCTTTTCAGTCAGGATCGCCAGGAAAATATGCTCTGTGGAAATGTATTCATCCTTGAGTCGATTGGCTTCCTGGTTCGCCTGGTCGATGATTCGCTTCACGCGGGGTGTTATGAACACCTGGCCTGCCCCACCACCCCCGAAGATACTGGCTTTCGGGCTTGTACGTAAAATATAATCCAGCCGCTCCGTGAAATTTTCAGGATCAACCTTTAATATTTCAAGCAACTGGGATATCACACCCTGGGGCTGTTCGATCAACGCCAGCAGGATGTGTTCGGTGTCAATTTGGTTGTGCCCGTAACGTTGGATTATTTCAGCTGCGCGTTGGGCAGCTTCCTGGGCACGTTCTGTAAATCGATCAAATCTCATCATAGTAGTTTTATTCCTCGAACTCTTGGAATGGTATTTTTTTTAGAACATATGAATTATAACATTTTAAAAGGCGGATATGAACTATTTTTTATAAGAAGTTTATTAAATATTAACGTTTTTTAGGATAAGGGTGCAATAAATACACCAACCGATCACAGGATCAGCATTGCATCGCCAAAAGAGAAAAACCGGTAATTTTCCTGGATGGCTGTCTGATAGGTGTTCAAGATCAATTCCCGGTCCGTAAAGGCACTCACCAGC
>DAINBD010000015.1:0-10979 GCA_036733105.1 Candidatus Brevefilum sp. | reverse complement strand
GTTGATTTGGGGAGATGAAAATTGGTGATCATCGCATCGACGACCATAAATTCAAAGCCTGGCAGGATAAACAGGTTCGTGAGTCCCGAAATTGGTGAGACAACTTCCCCCTGAAGGGCATTTCGGGCAGCCGTCTCAAGGGTGCGCACACTGGTCGTTCCCACTGCAATCACCCGCCTTCCTGATCGTTTTGCCTCATTGATCTGATTGGCTGCCTCTTTATCAAGTTCACACCACTCCCTGTGAATTTTGTGTTCAGCCGGGTTGGCTTCCGTGACAGGGGCAAAGGTATCCAACCCGACATGCAGGGTCAACTTGGCAAACCCAACGCCCATTTGCTCCAATTTTTGAATCAACTCAGGCGTAAAATGCAGCCCCGCTGTTGGTGCAGCAGCAGAACCAGGTTCCTTGGCATACACCGTCTGGTAACGCTCGGGATCATCCAAATGCCGATGAATATATGGAGGAAGAGGAACATGCCCCACTTTATCAAAAAAGGATTCAATCGGCGCATCAAAACGCACCAACCGCTCTGCTCCGTCCAAAACCTCGATGATCTCTGCATTCGGTCCGTCTTCAATGGTCAGCCTCCGCCCAATGATCAAGCCTTTCCCGCCTCCTAAAACCGTCCAAGTGTTGGCATCCTGCTTCTTCAGCAGCAGAAGTTCAGCCTTACCCCCACCAGGCTGTTTACGGGCAAAGATACGGGCGGGGATGACCCGGGTCTCATTTATGACCAGGAGATCACCCGGGAGCAGAAAACGGTCAAGATCCCAAAAGCGGCTGTGTTCAAGAGAATGATCAGAGCGATTGAGGACCAACAGTCGAGAATCATGACGGGGATAAATAGGCAATTGTGCGATCTGTTCTGGTGGCAAATGGTAATAAAAATCTTCGGTTCTCAGGTTTGGGAATTTCACGCTTAAAACAGCCTTTTTTGAGGTCCCTCTTCATGAAATTCCAGCCCCAGGTGCTCATAGGCGTTCCGTGTTGCCTGCCGTCCCTGCGAAGTGCGCTCAAGATAACCCAGCTGGAGCAAATAGGGCTCGACCACATCCATGATCGTATCCGGTTCTTCACTAACGGAGGCCGCAATGGTGTTCAAACCCACCGGTCCGCCGTTGTACTTCTCAATCACGCACAACAGCACCCGTCGATCCAGGTCATCCAACCCCTGTCCATCAATATTGAGCAGGTCTAAGGCTGCTTCCGAAACCACGCCTGTGATCCTGCCATCGCCTCTAACCTGGGCGTAATCCCTAACCCTCCGCAGCATGCGTAAGGCTACCCGGGGTGTACCACGAGACCGGCTGGCGATTTTGATGACGCCATCATCAGTACAATCCACATTCAGAAGGTTCGCACCGCGCTGCACGATCTCAATTAACGAATCAAGATCATAGTAATCTAACCGATAGGTCGCCCCAAACCGGGCTCGCAAAGGTGATGTGACCAATGCCAAACGGGTTGTAGCACCAACCACCGTGAAATGAGGTAATTTCAGGCGAATGGACCTCGCTGAAGGTCCCTTTCCGATCACGATATCGAGCGAGTAATCTTCCATTGCCGGGTAAAGCACTTCTTCCACCACCTTGCCCAAACGGTGGATTTCATCGATGAACAGAATATCGCCAGCACGTAAATTGGTCAGGATCGCAGCGAGATCTCCTGCCCGTTCAATTGCCGGACCTGAGGTGACCTTGATGCTCACGCCCATCTCGTTAGCAAGAATATGTGCCATGGTGGTTTTTCCCAACCCTGGTGGCCCATAGAAAAGCACATGATCCAGCGCTTCTGAACGCAATTTGGCCGCCTCGATCAGGATCCGCAGATTTTCTTTGATCTGTTCCTGACCGATCAGCTCTGCAAGGTAAGTTGGGCGGAGTGCGCGGTCAATTTGATCTTCGGGTTTGGATTCATTATCGATGATGCGATCGTTTCTGTCAGTCGTCATAGCCTCGATTATACCCGAACATCTGGATTATAATTTCGGTCGAGTGAGTCATGAAAGCATCTGCCACATTGAAAAAAGAGTATTCTGGGATTTATGCGCGAATCACCCATGCTTCAAATTCAAACTGGCTAAATACCACTGAAATTACCTTTCTTGCCCAAAATCATGCTCACGATATAATGGTGTTATCAAAGCAATATACAACAAAGGAGTATTTATGCAAAGAAAATCGATCGATATCAACCAGCTTCAGGTCCGTCCTCACGATCTCTTTCGCAACCAGTGGGTTCTGCTGACCTCTGGGGATTATGCAATTGGAGACTTTAATGCCATGACCATTGGCTGGGGCGCTTTAGGCACCATGTGGAGTGAGCCTTTTGCATTTGTTGCCGTACGGCATTCCCGCTACACCTACCAATTCATGGAAAAATATGACACCTTCACACTATCTGCCTTTTCAGAGGCACATCATAAAGCCCTGAGTATGCTTGGCTCGAAATCCGGCCGAGATGGGGATAAGATTGCAAAATCTGGATTGACACCAGAACCATCCGTTATCGTACCAGCACCATCTTATGCGGAAGCGGAAATTGTGATTGAATGCCGTAAAGTTTATGAAAATGACTTGAATCCCGCTCATTTTTTGGATGAATCCATTTACCGGCATTATCCCACACGTGATTTCCACCGCATTTATTATGGTTGGATCCAGCATGTATCTGGTGTGGACAAGTATATGAGCTGACAGGGTATTTGAAATTCACATAATTGATACTTCACAACCAAATCATCACAATCCACTTTACTCCTTCCTGCCCTTTCAGGGCAAACTTCCCCTAAATTAGGTGAAGGGATGGGGTTGGGATATTATCCAGCACATCCCATAAGCAACAATCAAACCCACAATTCTTTATTCCTTCACCCGCAATTCCCATACCGAACGCGGTATAATCAAATTTGGCAATAAAACCTGATGGAGATGTGAATGACAGATAGAAAAATTCGTGTACTTATCGCTAAACCCGGCCTTGACGGTCATGATCGCGGTGCCAAAGTCATCGCTCGCGCCCTGCGTGATGCAGGTATGGAAGTCATCTATACCGGGCTGCGCCAAACACCTGAGATGATCGCTGAAGCTGCGCTCCAGGAGGATGTTGATGTCGTCGGGTTATCGATCCTTTCTGGCGCGCACAATACCCTTGTACCCGCGGTAATCGAAAAAATGCATGCGGTTGGGTTAAACGAAGTAAAAATCTTCGTCGGAGGGATCGTGCCCCAAGAAGATGTGACCCATCTGGTAAAAAAAGGTGTTTACGCTGTCTACGGACCGGGTACTGATACCCAAGTTGTTGCTGACGATATCAAGAGAGCTGTGACGGATTAAGACAATCGATGACATTCCGTGCAGACCCACTTTCCATTCAACAGGGTGATCGCCTTGCTCTTTCGAGAGCCCTGACAGCCATTGAGAACGACACGCCGGAAAGCCGGGAGATTATGGCTGCGATTTTTCCATTTACCGGGAAAGCCCATCTCATCGGGATAACCGGTGCCCCTGGCACAGGCAAAAGCACCCTGGTCAATCAACTGGCACGCCATTTTCGCCACTTATCAAAACCCAATTCAGCGCCTAAAGTCGCCATCATTGCCGTTGATCCAACCAGCCCCTTCACAGGCGGCGCTTTGCTTGGCGATCGGATTCGCATGCGCGACCTGGCAGGTGATGAGGGCATTTTTATCCGCTCAATGGCATCCCGAGGTGCCCTCGGCGGGCTTGCCCACAACACAGCCGCATTCGCCACACTCCTCGATGGGGCCGGCTATGAGATCATCCTGATTGAAACAGTCGGTGCCGGTCAGGCTGAGGTTGATATTGCCCGCCTGGCTCATACCGTGATCGTGGTCGATGCGCCTGGCTTGGGTGATGATATCCAGGCGATCAAGGCTGGTATCCTCGAAATTGCTGATATCCTTGTCGTCAATAAGTCCGACCAACCCGGCGCCGAGAATACGGCACGTGCCCTGGCGGTGATGCTCGAAATGACCCATAGCGGCGGCAGCCTTCCCCTGGCGGGGAAGCATATGCGCCGCGAGGTTAAGTCCACTCAGGGTAATCAAAGGCACGAAGATGAGAGTAAAAACTGGAAGCCGCCCGTCCTTCAGGTTACAGCCATCGAAGGTGCTGGCATTGAAGATGTGATCACAGCTATCAATCAACATAGGGCATATTTAGAAGAGACTGGGCTCTGGCAGGTGAAAGAGGCGGACCGCATCCGCCAGGATCTTGAGGCTTTGGTCAAGGACCTTTTAATGAAAGAATGGCAAAATAAAATCAATCAGGATCAATTTGAACAAACGCTTTCAAGGGTTATCCAGAGATCCTGGACGCCACTGGATGCTGCAGAATCCCTACTGCAGCAAAATGCTGGGTAAAATTAATTTTGGTCAACGCATCAAAGAAGAGGAGAACTACAACATGGAAAGAACGCTGATTAAAGACCTGAACAAACATATTGATGAAGAAGTCACCATCCAGGGCTGGCTGCATACCCTGCGCGATCAAAAAAATATGCAATTTCTGATCCTGCGGGATCGAACAGGCCTGGTCCAGGTTGCCCATTATAAGAAGGGTGATCTTGAACTGGCTGAAAAAATTTCGGAGTTGGGAACTGAATCTGCCCTGACCCTCACAGGTAAAGTAGTCCGGAATGAAATTGTAAAATTAGGCGGCATTGAGATCCAGCTGCAAGACCTGACCGTTGAAGGCGCTGCAGAAGCACCACTGCCGTTTGAACCTTACGGAGAATATTTACCTGATCAGGATTTTCGGTTGGATTGGCGGTATTTGGACCTCCGACGGGATACCAACCGCCTGATCTTTGAGGTCCAGACGACAGCAGAGCAAGCGATGCGGGAATATTGGCTGGACACCAATTTTATAGAAATCCATTCCCCAAAAATCATGGGCGCACCCAGCGAGAGCGGCGCAGAGTTGTTTTCACTTCCTTACTTTGAGACCACAGCCTACCTTGCCCAATCACCGCAATTCTACAAACAAATGGCAATGGCAGCCGGTTATGAGCGTGTATTTGAAATCGGACCTGTCTTCAGGGCAGACCCCTCCTTCACATCCCGCCACATGACCGAATTTACGGGTGTGGATATGGAGATGTCATGGATCGCATCCCACGAAGATGTCATGCAATTTATGGAGGGGTGGCTGGCGTATACCTATGAACGGGTGATCGAAAAACATTCAGATGCCATTGAAGCTGTGTTCGGCGTAAAACTTGAAATCCCGACGCTGCCTTTCCCCAGGATCACCATGTCAGACGCCCACGATTTGCTTAAAGAGCTTGGCTACAAACTCCCCCCCGATAAAAAACATGATCTTGATCCAGGTGCGGAGCGCGCACTGGGCGCGCACTTCAAAGAAACGCAAGGACATGATTATGTGTTTGTCACAGAGTGGCCTTTCGAAGCCCGTCCATTTTATCATATGCTCAAACCTGATGACGCAGGCATCACCCGCAGTTTTGACCTGCTAGGGAAAGGTCTCGAGGTTGCCACTGGCGCCCAGCGTGAACATCGTTATGAAGTCCTGAAGACCCAGGCACTGGCAAAGGGTCTCACGCTTGAACCCATCCAGAGTTACCTCGATTACTTCCGCTACGGCACACCACCCCACGGCGGTTTTGGGTTCGGACTGAGTCGCTTCTTGATGATCTTGCTCAATCTTTCTAATATCCGTGAAGCTGTATATCTCTTCCGCGGCCCAACACGGCTGTCACCTTAACATAAATAAGCGAAAGGATCAAACAAAAATGCCTTATATTTATGGTGAGCGGATCCGCTTTCGATCAGCTGAAAGAGAAGATATCCCCACATTTTTACAGTGGATCAACGACGTGGATGTGGCAGAAAACCTGGTCTTTGCCGCACCCTGGTCCCGGGTTGAGGAAGAACGGTGGTTTGATGCCATGATGGCAAAACCATCTGTTGAACATGCGTTGGTTATAGAGATCAAAGATCAGGACACTGATCAAACGTATCGTCCCATCGGCACCTGTCAATTCATTGACATTAATTGGCGGAATCGCTCCGCAGAAGTTGGGATCATGATCGGCGAGAAATCCGTTTGGAACCAGGGCTACGGCACAGAAGCAATGTGCCTTTTGTTGGCTCACGGATTTGAAACCCTTAATTTTCACCGGATCTGGCTGCAGGTTCTTGCCAAAAACAAACGCGGTATCCGTGCTTACGAAAAAGCAGGCTTCATCAATGAGGGAAAATTCCGCCAGTCAGAATATCAACACGGCAGCTACCATGATGTTTTCATCATGAGCGTTCTGAAGGACGAATGGCAGGCTGATCGATCAAAAAAATAAAACGGAAAGGATAAAATGGCAACTCCACATATGCAGCACGATTTACTATTTGGGAACATCAAACTCTTCTCTGGCACAGGTTCCCCCGATCTTGCAAATGAGATTGCAAATTATCTCGGTCAGCCCCTGTGTGGGAGGGATATCATTGAGTTCCCTAACGAAAACTTATTTGTTAGATTACACGAAAGTGTTCGCGGGCAGGATTGTTACATCATTCAGACCACTGGTTCGCCTGTCCATCGTAATCTGATGGAGTTGCTGATCCTCATTCAAACCCTCAAATTGGACTCTGCAGGCAGGATCACGGCTGTGGTCCCCTACCTGTGTTATGGACGTTCTGACAAGAAAGATAAACCTCGTGTACCCATCACAGCCCGCCTGGTCGCAGATATGATGCAGGTTGCCGGTGCGGATCGCTATATGACTTTTGACCTGCACGCCGGGCAGATCCAGGGTTTCTTCTCTATCCCTGGTGATGTGCTGCGCGGTTTCCAACTCCTGAAGAATTACCTGCTTGAATTAGCCCCCTGCCTGCACAACCCAGTCGTCGTTACAGCAGACCTGGGTTTTGCTAAAAAGGGTCGCACCTATGCTGATCTCTTACATACAGGCTTGGCATTCATTGAAAAGAAACGCACATTAGATATAAAAAATCCCCTCTCAATGACCATCGTTGGTGATGTGAAGGATCGTGATGTGATCTTGGTTGATGATGAAATTTGCACCGGTGGATCCATGGTGCATGCCGTGGAAATCCTCAAAGCCTATGAAGCGCGCAATATCTATATGGTGTTTGTCCACCCCGTTTTTTCAAAAGACGCTGCAGAACGCCTGGCACAGCTCCCGGTCAAACGATTTATCACGACCAATACGATACCCATCAGTCCGCAAGATAAAGCCTTGTTTAGCAACCGGCTTGTCGTGCTTTCCATTGGTTCCATGCTTGGCGAAGTTATACGAAGAGCCAATGAAGGCAGGAGTGTCGGCGCGATGTTTAATGAATGAGTAAGGAGCGAGCTAATGGACGAAAAGGAACAAGAATCTGCACATAGGACTTTTGCCGTTAATATATTTAACCAAACCTGGGACTTAATTGATAAAAAGGATAAGAATCAGGAAGACATTGACCGGATGATCCACAGCGCGCACGCGTCCCGGTATCATTGGGAGCTGGTTGGCGAGCCTGTCAACCTGGCGCGCGGCGAATGGCTCATCAGCAGAGTCTATGCCCTTTTAGATCGTGCTGAGCCCTGTCTTTACCATGCCAACAGGTGCCTGCAAATCACATTGGAAAACGACCTCAAAGACTTCGATCTCGCTTTTGCCTACGAAGCAGCAGCAAGAGCTTACAGCCTTGCCGGGAGACAAGACGAAAAGGCAAATTACTTGTCTCTGGCAAAAGACGCTGGCACATTGATTAAAAAAGCTGATGACCGCAATTATTTTTTCAGCGAGCTTGAGACAATCAACATTATCTCACCTGAGAGATAGGATTTTTCACAAGTAGAGCTATTATTTTCAAAAGAGACTCAACCAAAGGATTGGAAAATAACACTAGGAGTAATTAATGAAACCTTTTACCTCAAAACGGGCACCCGCCTTTGCTGATATCCCGGACGATAAGTGGAATGATTGGCGCTGGCAGCTGAGTCACCGTTTAAATTCAATTGAGGACTTTGAACAACTGCTTACCCTGACTGAAAGTGAACGTAAAGCCCTTGGTCAACGCGGGCTGTTTCGTGTGGATATCACGCCCTACTTCGCCTCACTGATCGATCCAGACAATCCTGACGACCCGATCCGCAAACAAACCATCCCCACTTCCGGAGAGATCCTCCCATTTACCGGTGAAATGGAAGATTCCCTCGCTGAAGATGCACATTCACCCGTGCCCGGGCTTGTCCATCGCTACCCGGACAGGGTTCTGATGCTGGTGACAACCCAATGTGCAAGCTATTGCCGTTACTGCACCCGCTCTCGCATCGTGGGCGATCCCAGCCAGAGTTTTAAAAGCGAGGATTTTGAAGCGCAATTGGATTACTTGCGGCGCACCCCCCAGGTTCGGGATGTCCTCCTTTCAGGCGGTGATCCCCTCACTCTGGCACCTAAAGTGCTTGAACGCCTGCTGACCTCACTGAGAGAAATTCCGCACATCGAGATCGTGCGCATCGGTTCAAGAGTCCCTGTCTTTCTCCCTCAAAGGGTTACGGACGACCTGTGTGAGATGCTCCAACAATTCCACCCCCTCTGGCTCAACATCCATGTCAATCACCCCAATGAGATCACAGCCGAATTAGCCCAAGCCTGTGATAAACTCAGCCGGGCAGGGATCCCCCTCGGGAATCAGTCCGTCCTTTTGGCAGGGGTTAATGATGATCCCTTCATCCAGCGCCGGCTGGTTCACGACCTTGTACGCATGCGAGTCCGACCTTATTACCTGTATCAATGCGACCTCGTCCAGGGGGCTGGCCACTTCCGAACGCCGATTGGCAAAGGTATCGAAATTATTGAAGCATTGCGCGGTCACACCTCTGGTTTTGCGGTACCCACCTACGTGGTTGATGCGCCGGGCGGCGGCGGCAAGATCCCGCTCAATCCCAATTACATCATCAGCTATTCAGACCACAAAGTTGTCCTTCGGAATTACGAAGGCTATATCACAACTTATGAAGAACCGCTTGTTTACGAACCCATCAATCCGACGCTCGTCGCACCCTTCAAGGATAAACTGCTTGAGCCCGGCCAAAGCGGTGTATTTGGGCTGCTTGAAGGTGAAAATATGTTCCTGAAACCAGCCGGCTTTGATCAGCTCCATGAGCGCGGCGGTGAAGTTCACCGCTTGCGGGAAAATAAAGAGAAATGGATACCGCGCGGTATCGGAGATGGACAGTCTGAGGAACAAGGCACCTGATCCCGGTTTGCTTCTACAATCGCAAAATAACAAAATAAGTGCCATGAGAAGACATTGGTTCTCACTAAATTCTATGAGGAACCAAAATCTGGTTAAGGTATCATAAATTCAGACCTTGCACCGCAATTAAGCCAATCAAAAGGGCGAGACCGCAATCTGGTCTCGCCCTTTTGATTTTAATGATAATTCACAGATATGGGCAGCCAATTATCCTTGATGGTGAATTATAATGACCTGGTTAGAATTTATAAGTTTGTATATTAGAATCACCTAGGAGTAGTCATGGCTGACTTGAATATTGACTTGCTGGCGTTGATGACGGTATCACGCTCCCAATCAAAAAAATTGATGGCAAACCTCAACAAAAAACACTATTATTTCACCATCATCGATAGCACCAGCAGCCTTTTCCACGAAGCGACCGTTTTACTGGTGCTCGGGCTCAACCACACCAGGCGGGAAGAATTAATTAAACTGGTTGAAAAATACTGCAAACCTTACCGAAAATTCGTGCCGGTGCAAATGCGCACCTTTGGAGAATTATCCCATCTCCCTGTGATTGAAACACTTGAGGGCAGCGCAACATTCTACAGCTTGGATGTTGAGCATTTTGAGCAAATCTAAATCATAAAAAATCCTATCTGAGGAAAACCAACCAACATTCCGGCTTCTATCTTCTTAGTCATTATCTAATCTAAAATGAAATTTGATCAACTTCAAAACCAATGGTCTCGTATTCGCCAAAACTTCACACATTTCACCTGGGGTGGCACCTGGGCACTTTCCTTATCGGTTGAAAATCGAAAAAATCTGACGTTCTTCTTCTATGATGGATTGTTTGCTGCGGCGAGCGATAAAATTGTTCTGACTTATCTCACTATTTACATTCTTTCGCTTGGCGCCACCCGCCAGCAAATCGGTCTTCTGAGCTCTCTCAGCAACTTTGCAGCCGCCCTCATGCTGCTGCCAGCAGCAATGCTGGTTGAACGCACGGGGAAACGGCAGCAGATCACGATTGCAGGCGCCTCCGCCAGCCGCCTGGTCGTCCTGATGATGGCCGTCATCCCCTTTTTCTTAAAAGATTTTTCAGGGCTCATCTGGCTTTTATTAGGATTGGGCTTATTGCGAGAAGTTTTCAATAATATCGGTTATCCAGGATGGATCGCGTTGACGGGAGATATCGTTCCCATTGAGGGACGGGGACGCTACTTCGGCGCCCGCAATTTCATCATGGGGTTAGCCGGGATCATAACTGCCCTTTTGATTGGTGAAGCGATAACCCAAATTGGTGGTCCGCTTGGGTACCAAATCTCCTTTATACTGGCAGCCATCTTGGGCGGGTTTTCAATTTATTTCTTCTCTCGCTTAAAAGATCCCCAAAAAGATCACCAAAGTGATGGTCAAACCAGCAGCAACTTGAAAGCAATCCTATCCTCCATAAAAGGTCATCCCCACTTTATTGCCTTCATCTTATTTGCTGCAGTCTGGAATTTTTCGATCAATATATTTGCACCCTTCTTCAATGTCTTTATGGTCGATACACTCAGATTTACAGCAGCGATGATCGGTGTGACGGCTGTGGCAAACACAACTGCCAATCTGGTCATCCAGCGCCGGATTGGGAACCTGGCTGATCGTTGGGGAAATCGGAATGTATCCATTGTCTTTATGTTATTGATCCCCCTTCTGCCCCTTGCCTGGGGACTCTGGATCAGGCAGTATTGGC
>DAINBD010000014.1:20269-23889 GCA_036733105.1 Candidatus Brevefilum sp. | reverse complement strand
GGCAGTTGCTTCCCTGTTGGGAGTCTTGATGATCTTTACCCGTAAAGAAGTAGCTTATCCATTGGTATTGGTATGGGCTTTCGTCGGCATTTGGGTCAAGCACAGCGGCACGCCGCTGGTTGCAACCACAGCCTTGCTATTGGCCATTATCCTGGCTGTTCTAACCTTTGGGCGGCTGCTTTTCAAAGCACTTAGAAAAGCTTAAGACATTTTATTATTAAAACAGAAAAGGCTGATCTGCAAATTAAGGTCAGCCTCTTTTTTTACCTATGAATGAGAATTAGAAGGATTACCGGGTGAGTTGATCCATAAGATTATCGATCCATTTACGGCACCATCATTCACGACTCCATTAAAATCAAAGACCTGGTTTATTATTAATAAAAGTAAAAGAACAGGGCAGCTTTCTACTGCCCTGTTTAATACCTAATTTCGGCGGCGTCCTATGCCGCCAACCATCGAACCAAAGTATAAAAGCTGCAAGACCGAGGAGGCAATCGCTGCCACGTAGGTCATTGCTGCTGCGTTCAACACCTGGTTGACGCCCTTTTGTTCTTCTTCACTCGTGATCAACTCATTCGATCTGAGCAGTGCTCGAGCCCGCCTGGATGCATTCAATTCCACAGGTAAGGTGGCAATAGAGAAGATGGCTCCAGCAGAAAACGCAAACACACCCAGCCAGGCAAGGTTGCTGATCTGTAGGAGCAAACCGATCAGGATAAAGATCCATCCAACCGTGGTTCCAATATTCACGATGGGAACCATGGCTGAACGGAGGCGCATCAATCCATAATTCTGCTGATCCTGTTGTGCATGACCCAATTCATGGGCTGTAATTGCCATGGCTGCCACGCTTGTCCCCTGGGCAACATCCCGTGACATGCTTAGAACATTGTTACGGGGGTCATAATGGTCTGTTAGCTGCCCGGGTGTGCCCTGAAGCTTTAGATCATACATACCCATATGATCAGCCAACCTTTGTGCGACCTGGGCACCAGTCATTCCCGTTCGGTTGCGGATCTGACTCCAGCGAGAATAGCTCGCGTTGACATAGAGTTGAATAATCAAGCTCAGCAAGAACGCTGGCAGCATAAACATGAGATATCTGATGTTAAATGTAGGGAGGAAAAACATTTCTATCCTTTCTTATTGATTTTCCTGAATGATCTCTTTGAGGACTTCTATGGCTTTTTCAAGTTGGGGATCGTTGCCGCTTGTATAATCCTCTTCGGTCATTTCAACGACATATTCAGGCGTCAGACCTTGTTCTGCGATCTGGCGTCCATTGGGTGTGAGCCAGCGTGCAACGGTTACACGTACACCGCCGGCTTCATTTTCTAATGGGATCCAGTTTTGTACAGAACCTTTGCCATACGTGGTCACACCCACCAGGGGGGCACGCTCCAGGTCCTGAATCGCGCCGGCTGTGATTTCTGACGCAGATGCGGTCCCCTCATTGACCAGGACGACCAGTGGAATTTTTGTGGCCAGTCCGCCCTGGATGGCGTTATAGGTAAAGGTTTCGCCGTCACCATATTGTTCAAACATAACCACACCACTGGGGATAAATTCCGAAACCACCTGGATGGCAGTATTAAGGTAGCCGCCGCCATTATTTCGCAGATCGAAAATCAATCCGTCAGGATCATCTTTGAACAAGTCTCTGAAGGTATTCCGTAATTGTTCGGTGGAGTTTTCACCATAATTGAGGAGTGCCACATAGGCAATATTATCCTCGAGCATCTCGTATTCAACAGTTGGGACAATGATGTTTGCCCTGGTGATCGTAACCTCGAAGGTTTCAACATCCCTCTGGATGGTGAGGTTCACATCCGTGCCGGCAGGGCCAAGGATGCGTTGTAATACCAGATCGCCCGGAATCCCGGTCATACTCTCGCCATCAATGGCGATGATCTTGTCATTGGGTTGAAGACCAGCCTTTGCAGCCGGAGAATCCTTCATTGGGCTGATGATCTCGACATAATCGCCGGTGACATCGACCCAGGCGCCAATTCCCTCATATTCGCCTTCCAGAGATTCACTTGCCTGTGTGAATTCTTCAGGATCCATATAAGATGTATGTTTATCACCCAATGCACCCAACATGCCTTCGATTGCACCACGCATCAATTCAATATCATCAACAGGCTGATCGACAAACTCTTCATGGACGATATTCCAGGTTTCCCAAAAGGGGGCAAATATTTCCGTATATTCTTCTGGCGTTTCGCCCGAAGGATCAATATAGGGACATTCCGGACACTGGAGAACCTCACCTAAACTATCGGTCTGAGGTGTGATCAGGTTTGTCTCTGGGCATGGGGGGCAATTGACGGGACCGGTGGGTGTGCTAATTTGAAATAATCGTGGGATAAAATAACCCGCACCCGCACCTGCCAGAAACACCGCCGCCAGGACAATGACGCTGATCCCGATTGTTAAACAGGTTCGAAAGCCTTTATTTTCCATGGTAACTCCTAACAATAAACATAAAAAACTGAATCACAGGTGAATCATACCCTTTTGCTTGACATTTTACCTGAGAAAATATAATGTTTTTAATATTTTATGAAGGTTACCACAAATTTATTAACAATTGATTGGAAATATAGCCGGATTTACGGCATTGTGTAATCGGGGAAATTTTTTGGTGCAGGTAAAAACAGCTTCAACTGTGTATTCTTGAAGCTGGGTTGGGATTATGATCAATTGGTTTCAGTAAATCTCGGGCACGAAGGTCTGATCTTCAAATGGTGGGCGAACATAACCTTCATCTGCCTGCCGTGGGGGCAATTCAATTCTTTCAGGTGTCAGATCTTTATAGGGTACCATACTCAAAAAATGGGAGATGCAGTTCAGACGGGCTTTTTTCTTGTCGTCTGCATTGACAACATACCAGGGTGCTTGCTTGATGTCTGTATACTTCATCATCACATCTTTGGCTTTGGAATATTCAACCCATCGGCTGCGCGCTTCCACATCCATCGGGCTGAGCTTCCAACGCTTGGTACGATCATCGAGCCTCGCTAGGAATCTCTTTTCCTGTTCTTCATCGCTGACAGAAAACCAATACTTGATCAAAATGATGCCAGATCGAACCAAAATCCGTTCAAATTCTGGGCAAGTCCGCATGAATTCCCAATATTCCTCATCTGTGCAGAACCCCATGACACGTTCGACGCCCGCCCGGTTGTACCAGCTGCGGTCGAAAAGCACCATTTCCCCTGCTGCAGGCAGGTGGGGAATATAACGCTGGAAATACCATTGGGTTTTTTCACGTTCCGTTGGGACGCCCAGGGCAACCACACGCGCACTGCGTGGGTTGAGGCATTGCATGATCCGTTTAATAACACCTCCCTTGCCAGCAGCATCACGCCCTTCAAAGATAACCACGACCTTGAGCTTTTCTTGTTTGACCCATTCCTGGAGCTTAACAAGCTCGACTTGTAAACGGCTTAACTCTTTTTCGTAAAACTTTTTGGAAAGTTCCTTTTCTTTGTCTGGCTTAATATCCGCTGGTTCTTTGATGGATGTTTTGTTTTGGGAGGTGTCAGATTCTATGGAGTCCGGTGGCGTTTCATCCTGGTTTGATTCTGATATCGAGACCTCATCCTTCTTAG
>DAINBD010000014.1:0-20169 GCA_036733105.1 Candidatus Brevefilum sp. | reverse complement strand
TCCGGTGGCGTTTCATCCTGGTTTGATTCTGATATCGAGACCTCATCCTTCTTAGGCTTCTTGTCTTTCTTTTTCTTCTTGTCCTTCTTCTGTTTCTTGTCTTTCTTTTTCTTCTTGTCCTTCTTCTGTTTCTTATCTTTCTTTTCTACCTTGTTCTTTTTTTCCGCCTTTTTCTTTGCCATAACATACCTCCGATTCATGTATTGGATGGATAAAACAGCATAATATCAATTGTAAATGAAAAACGTGGAGAATCAAAATGAATTTAACCGTTTTGAATATAAAAATCTTAAAGGCGTTCAGGAATTGGCTATCAGATTTTAATTCTCTTATACGCTATGATTAGTTTTTGTTGAATTGGCTGAAGTGTTTATCTAAAAAATGTGGTTAAAGCACACTTAGAAGGTCTTTAATCGAATTGATGTGGGGGCTGCTGTCGTGATGGTGTATCCCGACCGAGATGGTGCCCATGCCAAAGGCTTGTGCCGTTTCAAGATTTCTGGGAGAATCGTCAATTAAGACACAATTCTCAGGAGATATGGCGAGAAAATCCAATGCTTTTTGGTATGCCTCATATTGAGGTTTGCAGTAGGGTGTCATGATGTAAACATCGATAATTGCATCAAAGTGGTGCCTAATTCCGAGGATATCAATCACGCCCAGGGCATGTTTGGCACAAGCGTTGGTAAAGATCACCTTGCGTTGTGGGATTCTCGTTAAGAGTAGATCGAGTTCCGCATTGGGAGATAAGACTGTTTCGAGGGGGATATCGTGAACGAAATCAAGATAAGCGGCTGTATCCACGGAAAATTCTTCCTGTAAACCTCGCAGGGTTGTTCCATACTTCTCCCAAAGCTGGTGTCTGAGCGAGGGCACATCATCAGGTGAAAAGTGCATTTGTTCGACAAGGAATTGGTTGATACGGTTGCCAATCATTTCCCATATCCCGTTGTCTTGTGGGTAAAGGGTGTCATCGAGGTCAAAAAGGAGGCAAGTGATGTCGGATATATTCATTGTGATAAGCTCATCCATCCTTGTTTATCGGTTATTGAGGATCAGTTTTGATGATCTGGAAGAATAAGAACACTGTTGGTGCGAACAGGAGAGCCATGATCCAATAAGCACAGGGATGTGTTCCCCATGCACCGCTGGGAATGGTTCCAGCAGCAAATACGATTGCCCCGGTGATGAAGATTGTCAGAGAGACCAACCCAAGGGTTCGTTTGCAATTTCCTTTGAATAACATTTGGTACGCAAAGAGCATCCCAAGGATAATACCAACAAAATCTGTTGCTGCCAATCCGAACATGAAGGACATGGTTTGTGCGTCCCAGCCACCCGGTGGGGGAAGGATTGGAAAAGGGGAGGGATTGCCTGAAAGGATCTGGATTCCAGCCCACGCCAGTGTGAGGAGGTGAAGAGTTTGGAGAATGCCGTAATAGGCCGTCATTCCAACCAGATTTTTGTTGAGGTTTTGTTTCAAAGTAGTTTTCCAGTATCGATTTTGGTTTGATCTATAATGATTATAACCTGTTGAAATTATGTGCGTTATGGGTTGTGCAATTTGGTAAACAAGATTTATTACGCGTAGAGACATTGCACGCAACGTGTCTACGATCACCCAATGACACAAACGAATTTAAATGTAGGTCATGCACAATGAATGAAGTATTGCGATAAACCTCAATCAAATATTTTAATTAGCAATATAATAGGGTTATATTGACAAGCAAATTTATTAATCAGAAGATCTTCTGTAAATGAAGGATGGGGAAAAATGATTGATTATCTCACTTATTATTATAGTGTTGATAAAGAGCCATTTCAAAGCTTGTCTGAATTATCAGATGAAGAAGCTATAAGAATCATGGAAAACCTTGCGGATGATACGCATTATGGTGAAAGGTTTAAGAACCCCGCTCAATATCTTAAAAATAGGAGAGAAACTGAAGGTTGGGTCAGAATGGAATTCATCGAGAAAGGTGGAAGGCCAAAGGATGATTTTCCGATCTCAATGGTTCTGGGATCATCGAAGTGGTTAGTCAACGCCACACCGGACAAACAGAAGCATGGGGAAATCCGCATTCCGCTCTCCCTGTTTTCCGAATATGACATCAGCTTTACTTATCCTGATAGCATGATCTCTCGATGGCTCGGTCTAGAAAAACCAGTCGAATATTACCAGGCTGGACTGAATGGGAAAGTCTTTACTCTATCCGAGATCCAAGCAATCATAGAGAAAAAAGGTATGCCGGAGGAAGATTGGGGGCAAAAACTACCTGAGAGCTTTGCGCCATATATCGAAGCGCAGGTATGGAATCGTGAATTACTGTATGATTTTTGGCGTTTGTCTGACACCCGGTGAGCTAATTAAACGAAAACAGATGTGCACGCAACATCTCTATAATCAATACAATGACATACAGTCATTGAGGTATAGAACAGGCAGTGTTAAACCAGTCTTACTTATTTATTTTTCCTCATCGCCAGACTGACCCAATCCCCCTGCGTCTCACGGTCGATCACCGTCAGACCATGATCCAATCCTTTTTGGATGATTTCACCTGTTTGATCTTCGAGGATCCCCGAGAGGAGCAAAATGCCGCCCTTACTGACAAGCTCACTGAGCCCCTGGTCAAATAAACGCAGGATGATGGATGCTAAAATGTTCACGAGAACCAGGGGTGCTTGCCTGAATGAGAATTCATCAGATAAAATTTCCCCAACAGAACCCTTGCCAACCTCCAGAGCGGATGCGGGGATCTTATTCAGATCTGCATTTTCAGAGGTGGCGGTCACCGCCTGGCTGTCTGTGTCCACCGCCAGGGCATAAGATGCACCCAGCTTCAACGCAGCGATCGACAGGATACCTGAGCCGCAGCCAACATCAATCAGCTTTTCACCCGGAATAATATATCGCTCCAATAATTGCAGGCAGAGCTGGGTGGTAGGGTGAGTCCCGGTGCCGAATGCCATGGCAGGGTTGATCCGGATGACTGTACGGTCACTTTTTTGTTTACCCGTATGCCATGCAGGGACGATCAGGATTTTCTTTCCTATGGGGATGGGGTGATAATGTTTCTTCCAGGATTCCATCCAATTTTCATCCATAATGGGTTGATAGGCAGGTTCAGGTATGGGTGAAATCTGGCTGAGGTGCCATAGGGCTTCTTCGAGTTTGTGCTGCTTTTGCTCAAGTTCATCATCCACAGCCAGGTAACCTACCACATTCACTTTGTCTGTGGGTTCATTTTCCTGAGTGCGAGGGTTGAATTGGGTGACACTTTCAACGACCACACCATTAGAAACAAAACGCCCTAACACTTCTGCCAGGGCTTCGGCGAGTTCGCCGTCACATTCAATCTTGACTTCAATCCAATGGATTTTTTGATTATGCTCAACCACCAAAAACATCCCTTAATTTTTCAAAAAAACTTTGTTGCTGAATTTTGATATCTGGATCCATCGTTTTAGCCAGTTGTTCAAACAAATCCCGCTGCTCAGATGTCAACTTGTTTGGAACCTGAACGGAAACGGTGACCAATTCATCACCCCTGCCGGAGCCGCGCAGATGGGGAATCCCTCGTTCGCGTAGCCGGAAGACTTTTCCGGGCTGTGTGCCTGGTGGGATGCGCAATTCAACATCTCCATTGAGTGTGGGGACTTTAATTTCATCACCAAGGACAGCCTGGGCGATGTTGATGTCCAGATCTAGGAGGATATCATCCGCCTGTCTCCGAAAATATTCGTGTTTTTCCACGTCAACTTCAAGGTAAAAATTCCCGTTCGGACCGCCGTTGATGCCAGGTTGACCCTCACCTGCCAGGCGAATCTGAACCCCAGGTGCAACACCCGCTGGGATGGTAACCATTTTGGTGATTGTTTTACGTTCCAGCCTGCGACCGTTACACGTGGGGCAGGGCGTCTCGATGACTTCCCCGCGACCCTGGCAAACGGGACATGTGACGACCTGCACCATGGAGCCCAATAAGGTTTGATGAACCTGGCGGACTTCACCCTGCCCATTGCAATTCGAACAGATTTTTGGTGAAGTACCGGGTTTGGCACCCGTCCCATGGCAGGTATGACACGCTTCATCGCGAGTGATCTTAATTTCTTTTTCAATGCCAAAGGCGGCTTCCTCAAAGGTTAATTTGATCTGGCTGGAAAGATCTGCGCCACGGCGGGGCGTGTTCCGGCTGGCGCGTCTAGTTCCCATCCCGCCAAAACCGCCAAAGCCGAAAATACCTTCCAGGATATCGGATAGGTCAATATTGGTGAAATCGGGCATGCCCTGCGTGTTGACGCCAGCATGGCCATACCGGTCATATGCCGCGCGTTTATCATTGTCTGAAAGGATAGCGTAGGCTTCATTTATTTCTTTGAACTTTTCCTCAGCATCAGAGTCATTGCTCACATCCGGATGGTATTTGCGAGCGAGACTGCGAAAGGCAGATTTAAGTTCATCAGCGCTGGCAGTCCGAGGAACGCCCAGCACTTCATAATAATCACGTTTTGCCATTATTTTTTCAACACAATGCGTTTGTTAACAGGTTATCATTTCGTCTCGACCTGGATAAGTTTACTCATCACAGGGTTTGCTGTCAAATTTTAAGCGAAGTAAATGGTGTCCCCAGGTGCCCGGGAAACCGGGCACCTGGATTTGTTCATCTGACAGGTCTTGCTTAGACCTGTTTAAATTCTCCGTCAACGACATCCTCATCACCGCTTCCACTGTCTTCAGGTGCTGCTTTACCACCTTCTTGCTCTGTGGGTGAGGGTTCAGATTGCGCCTGCTGTTGTTGGTAGACTGCACTGCCCAATTGCTGCAAGACTTCTCCCAGGTGATCCGTTGCTGTTTTGATTGCCTGGAGATCATCACCTTCTTTGACCTCGCGCACCTTGCTGGCAGCATCTTCCACCTGCTGTTTAAGATCTGCAGGGACCTTATCGCCCAGGTCTTTGAGTGTTTTCTCGGCAGAATAGACCAAATTATCTGCGTGGTTTTTTGTTTCGATCAATTCGCGGCGTTTGCGGTCCTCATCGGCATGCATTTCTGCTTCATGCCGCATCTTTTCAACCTCAGCTTCGCTAAGCCCGGAGGATGCCGTAATGGTGATGTTTTGGCTGCGCCCGGTGGCTTTATCCTGGGCGGTGACTTCCAATATACCGTTGGCATTGATGTCGAAGGTCACTTCGATTTGAGGAATGCCGCGCGGCGCCGGGGGAATGCCATCGAGGATGAATTTTCCAAGGGATTTGTTATCAGCAGCCATGGGGCGTTCGCCCTGCAAGACGTGAATCTCGACCTGGGTCTGACTGTCACTGGCTGTTGAGAAAACCTGGCTTTCTCGAGTGGGGATGGTTGTGTTACGTTTGATCAACGTGGTTGCTACCCCGCCCAAAGTTTCGACGGACAGGGAGAGGGGTGTGACATCTAACAGAAGGATATCTTTGACCTCGCCGCCCAAAACGCCTGCCTGGATGGCAGCACCAACAGCGACCACCTCATCGGGGTTGACGCCTTTGTGCGGTTCTTTACCAAACATTTTTTGCACTTCTGCCTGGATCCGGGGCATTCGGGTCATACCGCCCACCAAAACGATTTCATCAATGTCGTTTTTGGTGAGGTTGGCATCTTCCATGGCTTTTCGCACCGGGGTCAGGCTGCGCTCGATCAGGTCTTCCGTTAATTGTTCCAATTTTGATCGGGTCAGGGTCATGACAAGGTGCTTTGGACCCGACGCATCTGCTGTGATGTAGGGGAGATTGATCTCCGCCTGCATGGTGGAGGAAAGTTCGATCTTGGCTTTTTCAGATGCTTCCTTCAAACGCTGCAGCGATTGACGATCCTGACGCAAATCGATCCCATTTTCCTTTTTAAATTCGTCTGCGATGTAATCAATGATGCGTTGGTCAAAGTCATCACCACCCAGGAAGGTATCTCCGCTGGTGGAGCGAACCTGGAATACACCTTCGCCAACATCAAGGATAGAAATATCAAAAGTACCGCCGCCCAGGTCATATACAGCGATCACTTCATTTTTCTTTTTATCAAGGCCATATGCCAGGGATGATGCCGTGGGCTCATTGATGATCCGCAATACTTCCAGTCCTGCGATCTTACCGGCATCCTTGGTGGCATTGCGTTGTGCATCGTTGAAGTAGGCTGGCACGGTGATCACAGCCTGTGTGACGGGTTCGCCCAGATAAGCTTCTGCATCCCGCTTGATCTTTGAGAGGATCATGGCTGAAACCTCAGGTGGTGAATATTCCTTGTCTGCCAGTTTCACGCGCAAATCCCCATTGGGGGCTTTGGCGACGCCATATGGCACCAATTTCATGGCTCTTTGAACTTCAGGGTCGTCATATTTGCGTCCCATAAAACGTTTGATGGAGAAAATAGTGTTCTCCGGGTTGGTGATTGCCTGGTTACGCGCTACGCGCCCCACCAGTCTTTCACCATTTTTATTGACAGCAACAACGGAAGGTACAAGTCGTTCACCTTCTGCGGAGGGTATGACAACGGGTTCCCCGCCGATCATCACTGCAGCAGCGGAGTTGGTTGTACCGAGATCGATTCCAATGATTTTTCCCATAATGATTTCTCCTATTCTTTATCGGGCAACCCGCACCATGGCGGGGCGAATAATACGGTCTGATATGTGATATCCCGGCTGGACGATTTCAATAATCTGACCGTCTTCAAATTCCGGGTGATCTTCCTGGGTGATCGCTTCATGGAAATTGGGGTCAAATGCATCCCCGGGGTTAACTTCCATCCGCTCCACACCCTGATTTTTCATTAAATTAAGTAATTTTTGGTGGATAAGTTCAACGCCATCAACCCAGTTGTTTGCTTCTTGCTCAGGTGGTCTGTTTTTCAATGCTCTTTCAAGATCATCTGCTACTGGCAGATAGACCTTTACAACATTGATCATTACATCCTGATAAGTGCGGGAGGCGTCCCTCTGGACACGTTTTTTATAGTTGTCAAAGTCAGCAAGCGTCCGCAGCCATTGATCTTTTTTGTCTTCAATGTCTGCCTGAAGGGATTCGATTTGTTTTTCCAACGCATCAAATTCATCAAAGGTCAGAGCAACCATGGCTTGACCTTCTTCAGGTTTTTCTCCGGCACCAGTGGGTGAGCCTGAAGTTTCGTTTTCTTTCTTTTCTTCTTCATTATTTTTCGATTGTTTTTCTTTATTTTTTGTCATATGTTGCTCCTAAGGATGTGTTTTAAACTAAGCAGCCAGGGTTTCTACAACCAGGTCACTGAGAACATTTGCCACAAAACGCACTGTGGAAATTGTTCGGTCATAGGGCATCCGGATTGGACCGACGACGCCGACTGAACCCGTCAGGGTATTCGGGTCGCCATAGCGGGCAAGGATAACAGAAACCTGACGAAGTTCTTCCCAGGTTCCCTCACCGCCAATGAGAACCTGAATGCCGCCCACATCGGAATTCATCACGGTGCTGGCTAAAAGATTTCGCAGAAGCGTCCGCTCCTCAAGGATGTGTAAGGCCTGACGGGCTTCATCCGATTCGGAGAATTCTGGTTCTGCAAGGACGTTGGTCATGCCGTCCAGAAAAATTTCACCGGTTGCTGATTCTTCAATTAGGGACATTTCCGCCAGGAGGATTTCTAAAATATCTTCGCCAAGAGCGTCCAGTTGACCGCGTAACCTTGAGATCTTATTGATGTCACCTCGTGCACACAAATCTGTCAATTGGGCTGCAATCTGAGAGAGTCTTTCCTGGGGCACAGGCTCTGATAGGGAAATGAATTGTTGGTGGATTTCGCCGCCCATCATGACAGCCACCATCAGTACCTGACGACCGTGGGTGGCGATCAGTTCAAGATGTTTGAAGACTGCTTTATCAGCATGGGGGGCAGTGACCAAAGACGCCGCTTGAGATTGATGCGCAAGCACGGATGCTGCTAATTTGAGCCACTGCTCGATATCCTGGCGGGATTGGTAAAACTGGTGCGTGATCGTGCGCCGGGTGTTGGTGGGGAGGCTGCTCTGCTGAATGAGGTTTCCAACGAAATAGCGGTAACCTTCTTCGGTCGGTATTCTTCCTGCTGAGGTGTGAGGTTGGCGAAGAAGATTATATTCCGTCAACACAGTCATTTCATTCCGAATGGTGGCAGAGCTCATTGATAGGTTATATTTCTCAACCAGCCATTTTGAGCCTACCGGTTGAGCGGTTTTGATATGTTCATGGATGATCAATGTCAGAATGAGTTTCTGCCGATCGGTAAGACGCATCATCTACTCCTGTAAAATTTTAGCACTCTCAAACAGAGAGTGCTAAAATAGCACTTTGTTAATGTTACCACGAGCATTTTTTAGCGTCAAGAAGAAAAGAAGGGAACGGTATTAATAATTTGTTAGAAAAAGGGAGTAGGGAGTAGGAATTAGGTAATAGGTGGCGGGGAGTAGGTTGCAGGTAGCAGAAATTAAGAGATGGTGATGATATATTCGTTGATTGCTAAAGATTTACCTCAATTGCTTAAAAACCCTGTATACGTAAATCGGGACGGGTCACTGATCCCCAATCCCTACTACCGAATACCTGACACCTAATCTTTATCACGAGTTACAACTACCCTGTAAATGTGCCTGTCTATGCCCCCAAATTTATATTTATAAGCCTCATTGCCGCGCATAAAATCAAATTCATTTTGGTTATTCTCAATCGACCACCTGATCAGATGCGCCAGCAGAACCCAACCTGGGGAGTAGTCTCGAAAGTCCCATTCCCAGCCAGAGTTATACAGCCAAAGGCGATCATTGAAGTTGAATGACATATTGGCAGCAGCTTTCTTACCATCCAGCACCAAAAAAGACAGGTGAAGCCATCCCTGCTCATATGCCATGCGGGCAGTGCTGTGGATGTGCTGCCGCATGGGCTCGGTTAGAAAGGCTTGTTTATTAGGGTCCTGTGCCATCATGGCGATGAAAGCGTTGATGTCCGAATCTAAATTTTCCGGATCTGCTGTGATATAGAGCTGGCTATCTAAAAAGCTCTGGTCAACATTGCGGAGCTTACGCCTGATTTCATGTCTTTGTTTCTTATCAATTTTCTTAAGGTAGGAGTCGTAATCGCCAGGCAGGGGGATATAAGGCGCAGGCTGGATCAGGGTTTGTTGATATCTCCACCCCCGCTTTTCTGCTTCTTCTTCCAAAATTCGGAGGGATGAGGAATCTTCCAGGATGTTGTAGAGATCGAGAACTTCCCAATCGGGGATATTTTGCGCTGATGAAAGGTGATCGAGCAACCCTTCGATGAAACCCGTTGCATTTGATGGCAGAACAATGAAATCCAGGAAGTCGGATACTTCAATTGCCCCGACAAACATCAAGGCTGGTTTTCCTTCCAGGTTTGTGGCTTTGAATAGGGGGGCAATTCCTACCAGTTGACCATCCTCAATGCCGGCGATGAACACTAACTCGCTATCCTGCGGCCATTCACCCCCACCTCGCGTTTGCCACCAGGTTTGTTGGTATTCAAAGGTCAGGAATGGATTGTAGCTTGCACTTTTTGAGAGAAGAGAATTCCAGTCATCGTGATGATCTGCGAAATCTTCAAAGTTGTTATATTGTCGAAATTCCATGGAAGCATTATACCTCAGCCAGTAATGTGTATAATAATACCTATATATAGGATGATAAGTGAGCCAGGAAAAATATGTATGATTTAAATCTGATTCCCATCAACCAGAAGCAGGGAGAACCGCTTCGAGAGTATTCGGGGTTTAGTGCGTCCAAACCGCCGCGCCGGTCTGTTCGCAGTCGATCAGAGGATTCTTTGATCCTTTCCCTTTTATTAAAAGGAACGGATCAGATCCCATCAGACATTCAGGATCAATGGTTACAGCGTTTATCCGATGATTTTTATAAAAACAGCGGTTCAGTGACCTCAGTTCTACGTTCGCTGGTGGAAACCATTAATCTATCCATGCTGGAGATGAACCTGAGAATTGCCAGGGAAGGAAAGGCAATTCGAGGTGCGATCAACCTGGCGGCTGTTCACCGCCGAGATATTTATATTGTTCAGAGCGGGATTACCCACGCGTTTGTTCTTTCCTACAACGGCTTACAGCACTTCACCGATCAGAGCAGGACAGATCGCGGGTTGGGGCTCAATCGCTCTCCAAATGTGCGGTATTTCAGAGCAGAGCTTGGAACAGGCGCTTACCTCTTTATGACGGATCATCCTCCAACAACCTGGACTGAAGAAATGCTCGCCAATGATGGCTATCCCGATGTAGATCAGCTGCGCCGAAGATTGCTTCACCAGGCACCAACAACCTTCAGGGTGGACCTTGTGCAGATCCTCCGCGGCGAAGGAAAGATCACGATCATCCAACCAGCACCAAGACCGGCAAAGGAAGCAAGCGAAGCAATCGAAGTTCCTCAAACTGAAGAAGTCATAGAACCACTTGAAGAAGTAGAGACACCTGTCATTGCCGCCGAAGATAGCATTGAAGAACCGCCCTCAGATGTTTTTAGTGAAACCAAGGACGTCAGATTATCTGAAGAAGATGAGGTACGGGAGTATGCTGGAGGGATCGGCATTGACCAGGAAGATGATGTTGAAGAAGCGATCACAGAGGCAATTGAAACACTGCCAGAACCCGAATTACTCCCTCAAGAAATCCTGCCCGAAATGCCGCAGGTTGAAGAACCCCCCAAGGCATCTACCCTGCTTCCGATAAGCGAAAGATTGGAAACTGAAGGATTTCGAAAGGAATACACCGTTCCACCTAAAGTGCCGGAACAGGAAGTTGCCCCTGAAAAACCTGTAAAGGAACCTGCCAGGCAAAATCTCAAGCAAAAGATGGCGGATTTTCGTGAGGATAGTTATCGCAGCCTGGCTAAGTTCTTTGATGGCTGGCATCGCCTTCGAGAGAAGGTTCATTCATTTACAAAGAAGGTGTTTTCCCGATTTTTGCCTGGCCAAGCCGAGGCTGCTCCTCAGTTATCAAAAGGATCGTTGATCTTGATCGCCCTGATCGTTCCCCTGGTTGTTGTTGGGATTGCCCTTAGTGTGTACCTTTCTAGGGGAAAAACGCTTCAATATCAATATTATTATGAAAGAGCCCAAGTTGCTTCTGAATACGCGCTGGCAGCACAGGATCCTAATGTTGCCCGCAGTCAATGGCAGGAAGTCATTGGGTTTTTGGAGGGTGCCGAACAATTCCGCCAGACGGATGAACTGGCTGGATTGCGTCAAGATGCAGAAGTTGCGCTGGACTTATTGGATGGCGCCGTTCGATTGACCTATCGACCGGCGATTACAGGCGCTTTGTATTCTGAAATTAATATCACCCGTATCATCTCCTATGGTGTGGATCTCTACATGCTCGACTCGGCTGGGGGCCGTGTGATCCATGCAACCCGCGGGAGCAAAGGGTATACGATCGATACGGAATTTGTCTGTGGTCCGGGGAATTTTGGTGGGGGTGCTGTGGATACGTTGGTTGATATGGTCTCACTGCCCATCAACAATCCATACCAAGCCCATATCCTTGGGATCGATTCGTTGGGGAATGTGGCATACTGTTCTCCGGGGCAAAGTCCTGTGGTTCAGTCCCTCCTTTCTTTTGGGTCTGAAGTTGGCAGCGTTCAGAAAATTGCCTATGAAAATAACGTCCTTTATATTTTGAACGCAGCAAATAATGACTTCCTGGCATACGCGGCAACAAATGGTCAGTTCCTTGATCCACCTTATCGCTTTTTTGAAAATGCTCAGGCAGGAGAAATCCCGGATATCTCCCAGGTGGTTGATTTTGCCATAAATGGGCTTGAACTTTACTTCTTACGTCAGGATGGTCAGCTGATTAACTGTGTTTATACTGGTCTGCCTGGTAACCCTGTGACCTGCGAAGATCCTGTTACTTATGTTGACGGGCGGTTGGGGAAAGAAGAACAATCGGTGAGCATGCCGGATTCAAATTTCACCGCGATTTTGTATACGCCACCACCAGATCCCTCTGTCAGTATTCTGGACGCAACGAATGCAGACATTTATCGATTCTCCTTGCGTTTCAGGCTTCATCAACGGCTCCGTCCTGAATTGGGCGATTATGAAATCACCTCACCCGTAGCAACTGCTTTTACGATCGGTCTTGACCAGGTTGCCATTATTGCTTTTGGAAACCAGGTTTTTTATGCGATTATTAATTAAATCGGGATGGATGCAGATAAATCGTGAGATGAACACCGCAAAGTAAAAGTATGGATTGGTTCGATCTGAACACCCGGACAAGACGGGTGTTTTTCTTGTTTGTATGATTAATTCGACCCAGGCTTATTGAGTGAAAACATAGATTTTGATAGTTAATGTTACAATTGAGTTTTAGAATCAACCGAACATTGGATGAGGAGTTTCATGGCACAAAAGGACCCACGTATTGAAAAATTAAGAAATTTGAAGGTTGAATCCTTACTTGGCGGTGGGCAGGATCGCATTGACCGACAGCATGAAAAAGGAAAATTAACTGCCCGTGAGCGTCTCGGGTTGTTGTTTGATGAGGATAGCTTTGTTGAGCTTGAGGCATTTACAACTCCTCAAAATATGCCTGCGGAATCTGCCATATTGGGTGATGGCGTGGTCACAGGATATGGAACTGTGGACGGAAGAACGGTCTATGCCTATGCCCAGGACTTCACAGTCCAGGGCGGCGCGCTGGGTGAAATGCACAGCCGCAAGATCTGCCGGGCAATGGACCTGGCTGTCGCCAACGGAAGTCCGATTGTTGGCTTGATTGATTCAGGCGGCGCACGGATCCAGGAGGGCGTCAAGAGTTTGGGCGGGTATGCGGAGATCTTCAAACGGAATGCCCAATATTCGGGCGTTGTTCCGCAGATCAGCCTCATTATGGGGCCTTGCGCCGGCGGGGCGGCTTATTCACCTGCTGTTACGGATGTCATTATTATGGTGGAAAAACAATCCTTTATGTTCCTGACCGGTCCACAGGTGATTAGGACGGTAACGGGGGAAGAAACCGACTTCGAATCCCTTGGCGGTGCCCAGGTTCACCTGACCCAAAGCGGAACGGCGCATTTGACAACCAAAACTGAAGGGGATGCACTGGCACTTGCCCGGTATTTATTGGGCTATTTACCTTCGAACCATGTCGAAAATCCACCTTATCAGGATCAGGGCGATGATCCTTTGCGCCTGGCACCACAGTTGAACGATATTGTGCCAGAAGACCCACGACTACCCTACAGCATGCACACCGTCATTGACGCGATTGTGGATCGGGGATCTTTCCTTGAGCTGCAGGCTGGTTATGCACAGAACGCGGTGGTCGGCTTAGCCCGGTTGGAAGGTATGCCTGTTGGAATCGTGGCGCAGGAACCAAGCGTGATGGCGGGGGTGCTTGACATCGATTCGGCTGATAAGATCTGCAGGACAGTCCGGTTTTGCGACGCGTATAATATTCCATTAGTGACCTTTGTCGATTCCCCGGGTTTCTTGCCGGGTGTGGACCAGGAGCATCGCGGGATCATCCGCCATGGGGCCAAAGTGCTGTATGCCTATTCTGAGGCAACCGTACCTAAAGTCAGTATTGTGACCCGCAAAGCCTATGGCGGCGCATATGTGGTGATGAGCAGTAAATACCTGGGGACGGATATAACCTACGCCTGGCCTAGCGCAGAAATTGCCGTGATGGGAGCGGAAGGCGCAGCCAATATCCTTTATCGAAAAGAACTGGCGGCTGCAGAGGCCCCCGAGGCTGAAAGACAGCGGCTGGAAGAAGAATATCGCCAGCGTTATCTGAATCCCTATGCGGCGGCGCATACCGGCTACATCGACGATGTGATCGAGCCTGCGCAAACCCGCCCGATGGTTATTAAAGCTTTGCGAGCGATCCGCCAGAAGGCAGAAAAACGCCCACCCCGCAAACACGGTAATATGCCCGTTTAGGAGGATAATGCATGAGTGTAATCCAACAAGGTTTACTTATCACAGCCATAGGCATGGGTTTGGTCTTTGCCGTGATCATATTTTTATGGGGATTGATGGCGTTATTGGTGCGGATGACATCCAACAATAAAATAAAGCCTGAACCGGAAGCGGAACTTCAATCAGAAACGGAACAAGTCCAATCATTGGTGGTTTCTGAAGGGCAGCGCCGGGCTGCAGCTGCAGCCACAGCTGTTGCTTTGGCAATCGAATCCTGTCAACATGGGCGATCCAAAAATCAATATAATGAACAATTTGCTGGATTGAGCCCCTGGCAGGCTTTCCACCGTACGCACCAATTTGAAGACCAGTAGTCTTAAGGAAAAATACATGAAAATCACAGTTGAAATTGATGGTCAACAATATGAAGTAAACATTGAAGATGTGAAAGCCCGGCCGGTTGTCGCAATTATTGAGGGTGAACGGTATGAGGTTTGGCCTGAATCAGAAGATTCAGAACCCCAAACCTCCAGCCAGCGACCTGCTGCTTCTATACCGGATCCTGCTCAGCCTTCAACCACTCTTGAAAAACCAGCAAAAAGCGTTAATGCAAAAGACATTACCTCACCGCTGCCGGGTGTGATCGTGGCGATCCTGGCAAAACCTGGTGACCAGGTCAATCGCGGCCAGGAACTTTGCACCCTGGAAGCCATGAAAATGAAGAACGCAATCAAGAGCACGCGTGATGGGAAGATCGCTTCTGTGGAAGTAAGTGTGGGCGACCAGGTTGGTCACGGCCAGATTTTGATGACCTTCACTGATTAAGGGAGAAATTATATGGATTTTTCATTCTTACTGGAAGAGATCACCCGGGGTTTTGAAAACTTTACACTCGGAAACGGGATTATGATTGCCGTGGGCATCGGTTTGATCACACTGGCGGTGGTCAAAGAATATGAACCTGTCTTGCTGCTGCCCATCGGCTTTGGGTGCATCATGGCGAACATCGGTATGTCCACCGATGTCGGCTTTATGAAAGTCATTTATGACGCAGGTATCAAAACAGAGCTTTTTCCCCTTTTGATCTTTGTAGGGGTGGGTGCCATGATCGATTTCAGCCCGCTCCTCTCTCAACCCAGAATGGTCCTTTTAGGAGCGGCAGGGCAATTTGGGATCTACGGGACGCTCATGCTGGCATTGCTAATGGGTTTTCCCCTCAACCAGGCTGCCTCGATTGGCGTGATCGGTGCAATTGATGGACCGACAGCCATCTTTGTGGGCAGTAAGTTGGCACCGGAATTGCTGGCACCGATTGCTGTGGCAGCCTATTCTTATATGAGCCTGATCCCGATCATCCAACCGCCGATCATGAAATTAATGACCACACGCAAAGAGCGTCTGATCCGGATGGATTACGCACCAAGACCTGTCTCCCGTCTGACGCTTGTGATCTTTCCCATCTTTGTCACGGTGATCGTCAGCCTGGTTGCCCCGGATGCAGCACCTCTGATTGCATCCCTGATGCTGGGCAATCTCCTGCGGGAATCCCTTGTGGTCGACCGGTTGAGCAAAGCAGCCCAAAATGAGATCATCAATACTGCCACATTGTTCCTCGGGTTGGCAATTGGTGCGACGATGAAGGCAGAGTCATTTCTCAATTTTGATACCTTGCTGATCCTTGTTTTGGGTCTATTAGCCTTCATCCTCGATACGGTTGCAGGGCTGTTGTTTGGCAAGTTAATGTCTGTGATGAGCAAAGGCAAGGTCAACCCGTTGATCGGCGCATGTGGGATCAGCGCCTTTCCTATGGCAGGGCGTCTTTCAGCCAAGATGGCACAGGATGAGGATTTTGAGAATTTTATCCTGATGCATGCCATGGGTGCCAACACTGCCGGGCAATTGGGCAGCGTAATTGCAGGTGGATTACTTCTGGCGCTTGTTTCCGGATTGGGTTAGGACCCTAAATAACTGGAATTTACAGAAAATTTTTATCTGACATTCACAACAATTTATCAAATTTCATCTTTCTATCTTCAGAAAAGTGGTAAAGCCATGCAATATCGTATAAGTGGTAATGTTTTTCCAATACTTGAGATCAGGCTTGATCGAGGGGAATCGGTTTACACCGAATCAGGCGGGATGGCTTGGATGAGTCAGCAGATGAATATGTCGACCAGCACACGCGGCGGCTTGATGGCGGGTTTGGGGCGAGCGCTTGCTGGTGAATCGCTTTTTATGGTTACCTATACTAGCCAGGGAGATGCTGGGACGGTCGTATTCACACCTGAAGCGCCGGGACGAATTTTGAATATGCAACTGCAGTCGAATCAGTCCCTGATCTGCCAGAAGGACACATTTTTATGTGCACAGGAATCTGTTCAGATGAAAATGCATTTTCGTAAGCACCTTGGCGCAGGGCTGTTTGGTGGGGAAGGATTTATTCTTCAAGAGATCACCGGTCCGGGTATGGTTTTCCTTGCCATTCCTGGTGAGGTTCACGAGCGCAACCTGGCTAATGGCGAAACCTTATTGATTGACCCGGGGCATATTGCTATGTTTGAACCGTCCGTTCAATACGACATCAATATGGTCAAAGGGATCAAGAATGTCCTTTTTGCCGGAGAGGGACTGTTCCTGGCGACGCTTAAAGGCCCTGGTAAGATCTGGCTGCAGACCATGCCCATCTCCAACCTGGCAGCGAAAATCCTCAAGTTCCTCCCTAAGAAGGTGGGATGATATTCATCAAGGAGATCAATAACTCAGATCATCGAGAGCCCCTCGATGATCTTTTTTATTGCGTGGTGGGGGAAATGGTACTTAAAATTTGTTGGTCTGCGTCCATAAGCACTTCACTCCCGATGGGAAGAATGGTGTTTGGACAGTTATGACCAAAGTCATTGACTTTCAGGATTGGGAAGGTGAATTCCTTTGTGACCTCAAGTAGGACATCTTCCATATGCGGCTTGGGTGTTTCTTCGCACTGCATGCTGTAAATGTATCCCACAATCATCCCTTTAATTCCATCGAAAACCCCCATTTGTTTTAGCTGGTGGAAAGCTGCATGGCAGGCTTTAGCGGTGATCGTGTAGTCTTCCACGAAAAGGATTGTGTTGTGAAAATCCGGCCAAAAAGGTGTGCCAGCCAATTTGAGAATGCAACCAAGGTTGCCACCCAGAAGTCTACCTTGAGCCTGTCCGGCTCGAATGGTTTGGCGAGGGCGGTTAGCAGGAATAGGACCAATTCTTCCATCAATCAGGACCCGCCTGAACTCCTGATCATCATACGGCGTGGGGTTATTGCCAAATCCCCAGAGGATATCGTTACCATGGAAAGTTATCAACCCTGTTTGATGAAATATTGCGTTTAATAGAACTGTGATATCGCTGATGCCAAGAAATACTTTGGGATTATGCCGGATAACTTCCCAATCCATGTATGGAAGTGTCGTATTGGATGTCTCGCCTCCCTGTGCGCATATGATGCCCCGTACTGAAGGATCGGCAAACATCGCGTTGATATCATCAGCTTTTTCTTGAGGGGAGGCAGAAAAACCCAAAGTATTAGCAAACAGGTTTGGGCTATATTTGATTTTGAAATCCAGATCGCGCAAATAATCGCAACCTGCTATTAGCCGTTTTTTGTCCTCATGCAAAACGGGATCTGATGGAGCGATCACGCCGATTGTGTCCCCAGCCGTGAGTTTTTTTGGGATCATTTTTCTCTTAGAAAACTTTCATAAATAAATAATTAAATATCATTTAGCTTTCTTCTGTAATTCTTTCGGCGTCCAAAAACTGAGGAGTTCTCCCATCGTCTCGAAGGTAAGTTCCTTCCAACTGTCAAGGGCTAAAGACAGATGTCCAAGTCCTGCGGTGGGCAACGCTTCAATCTCCCCATCTACAATTTGCAGGTAAGCCTCCAATCCAGGATTGTGGGCGACGATCATGACAGTTTCATATTCATCCCCCAGGGTGCGGAGAATATTGATAAAATCTTGAGGCTCTCCCATGTAGAGATCGTCGGAAAACATGATGGGTCCGTCGTATCCCAGGGTTTCAGCGATCATCTCAACCGTCTCACTTGCGCGCACAGCGGTTGACGAAAGGATCAGGTCAGGGACCAGATCGTGCTTTTTGAGTTTCTTAGCAATAAGTTTGGCGTCTTTTTTACCGCGCTTTTTGAGGGGACGTTCCCGGTCTTCTAACTTGTCATCTTTCCAGCTTGATTTGGCATGCCGCATAAGCAAGAGGTTTTTCATCTTTCTAACTCCTGTGATTAACCTTTGGTGCTGATTAGCAATGATATCACAGGTTAGGATGCCAAGAGGGGATAATTTTAGATTTATCTTGAAGTAATTTTTGCTCGTGCACTGATTTTTGTAAAAAGATCGAGCGAAATATCTACTATCAGTCCTTGCAATAAGAGAAACGAGTAGAAAAATTTTGCTTTTCTCCCTATCAGAATTAAGAACTCCTGGTTGGTTTGAACTGCGGGGTTTACCCGCAGTTCATCCGTTTACCAGTAAGGGATGGGCAAAAGCAAGGATACCAGTAACTGTTTTTTTGCTTTTGCCCATAAGTATTTTGCCTGAAATCAAAGAATTTTGCTGGTTTTTGTATAACCTTTTTCGAATTACGAAAAATCCATCATCTTCTTATTTTGAAACATTTCCTGTAATTGGCGTCTTGCACAAATAATCATTTTGGGCTAAGCTTTCAGTATGCAAAGGCATATGCAAAACATCTCATTTCTTGCGATCGTGGCCGTCCTGCTTGGCTGCGCTTTCTTCTTTTCACAGCAAACCAAGCTTGAAGAGCAGAATCCTGAAAAGGAGGTGGATACGATTGCAGCTCCTGTTACTTTGGATGATGTCCCTGCTTGTTCGGTTGAGCTTGAAGGTGATGAGTCATTAGCCTGCTTGATCGAATCGGTAGAGGCAAGTGAGCGTCTTGTTGAATCGATGGTGGACCAAATATTAGCTGAAGAAACGGACACGGAGCGCAGAATATCCTTCCGAAAAGTTCAGTTTAGCTGGGAAGAATCCCGAAACACAGAATGTGCTTATGTTGGCGAGATGGATTCTGACAAGGATCTGGGTGAAATCGAGGAAGCGGTCTGTTTGAGGGACCGGAACCTGGAACGATATGAGCAATTGAAGGGCTACTTGTGCGAGTGGTATCAAGGGGACAGCTGTCAGGATAACCTGTCAGCAGATGATTAGTTGATCATTGCAGATCAGATTAAAAATCTGATTGCTTATTTGAAACGAGAACGGGTGGATTGATTAGGAATTTTTCAAGGTGGAACTAAAAAATGTGCATATTTTGTAAGATTATCAAGGGAGAACTCCCTGCCAGCATGGTTTATGAAGACGATATGGTTCTGGCATTTTTGGATATTCATCCGATCACGCCGGGGCATGTCCTGGTGGTCCCCAAATTTCATGCTGAATTGTTGGTGAACTTACCGACACCCGACGCGGCGCATATGATGAAGGTGGGACAAAAGATGGATGCGGCTTTGAGGGCTAGCGGTTTACAATGTGAGGGCGTTAATTTATTTTTAGCCGATGGTAAAGCTGCAGGGCAAGAGATAGCACATGTTCACTTACATGTCTTTCCCCGCTTTTATGGAGATGGTTACCGGCTGCGATTTATCCCGAAATTGGGGGAGGAAATACCCAGACACGTGTTGGATGAACAGGCTGCCATGCTCAGGGCAGTTCTCTAATTGACGAGCTCATCTTCCGCCGCCGATCACCGTTTCTTTGTCAATAAATGAGCGGGTGTGCTATAATCACACCTGTTTGATTTTTGCCAGGAAATGTCTAAAACATCGTAAAGAGGAATCTTGATGCAATTTTTATCCAAAGTGAAAAAATATCCAAACCTGAGCCTGATCTTGCTGGCTTATGTTGCTTTTATTGCCCTTGGTTTACCCGATGGTTTACTGGGTGTGGGTTGGCCTACAGTCCGAAGTGAGTTCTCGGTTCCACTCGATGCAATCGGTATGCTCTTGTTTGCTTCTGTTGCCGGGTATATGGCTTCAAGCTTCCTAAGCGGTTTCCTGCTTACACATGTCGGCGTGGGTCGTATCCTTGCCGCCAGCTGCTTTTTGACGGGGTTGTCGCTTTTGGGATATACCTTTGTGCCGGAGTGGTGGATGATGGTTATATTGGGTGTGTTTGCCGGTCTGGGTGCGGGTGCCCCGGTTGTCGCCGTCCGCCGAGAGCTGGCGGGC
>DAINBD010000013.1:0-23972 GCA_036733105.1 Candidatus Brevefilum sp. | reverse complement strand
CTTCCTTGGTAAAGTGGGTGAGGATGCCTTTGGGCATTTCCTGAAGAAGACCCTGGAAGATGTAGGCGTGAAAACCAGTGGATTGGTTTTCTCCGAGGAAGCACGGACTGCCCTTGCCTTTGTATCTCTGAGGGAAGATGGTGAAAGAGAATTTATGTTTTACCGGCATCCCAGTGCAGACATGCTCTTTACACCAGACGAAGTCGACTTTGAATGCTTCCAAAAGGCAAAGATTTTCCACACGGGTTCCATCAGCCTGATCAGCGAACCCTGCCGCAGCGCAACCCTGAAAGCCCTTGAATACGCCAGAAAAAATCAGCTCCTGATTTCCTATGATCCGAACTTACGCCTGGTACTTTGGCCTGATGAGGCAGCAGCCAAACAGGGCATCCTAAGCATTTGGGATCAAGCCAATCTGATTAAGATCAGCGAAGATGAGCTTTTCTTTTTAACCGAAATCGAAGACAAAGATGAAGCGGTGAAAGCATTGTGGCACGATCATTTATATGCCATGATCGTCACCCTTGGTAAAGATGGCTGCCTCTTTTACACTTCGGATTTTCACGGTTTTGTCCCCGGGTTTCATGTCAATGCAGTGGACACAACCGGTGCTGGTGATGGTTTTGTGGCGGGTTTTCTGAGCGGTCTTCTTGCCAATCCGGATGCGTTGCAATCACCCTCCCATTTGGAGGGCATCTGTCATCAGGCAAATGCGGTTGGCGCTCTCACAACTACCCAAAGAGGTGCCATCCCTGCCCTCCCAACCTTGAATGAACTTAACGCTTTCTTAGAATCTCAAGAAAAATCCCATCCGTGAAGTTTCAGTTCTAATACCATCCAATACAAGGTTAGATGCCAAGGTGGTCCCGATGAAAGAACTTGTCAAAATTCCACAAAAAGAAGCTGAGCGAACTTTGAACAGGCTTATGCCACGCCTGGAAGCCAGCTTCACCGAATTCATTCAAGAAAATCCAGTCCAATGGCAATCGTTTAGAAAACGCTTAACCGATCAATTTCAATCGCTTTTTTCGATCCTCCTCCATCTGTATCAGGATCAGTACGATTTCTATTATCACCTTGAGCAATTACTGCATATCCTTGCCGAAGCGTGGATCAGGCGCCCCGAACAGCTCAAATCCCTCGATTCGATCCGTGAAGCCGATCCGACCTGGTTCCAGGACCACAAAATGCTAGGCGGTGTGTGCTACGTTGATTTATTTGCTGATAATCTGGAGGGCATTCGCAGAAGGATACCCTACTTTAAGGAATTAGGACTCACCTATCTGCACCTGATGCCTTTGTTTCGCTCGCCCAAAGGTGAAAATGACGGCGGTTATGCCATCAGCAGCTACCGGGAGGTGGACCCAAAGCTCGGGACAATGGATCAATTGCGAAGCCTTGCTGACGATCTGCGTGCAGAGGGCGTCAGCCTTGTGCTTGATTTTGTATTCAATCACACCTCAAATGAGCATGAATGGGCTGTCCGGGCACGTGAAGGTGATGAGGACTATCAAAATTATTACCGAATGTACCCCGACCGCACCATTCCGGATGCCTATGAACAGCATCTTAGGGAGATCTTTCCGGAAGAACATCCGGGGGCGTTTACTTATTTTGAAAACATTAATAAATGGGTTTGGACAACCTTTCACAGCAATCAATGGGATTTGAATTACGCCAATCCTGAAGTTTTCAACCGAATGGCGGATGAAATGCTGTTCCTCGCCAATCAGGGCGTGGAAGTCTTGCGCCTGGACGCTGTTGCTTTCATTTGGAAATCTTTGGGGACAAGTTGTGAAAACCTACCCGAAGCCCACATGATCATCCAAGCATATAACGCCATTGCCCGAATCGCTGCCCCCGCCCTTGTTTTTAAATCTGAAGCCATTGTCCATCCTGACGAGGTCGCAAAATACATCCACTCGGATGAATGCCAGCTGTCTTACAATCCCCTCCTAATGGCACTTCTTTGGAATACGCTTGCCACGCGCGAAGTTAACCTTCTCCAGTATTCCATGCAGAACCGATTCGGCATTCCAGAAAATTGTGCCTGGGTCAATTACGTCCGCTGTCATGATGATATCGGCTGGACCTTTTCAGATGAAGACGCTGCCGCCCTTGGGATCAACGCCTTTGACCATCGTCAATTCTTAAATGCCTTTTATTCGGGCCGTTTTGAGGGAAGCTTTGCGCGCGGTTTGCCCTTTCAAGAGAATCCCAAAACTGGTGATGCCCGCATCTCCGGGACATGTGCCTCATTGGCTGGGCTCGAAAAAGCACTGAAGGAAGAAACATCCGTGGAGGTTGAGCTTGCAATCCGGCGCATTCTCCTGATCCACAATGTCATCCTTTCCATTGGAGGGATCCCTCTGATCTACCTTGGTGATGAGATTGGCATGCTCAATGACTACACCTACCGGACCGATCCTGCCAAAGCTGATGACAGCCGTTGGGTACACAGGCTGCCTGCTGATCCAAATCGTTATGAAAAAAGGAATGACCCCAGCACCATCCCTGGAAGGATATATCAAGGATTATGCCGCCTGGTTCAACTGCGGAAATCACTGCCTGTCATCAGCGGTGAAGACCCCACATTTATCAACACAGGAAACCCCCACATATTCGGATATATCCGTAAATTTGGAGAACATCAGCTTCTGATCCTCAATAATTTCAGTGATCTTCCCCAATCCATTGCCCATAACACGCTCAGGCTGTATGGCATAGATAGTCCAGTAAAAGACCTGGTGAGCGAAACGACTTTTTTAGAAAATGCCGATTTGGAATTGGCGCCTTTTCAATATTTGTGGTTGAAAACTGACGGCTGATTTTTCACCTGACGCGACAGATCATTCCAGTGGGTAGGGACACCAATCCGGATCATAATCCTTTGCGGGGTGATCGGTCAGTTGAAGGAGATTTGAACCCGGGAAAATCATGGCATAGATATCATCCAGGACATCATAATACCAGTAATCAAAAGCTAACCAGAAACCATCCGGCGAAACATCCACATTATCCATTAATGGATTGTATTCCAACCGTCCGGAAGGCATGATGCGGTACTCATTTTCCTTACCAATATTTTCCAAACGCAGTCCATAAATTTGTTTGGAAGGACTGCCCAAACCTAAAACCTGGCTGAAGAGGATCAGGTTCTCTCTCGGAAACCATGCTGGATGACTGTTGTCAATCGTGCCTGACCTTGAAACCTGGATTGGATCATCGCCATCTGAATCCATGATCCAGATCTGACCGGCTGATTTGAGTCGTGTGAATGCCAATTGCTTTCCATCTGGCGACCACGCTGGATCCGAATCGTTATATCCCCCGTCAGAAAGCCTGACAATTTCTTGATCATCTAACCTGATCTTCATCAATTGCTTTTGCCCATTGATCAAAGATGTATAAGCAATCCAATCCCCATCAGGTGACCAGGCAGGGTCATAGTTTCCTTCCAGGGAGGTCTTTAACGGATCAACCGCCCTTGTTTCAAGTTCGATGATGTGCAAAAGCGATCCAGAATATTTTTCCCGTTTTCCCAGGCATGGGGATGTAAAGACAATTCTTTGCCCATCTGGGGACCAATCTGGCTGGCAGGCACCATCCTGAAGACCGGTAACCTGGGTTGTTTTACCAGTGCGGACATCTAAAAGCCAAATTTGTGGTATGCCAGTGCGTTCAGAGACAAAGGCAATCACACCTGCTCCACCTCCTATCGGGGTCGGGGTTGGGGTGATGGTCACAGAATCAGTCGACGCATGTGTGCGAGTTGGTGTGGTTTCTTGATCATTGGGCGTTTCATCAATAATTAAATTTTCTGTGGTTGCTAATTCAGTCGCCATTGGGACAATTTCCTCAAATTCAGGCGTTTGTATAGGGTAACCTTGAATTTGAGAAAATCTTTGGGATATAAAATCATTTATAGGTTTAATCAGAACACTCGACAGATCCCATGGAATTAGATCAGGCTTAAAATACAAAATTCCGGCAAACAACACCAGTGCTGACAGCACAACTCCCAGAATGGTCCAGCCAACAACATGCTTTTTTCGATTGCTAGTTCGCCGCTTTGAACGCATACGATCAAGATTTCTTCGCAGTATGCCTTCTATTGACCCGTTATCCTGGTCTTCATATGCGAGAGGAACGAGACGAGAGCTGAAACAATCTTCATCAGGTAAAGCATCTCTTGCGTCAACAAGTGCAGCCTTAAATTCCTGGGCGGTTTGCCATCGGTCTTCAAATCTGAGAGAAAGGGCTTTTTCTATGGCGGCTTCTGTTTTAGGGGATACATTGGGAAGGTATTTCCGCAGCGGTGTTAATACGGATTTACCCGTCGTCCGAGCCAGGCTGTCTTCGGGCAGGTAACCTGCTAAGGCTGCATAAAGTGTTGCACCCAAAGAGAAAATATCAGACCTTTGATCCGTCGGGGTATCCCCATATTGCTCAGGAGGGGAATATCCAGGTGTCATAGCTCGTGCCGCTGTTGTGGTGATCTCCTTATCATCCAGAACTTTGACCAGGCCAAAATCGACCAGGACGATCTCACCACCCGGTGTGATCTTTATGTTGCCAGGCTTAATGTCCCGATGGGTGATGGGCGGTTTCTGATCATGCAAATAAATGAGCGCATCGCAAATCGCAATGCCAATCAACAGACCTTCGTACTCTGAGAGTTTATCCTCTCGCATCCATTGATTGAGATCAGACCCCTCAATATAATCCATTACAAGGTATTGACCCTGATGCTCAATAACAAAATAATCAAAAACACGCGGCAGGTTTGGATGTCGCAGGGATGCTAATATTTTTGCTTCACGTCGAAATTGACGCGCATAGTCATCTGTCAAAAAAGAGTTTTCTTTGACAGCTACGAGGACATCCAGGTTTTCATCTTTGGCGCGATAAACAGCACCCATCCCCCCCAGACCCAGGATGTCCAAAATTCTATAGCGTCCTTGGAGTAGATATCCGTTATTTAAAGGCATATTAAAATTTACATTAATGATTTAATGTATTGTATCTTAACCTTGCTTAATTGTCATCGCCAAATAGGCTATAATTCCTGCAAGAATAACCGGAAACGAAATTTATGCTGCAACTCGATATCCATTCGACAGTATTAACTGCTGCAATCATTACAGGGACTGCGGCGGTGTTAACTTTGATCTTTGGGATCAAAAACATCATCAAAAGCCGTCAGATCCCTTTTTACAAGAAACGTCACGATCGCGTGGTTCGCGGCTGGCGATTGCTTCTGGCTGCGATCCTGCTTGTTCCTCTTACCTGGGTTATATTAAACTTCTCCGAACCTGTAGTTTATCGATTCATATCTCCTTCACCAACACAAACGCAGACACCAACAGTAACAATCACACCGACCATCACATTGACACCAACCATTACACTCTCACCAACAATCACTGACACACCATCAATAACAGATACGCCGAGTATGCCCACCGAGATCCTTGGTGAATTCGAAAGAACCATCACACCCAATCCCGATGCGCTTTTCAGTTTCATCCAGTTTGCCCGAGAGCTTGGGGATGATCTGCAACCGATTGAGCCTTCAACTGAATTCGATAATCCTATTGATAAAATTTTTGGCGCATTTAGTTATAACAATATGTCCGACGGTGTGCAGTGGAGCGCCCTCTGGTATCGCCAGGGTGAGCTCGTCTATTACGAAACCAAACCCTGGGACGGTGGGACAGGTGGGTATGGATACACCGACTGGGACCCCGGAAGCAATGAATGGTTACCCGGTACCTATGAGGTCCAGATCTTTGTGGGTGATGCATGGAAATCATCCGGATTTTTCACCGTGTCAGGCACCCCGCCCACACCCAGCACCACCCCATCCCCTACAATATCGCCCACGCCTTCCAATACGCCCACCAAAACCCGCACAATCACGCCAACACAGACGAAGTGGCCAACTTCTACCGTGACGGAAACAAATACACCCACCGCCACACGCACCCCGCGCGTGACGCCTACCGATTAATAATATTATTATACAATTAAAATGATCCGGGTTGTATAATATCATGGATTGCAGCTGCCACCTGTGCAGCAACCCGCGCATTATTGCGAAGAAGGGATAGATTGGCACGCAGGCTCTCGCCGCCGGTTAAATGGCTGACGCGATTCAATAAGAAGGGTGTGGTTGCCGCACCGTGAATCCCCACCTCTTCTGTCTCGGCCAGAGCAGCCTTGATGGCGTTCTCCATCACATCCACCGGCATAGCATCTTCTTCAGGGGGAGGGACAACCAGCAAAACGGCTGACCTCAATCCCGCCTCCCACGATCGCAACGCTATTTGAGCAGCTTCCAAAGGAGTATCAACACGGAAGTCCACGGGCAAGCCGCTTCGCCGTGTGTAAAAAGCGGGAAATTCATCGGTTTGGTAGCCGATCACCGGCACACCCTGCGTCTCAAGCACCTCTCGGGTGGCAGGCAGATCCAGGATGGCTTTTGCACCTGCACACACGACCAGGACAGGGGATCGCCCCATCTGGGTCAGATCGTTTGAAACATCAAAGGTTGCACCCCGATGGACACCGCCGATTCCGCCTGTGGCAAACACCCGGATCCCCACCTGTGCAGCGGAAAACAGTGTGGCGGCAACCGTCGTCCCACCGCTCAGACCGCCTGTGAGTGCAATCCCAAAGTCCCGCAGGCTGATCTTGCGAACTTCATCCATGTTCGCCAGACGTTCTAGTTCCTCATCCGTCAAACCAACGTGGATCTTGCCATCCAGAAGTGCAATCGTGGCAGGGTTGGCGCCGTTGGCACGCACGATGTCTTCCAGCTCACGTGCCAGTTCAAGGTTGATTGGGCGCGGCAGCCCGTGGGTGATCACCGCTGATTCCAGCGCAACGATGGGCGCACCCATTTGCTGGGCTTGAAGGATTGGTGCTGAATAGATCAGGTGTTTTGGACGTCGATTAAACAATGAATTCCATCCTCTCAATTAGTTCAATGGCTCACCAATAAAGCATGGTATATCAATTTGATTTTAGATTGATATGAAAATTGAATCAAGTCATCTCTTGATTCTCATCTCAATATTCTAATCTTTATTGTCTGATCCATATTCTCCCTGTGCCCACAACTGGTGACCATCTGTGCTGATCCTCACCCAGCCGTGATCAATGGTGCTGGCCACAGGATAATCTTTCAACAAAGCCAACAAGGCATGCTCACCTTGCAGTGGGAGATCCGAATCATCCAGCGGTAGCAGGATCACAGATGGTGCCCAATTTTGTATCGTATCCAGCAGGAGTGATTGAACAGAGATGTTATCCGGTAAGAGCAAGATATCCGGGTTGTTTGTGAGCATAAGCCAGTCTTCCTCAACCTTTCCAATGGGAAATAGGGCACTGAAATCCTCCCACGCAAGCCAGATCACTGCTCCACGCTCCCCTGACCAAAGAACTTCCATGTGAATATCATCCCCCAAAGTGACCTTCTGCCCAGTTTCCATAGTAACGATGGGAATATCCTTTTCGTGAAGGCCAAGGTATACGGTTCGGCTGGACTGATTCACACTCGGCTCAATCCCCCACAACACCATTTCAATAGGATATTTCGCCAGCGCACCTGTTAATCCATTCAAGTCGTCCCGGTCGGCACTGCCAATGATCACCAAATTAAGAGAGCGATCTCCTGCGGGAAGCATCTGCCCCAGGTCATCACGTAACGATGAAGGACTCGGTCCCCCACCCAACAGGACAGCCTTTCCATCCGGTGTCTGCACCAGGACTGTACCTTCACTGTCCAGTAAGGTCAGGTGCAAAAGTCCATCGGGACGAGACAATACCCGTTCCCAGGTAAAAAACACCAAACCTGCCAGGATAAGCGCTCCTGTTTGTGTGGAAAATGCCTTCCTGATCATCAATTGGCGTTCTTCGCGGGGAAGCAATGTCAGCACGAACAGAAGACCATAAAAAAGCACCAACCAAAGCCCATTAAATTCGGGTAGGACCAGATCCACACCAGGCATTTGACCCAACCAGGTCACTATTCGGATGGTATAGCGAATAAAAGGGAGTGCCAATATTGCCGTAACCTGGCCAAGACCAGGTAGGATCATGCCCAAAAGCATCGCCAGACCGCCCAGGATCAGAACGATAGACTGCACTGGCAGGATCAACGGATTCGCAAGGACAGCAATCCAAGATAACCCGCCAAAATGGTAGGCAATGATCGGCAGTGTCATCACCTGCGCAGCGAGAGTAAACAGCAGGAACTCACTCACAGGACCAACCAACTTTTGAGCCTGCGCTTCTGTCAGCTTACGAGCGGCGAGTCGGACAAACGCTTCCTCCAGCGGTTGCGCATACAGGATCATGCCAAGCGTAGCTGCAACGGAGAGTTGAAAGCCAATGTCCCAGAGAAGATTAGGATTGAACAGCATCATCCCCAAACCGGCTAATCCCAGGCTGTTCAACCCGTTTTGTCGCCGCCCAAACATGCCGCCCATCACCCCCAGTGCACCCATGATGGCAGCCCTGACGACCGCTGCCTCTCCGCCCACCAAAACCGTGAATCCGGCGATCCCAATCAGGGCGGCTAATCCACCAAACTTCCGACCAAAAAGCCGGCTGAATGTGCTGGAAAATAAGCCCGCCAAAATTGCCATATTGAACCCGGAAATGGCAATAATATGGGTTGTTCCGGTCCTTCGAAATGCCTCCTGCAAGTCAGAAGATAACCCCTGATCCTGCCCCAGCAGGATCCCAGCCAGCAAGTCAGATTCGGGTGATGGGAATAAAGCCTGGATCGCATCATAGCCGCGATCACGCAATTGATAAAGTAAGGCTCTCAGAGGTTTCCCTTCGCCCGAGGAAATCCTGTCAGCCTGGGCATAGGAAACCAGGCTGTAAACATTTTTGCGTGCCAGGTACGCCCGGTAGGAAAAATCACCCCCTTCATAGGGTGTTTCAAGTTGACCGCTCACCATCAGCCGATCTCCATATTGGTAGGTGCTTCCCAGAGGCACTTGAGCCAGGACCATTCCTGTAACGGTCACAGGCACCTGGTCAGATCTGGCTTCGCCCCGTAAAACCATGGATTCGACACTGACCTTTAATTGGATCGAACTGTCCGTCGAAACAGGTGGCTCGACCAGAACACCCATAATCTCAACATAGCCTCGGTCATTGTAGAAGGCGACATGTTCCGGAGTGATAGCAGTTTGTGACGCACAATAGCGCCACCCCCCAAAAAAGAAGGTGAGCGCCAGGATAGCGCCGGGTAAACGGTTTTCAGCCCGCGTCCATTGACGCAGCTGGTGGGTGAGTGCATTTTTTTCGGAAAGGTACTTGGGCAGCAGCCAGAGAATTATACTGAGACCCGACCCCATTGCCCAGGTCCAGGAGGGAAGTGCAAGCACGTACGCCAGCCAAATCCCACCCACACATGCCAATGCCAGCCAGAAAAACGGCAAAAAGCCCTTCAATGGTGAATGATTAAGGCGTTGTTTCTGCGGCGTATTTTGCATGGGGCATTCTCCCTGCGGCTTCTAATATTCTATCAAATTTCACGAAATTCGGGCAATTTCGCCCGATATATGTCGGGTTGATGTAACCAAACGATCAACCCTACATCTAAAAGTATAAAAAGGAGAATAAAAAATGAAGAAAAATATGGGCAAGTGGGATCGCATCTTCCGTTTTGCATTGGCAGTGCTGGTGGCTGTGTTATATTTCACCAATGTTATCTCGGGCACCCCCGCAATCATCCTGGGCATCGTCGTGCTGGTTTTACTGATCACCAGCTTTGTGGGCGTTTGCCCTTTGTATATCCTTTTTGGGATATCCACGAAAAAGAATTCCTGAAGCTTTTTATATTGATCTAACCCCGCTGGAAAAGCTCCATTTTCCAGTGGGGCATTCTCATTGATCCTGTTTGATTTCATAAAATTTTTCCCAAGTATCAAAAAAGGGGGGGGATTTAGGGCATAATCCGTGAAAAATACCCCAAAAAGCCCTGGTTAATCATTTCTTAACGCTAAGACAACCCAATTAATTTGACAATTATTATCTTAAATGGTATATTCAATATTAGAAAATGTGAAAGTTAAGAAAATAAGAAAAGGAGTACACCATGTTCAAGAAAATTTTGAGTGGTGTTGATCTAAAAGTTCTCAGCGCTGCAGCAATCCCCTTTGCAGGGATGATCATCACCAATATCATTTCACCCTTAATCAGGGTCGTAAGCCAGAACTCACCCGGGATCAGATCCCAATTAACCGTTCCGGTTTCAGCCCAGGGCACCGGTTACTTCACAAACCATCCTGACCAACCACGCCGTGAAAAACTATGTCTATAGCAAGTAAAACATAGACACCGCTGGAAAAATGAAACCAGCGGTGTCTTTTTATTTAACCATGGAGTGATCTTAATTAATTGTTCTTGCGCACTTTCGCGAGGACAGCTAACATTTGTTTGTGGATAATAGGATTGGCGCACACGATCGTCACCGGAAGGCGTATAAAATCTTCCCCGCCGCACACATTCGTCACAACACCCCCGGCTTCCTGTACGATCAGCGCAGAAGCAGCCACATCCCATGGATAAATAGAAATTGACCAGAAACCGTCAAGCCGCCCCGCAGCGACATAGACCATATCCAGGGCAGCAGAGCCTAACCTGCGCACCGTTTGCGAAACCTGGCTGAAGTGAAAGAAATTTCCCATATTGTCCTTTGCCGTCCCCCAGGCTTCATGGGGAAAGCCCGTCGCCAGCAAACAATCAATCAAATCATCAAAATTTGAGACATGGATCTGCGCCTCGTTGAGATAAGCCCCGTCCCCGCGTTCTGCCCAGAAGCATTCCTTCAAAACTGGATCATAAACCACGCCCAGCTTCATATCACCCCGGTAAGCATAAGCTACCGAAACACAATAAATCGGGACACCGTGGGCATAGTTCAGCGTGCCGTCGATCGGGTCGATATACCATTTATGCTCTGTGCTCCCGTCTAGATCCCCGGATTCCTCGGCGTTGATGGTGTGATCGGGAAACGCTTTGCGGATTTCACCAATCAGGTAGGCCTCTGAAGCACGATCTGCCGCCGTGACCAGGTCTGTACGTCCTTTATGCTCCACACCCTTTTCGCCCTGGGCATAGTTCTGCAGGATATCCCCAGCATTTGCAGCAATATCTTTGATGAATTCAATGGTTGGTTTCATGATGTCCTTTGCATTACTTGTTTTGACGCTTCATTGTAGCATGATGCAGAGGAAACCGTTGGGTAAAAAGAAATCTGTTCGTAATATGTCTCCTGACCCAATGCATAGTGTTGAGGAAAGTATCTGTTCGCACCGGTGAGGATACCGGCGCGATCAAAAGACAATGAAAATCCAATATTTCGCAAGTCATCATTCTTTTTCTAAAACCTCCATCAAGATTTAATGTAGAATTAGGTAACAATTTAATTTTATTTATATATCCTCAGAATAAATGGCCTCAATAGGAAAGGATAACCTCCTATGGCTGAAAAACCATCCCTCCCTCGCTTTGCCGTCCTCCAGCTCTCCGGCTGTGCCGGCTGCGAAGTATCGCTCCTTAACGCCACTGAGTGGATCGATAAATACCAGCTGGTCTATATGCCCCTGGTGGTCTCCACCCATGCCGTCCCGGAAGATACTAAGATCCTGCTGGTGAGCGGCGGCGTCCGCAATGACGAAGATATTTGGAACCTAAGACGAGCAGCCGAAATTGTTGATCGGGTGGTCGCCGTGGGCACCTGTGCCATCTCCGGCGGCGTTTCCAACCTGGGTGACCGGGATGATGTCCGTCAGATGTTCATGGCGCAATCCAACCGTCATCACCTGCCCCGCCTCCTGCCCAAAAGCCACCCAATCGATTCTTTTGTCGATGTTGACCTATATCTGCCCGGCTGTCCACCCACGCCCGAGCTTTTCATGGCAGCGTTGATCGGACCGGAAAATTTCCAGGCGAGCACGATTGTCTGCCAGGAGTGCGGGCGCAAGAAGCTCAAGGATATGCGCCCCAAACACCTGCTTGGCTTTCAGCAGGGGGAAGTGCTGCCCGAAATCTGCCTGATTAACCAGGGTTACCTGTGTGTCGGTTCCTCCACCCGCGGCGGCTGCCGGGCGATCTGCACCCGCCCGGGTCATCCCTGTGTGGGCTGCCGGGGTCCCTCCGATGCGTATATCGAAAAGGAATCCCAGGTTTGGTTTGACCGGGTTCAAAAGGTCTTTGAAAATATGACCGACATCCCCCCCGATGAGATCCGGGAAGCCCTGCATTCACCCCAACTCTCCCTGTTCCTGTTCCAATTCACCGATTATATGGACGGCAGCCGCCGTCCCCGATCGAAAGAAAAGGTGCTCTGAGATGACAACCCTACGTTTTCCCCTCAGCCGAATCGAAGGACACGCACGCGTGGAAATGGAAGTCCAGGACGGAAAGGTCGTGTCAGCTCAATTTCAAGCCATCGAAATGCGCGGATTTGGCTTCTTTGTGCAGGGCACACCCGCCGAGCAAATGCCTGTGATCGTCCCCCGCATCTGTGGGGTGTGTTCAACTGCCCACCATGTTGCCTCTGTTAAAGCATTGGAAGATTTGTTCGAGGTCAATCCTCCCCAATTGGCTTGTGAAATCCGTGAACTGCTCTTACTGGGTCAGCTCATTCAAAACCAGGCAACTTCCCTATTTATCTTCACCATGCCCGACCGCGTAGGTGCCAGCAGCATCTTCCACATGGATGAAACCGAGGCAAATCCCGAACAGCAGCTCAGCCTAGCCCAGCGCGCACTGAAGGTGCGGCAAATCGGCACAAAGCTGATCACCCTGGCAGGCGGGCAGTTCATTCACCCCGTCAAAGCCGTGATCGGCGGCGTCACCAGCGGCATCAAGCGCGAACCCGCTGAAGAGATGCTTGCGGAAATGAAAGCCGTCTTGCCGATTGTGTGTACCCTGTTTGACGAATACTGGGCGATGTCTCTTGCCATGAGAGAGCGCATCGGCACCTGGGGAGATGACCAGCCCGCTTATTACATCGCCTCGACTGGCCGCAGCTTGCCCAGATTCAACAGCCAGGAGATCAGGGTTTTGGGACCAAATGGCACGGAACGAGCCAGTTTTCCTCCGCAACTTTTCCGCAGCTATTTAGATTACCAGGAAACCGAATACAGCTATGCTGGACAGACCAGTTATCAGGGCGGTGTTCTGCGTGCCAACAGCCTGGCACGCATCAACCTGGCGAACAGCATGGGTACGCCTATCGCTGATGCCTACATGGATGAGCTTTCCCGTACCTTTGGCAAACCCGCCCATCCTATCTTGCTGTTTGATTTGTGCCGCGGGATTGAACTGGTGTATGCCTTTGAACGGACGATCGAAATGCTGGCTCATGACCTTGACTATGAAGACACATCCGCCCCGTACACGCCCAAAGACGGTGAGGGATATGGGCTGGTTGAAGCCCCGCGCGGCCCCCTGATCCATCACTACGCCGTCAAGGACGGCCTGATTGAGAAGGCTGAGTTCATTATTCCGACCACCCACAATATGCTGGCAATTGAACGCGCGTTGAAGGTGGCTGGAGAACGTTATATTAGCCCTGAGGGGATCAACCTGGAGTTGGAAAAGGCGGTGGGGCGCGTGGTGCGTGCCTTTGACCCCTGCATCGCTTGCGCCACGCAGTAAAAAATCAGAAATCGTGAGGAACCGCCATAGGCGGTGACGTGGCAATCTCGGGATTAAGATTGCCACCTCGCTCTCTGCGTTTGCTCTTCACTATGACAAAATTTAAACCACCCAACCTGGTTATCATTAATTTGTGACAATCATCGTTTGCATGTATGATTAGGTGATTATTATTGTTCATTTAGGATTTATAATGGCTCTCAAATTATTCCAAATCATCCTGCTCGCACTATTCATGCTTTTCCTGGCAACTACGCCAACACCCACCGCCGGTGATTCAGGCGTCGTGGTTGTGCGCATCCCAGTTGAAGGTGATAAAAAACTGGACCAATCCAGTATGAACGCAGGATCCATGTTTGATTATGGCAGTTTCCTCTGGATGGTCCTTTCGCCAATTGAACTTGCCAGCCTGGACCGTACTGACATGAATTATCAGGTTATTGAAAATCCCTATACCCTCACCCTGGGCGGGGAGTCCTTTGACCCACTGCTCACTTCCCCCCGATTTGAAACTGCCTGGGAAAGCCAGGCGCTCAAAACAGCCCCTGGACTCCACCTGGTTCAATTTCAAGGTCCGATCAAAGACGAATGGTTGGACGATCTCGAAGAAAACGGACTGGACATACTTCAGTACATCCACCCCTTCACCTATGTCGTCTGGGGAGCGACTACCGACCTCGAATCCATCAAAGGCAACACTTTTGTGCGCTGGACGGGTGATTTTCTGCCTGCTTATGCCGTCCAGCCCACCCAAAGGGCATTGAGCAGCACCCCCATCCAGGTTCGGGCGATGGTGTATCCGCAGGCGAATCTTGCAGAACTCATTAAAACCATTGAAGCCCTAGACGGCAGCCAAATCTCCATGAGTGATAGCCTCGACCCGACCTTTACCCTGGTAAGATTCACGCTCCCGGGTGATCAACTGCACTCTGTCGCAGCTTTCACTGGCGTTTATGCCCTTCAGCCGGTGCCCACCGACGGCGGCGACCGGGGTGAGATGAGCAACCAGGTCAATGCCGGGAATTATTTTAGCGACAACCGGGCTTTTCCCGGATACCTTGATTGGCTGAACAAGCTGGGTCTATCCGGACAGGGCGTGATCATTGCCAATGTGGACAGCGGCATCGACCAAGACCACACTGACCTGGCTAACCGGATCCTCGAATGCACAGGAACCACTTGTGGAGGAGAAACAAGCAGCAATCACGGCACCCATACCGCCGGCATTATGGCAGCGGATGGATCGTCCGGCGTTCTGGATGCAAACGGATTCCTGCGCGGCTTGGGGATGGCACCCGGTGCCAGTCTGGTCGAACAGGTCTACAGCCCAACCTACACCGAAGAAGGTGGCATGCTGACCCTGATGACGGAATCTTACCAGAATGGCGCTGTGATCTCAGGTAACAGCTGGGGGCCGGCAAGCACAGCTCTGGGGTATGATCTGGATACCCGCCTGGTGGATATCGGCGTGCGGGATGCAGACCCGGACCTGCCCGGGAATCAGCCATTGAACTATATCCTTTCGATCATGAACGGCTACGGCGGCACGTCAGAACAGGGCACGCCCGATGAAGCCAAGAACACCTTCACCATTGGCTCAACCTATATGCAGTACAGCAACGGCAGCCAGAACCTGAGGATTAACGACCTATCACCCAACACAGCCCACGGACCCGCACTGGACGGCAGGAACATCCCACAACTGGTTGCACCGGGCTATTATGTAGATTCAACAATTCAAGAAAACGCGTTCGGATTGATGACAGGCACAAGCATGGCTTCCCCCCATGTCTCAGGTGCTGCAGCATTATTTATTGAACGCTATCGAAACCTTTTCGGTGTGGACCCAAGCCCAGCCATGGTCAAAGCCGCCTTTTTGCCAGCTGCACATGACCTGGCCGGATACCGTGATGCGGACGGCGGCATCCTGGGGCATCCCTTCGATTCAAAGCAGGGATGGGGACGCCTGAACGCTGCGGACGTTTTAGACCCCTTTGGAGAGGTTTTCTATTATGACCAGCCAGTCATCTTGGGGAATACAGGCGAAACCTGGTCTATCGCCCTAACTACCACCCAGGGCTTGCATTCCTTGCGTGCCATGCTGGTTTGGACCGATGCACCCGGACACGGTTTGGGTGGGGACACGCCTGCCTGGGTGAATGACCTGGATCTTTCTCTCTCGTTCAACGGCCAGACTTATCTTGGAAACAATTTCGGTACAGACGGAGATTCCGTCACCGACGGTGTGCCTGATCCCATGAACAATACCGAAGGCATCTTCCTGGCCGGTTTAATACCCGGCACCTACACCCTGACGGTGACTGCCGCCAATATCAGCGGGGATGGCATTCCCAATATGGGCGATGAAACAGATCAGGATTTTGCATTGGCTATTTACCTAACCCCAATTTATAAATATATTTTCCCGCTTTTCTTTCATTAAAGGCACAAGAACGACGTGGAACATAAACACAAAAATATCCGTCTTAACATTATGAAATTTTTCAAACCAATTGAGTCTGACCACAGCCCCAAGAAATACCTTCGGGTCTTATTTATGTTCTCGATTATTTTCATGGTGATCCTATCAGGCTGTCATTTTCCCGGATACACCCCCTCCCTACTCCCCAAATCAAACCGGCGCAAGACGGAGATCGCCGCAATCCTCAATCCCACCCTCATGATATCGCCAACCCCCACAATCACGCCAACCCCCAACCTGCCCATCCCCGAAGCAACCAGCGCACCAATCGAGATCATCGATGATGATGCAAACTACACCACCCAGCAGGGAGACACCCTCAGCGCGATCGCCAGCCGTTTTGCTGTTCCCGTTGAATTAATCGAATCAAACACCCCGTTGAATCCTCAAGGATTGCTTCCCATCGGGCTCAGGTTGCGAATCCCCTTTGAACTTGAAGACCTCTTGCAATACCAAACGCCGATCTTCCCGGATTGTGAAGTACTCTACGGTCCATCCGTGGACGATTTTGACCCGGTTGACTATGCCGAAGAAGCAAATGGGTTTCTCTCAACCTATACAGAGCAGGTTAAAGGTGAGGCTATGCGGGGGCCGGAAATTGTGGAATATGTGGCGATCACCACGAGCACCAACCCGCGCCTGCTGCTTGCCTTTCTTGAATACCAATCGGGCTGGGTCAGGGGGCATCCCGAAGGTGCTGAAAAGGACCGGTTCCCCATCGGGTATGGTGCATCCGACACCGGGCTTTACAACGAACTGATGATCACCGCCAAACTGCTCGCCCAGGGTTTTTATGGCTGGCGTGATGGCAGCCTGACAAGCCTGTCCTTTTATCGGGGCGGATCAGGCCGTCTTTCGCCGGGGCTGAATGCAGGCAGCACTGCCTTGATGCATTTATTCGCGACCATCTACCTCCAGGAAGCCTGGGATGAGCAGCTTTTCGGCTCGTCTTCATTTCTGATCCTTTACCAAGAGATGTTTGGAGATCCCTGGTCGCGTGCTTCTGTGGTCGAGCCCTACCTGCTTCACACCACGCAGCAGCCTAACCTGGCTTTGCCGTTTTCCGTTGGTGAACGCTGGAGCTTTACAGGTGGTCCCCACATCACCTGGCAGACGGGTACACCCTGGGGTGCAGTAGATTTTGCACCTATCACGGGTGAACCAGCTTGCGCCGTTTCGACGCGTTGGGCAACCTCAGCCGCACCTGGATTGGTCGTTCGTTCCGATCACAGCGTGGTTGCCATTGACCTGGATGGCGACGGGGACGAGGGTACGGGATGGGTTTTGATCTATCAACATATGGCTGAAAAAGACCGGGTTGAAGCGGGCGAATGGTTAGATCAGGACGATCCGGTTGGACATCCTTCCTGTGAAGGTGGACAGGCAACCGGCACCCACGTTCATTTTGCGCGGAAATTTAACGGGGAATGGCTCGGCGTTGGCGACCCCCTGCCGTTGATCCTGAGCGGTTGGCAGGTATTTGGATCCGAAACCCGTTACGTCGGCACTCTCGAAAAGGGAGATCAAATTGTGAGCTCTCGTCCGGATGGTTCATCCGGTTCAACGATCATTCGCGATGAATAACCGTCTAAAGCTTCCCGCTAAGTTAATTCACATTCAAAGAAACAAAGAATTTCGGGCTTATTCAAAGCAGACCTGACCATCCTGCCAATTTACCCTGTAAACCGGCCCGTTTTCCCCCAGCAAACGTGGTAAGAGACCCGAAAACCTTTGAGGGTCACCACTTGTAAAAAAGCGCAACACTCCCGACCTATCTTCTGGATTGAGCAGCGACATTCCGTCCAGCAACCTCCGCACCTGCCGGGCTATGGCGGGCGCCGGGTCAATCACTTTCACCTCCGGACCGGTGATCGATTGGATCAGCGGGATCACGAAAGGATAATGGGTGCAGCCCATCACAACGGTATCAATCCCCGCTGCCAGCATAGGCAGCAGCGCCTCCTCAAGGATCTCCCTTGTTTGTGGTCCTTCCAGATCCCCTGCTTCAACCCTTTCGACCAATCCGGGGCAGGTGGATGTGAAAATTTGCACATCTTTGGCAAAACGCTCTACAACAGAAGCATACAAATCACCGGTGAAAGTGGTGGGGGTTGCCAAAACGCCTACCTTCCCGGTATGTGTGGTCTCAGCCGCAGGTTTGACGGCTGGCTCCATACCCACAAAGGGCACACCCGGGAACAGCCAGCGCAGCTCATGCAAGGCAGCGGCTGAGGCGGTATTGCAGGCGACAACGATCAATTTTGCCCCAAGGTTTAAAAGGAAACGTGTGATCCCAAAAGCCAGATCTCGAATTTCATGCCTGGTGCGCGGCCCATAGGGAATGTGCGCCTGGTCACCAAAGTAGAGAATATCCTCAAAAGGCAGCTCCTGACGGATCGCCCGTAGAACGGACAAACCTCCCACGCCAGAATCAAAGATTCCGATGGGTTGTCTGAGTAATAATTCGGGTTGCATTTCGATAATTTCTTTCTGCCAGGTAAAAGATCACAGACGGTTCCGTTTGGGTATTCGGGTTATCCCTGATCCAAACGTGAAAGGCCATATACTGCTGCCAAGTTTATCACATGCCGATATTCCTGGGGGGTCATTCTCCGGTTCAGCTCAAGGTAATCACCTGCCCTGAAAGCCGGATGGAACTGCGCCATGATATTCACATAGGTGTCCTTTGACACTTCCTCTGCAAGAAACTTGATGATGATCTCACTATTGGCAAGGTTATTCGGCATGACCAGATGACGCACCAACAGACCTCTTAGCGCAACGCCATTATCATCTAAAGAGAGATCACCCACCTGGCGGTACATCTCAGTGACTGCTGCCTGATTGACCCTGGGATAATCCTTGATCCCTGAGTATTTCCGGGCGGCGGCATCATCCCCATATTTCATATCAGGCATATAAATATCCACCACCCCATCCAAAAGCCTGAGCATCTCCACCGAGTCATATCCGCCGGTGTTATATACCAGGGGAATACGCAATCCATTTTGTGCAGCCGTGTACACCGCCGCTAGAATTTGCGGAACTACATGGCTGGGTGAGACAAAATTAATATTATGGCATCCGCGACGCTGCAGACTCAGCATCATTTCTGCCAAACTGTTCGAATCAACCTCCCGACCAAACCCCAGTTGGCTGATATCGGCATTCTGGCAGTAAACACAGCGTAAATTACAACGCGTAAAGAAAATCGTACCTGAGCCCATCCTCCCGCTGATGGGACGTTCCTCGCCATGGTGTGGAAAATAACTGCTCACCTGGGCATTCGCTCCTGTCTTACAGACCCCCAATTCTCCCCCCAGCCGGTTCACCCCACATGCCAACGGACACACATCACAAGATTCCAGATGCTGCCAGGCAGTTTGAACACGGTTTGCTAATTCGCTGGTTTCAAGCAAAACCAAGTAACTTGCATAATAAGAAGAATCCATATTCATATTATACTTTGTTGCTATACGAAAAAAGTTAGGTGACTGAAGCGAGTTCATCGTGAACATCAATTTGAACGTTTTCAACATAGCAGATTTAATTCTAAGCGATGATTAAATGAGGAAAAGATTAGACACACACTCACTTAACCAAGCTACCCTGATATAATTATTTTAGTTTGCACAAGGCAATCTTTATGCTTTTTATCAATATTTTATGGATTCACAGGAAGGTTTCCAGATGGCACATCCCGCATTAAGTAATCAAAGATTTATCATTCTATCTTTCTTAGCGCTCTCCTTTTTAGTTGTATTATCAGGTTGTTCAGGCATCAACGAACCCACACAAAGCCCCAATGCAAATGAAACCGCATTTTTTGAGCAGGAAGTCAGCGCATCAGGCGAGGCTGTCCCCATTCGTTGGACAACACTCACTTATCCCAATGGAGCCAGTAATTTAGAATTATTGGTCAAAGAAGGGGATCAAGTAGCGGTAAACGCTTTATTAGTTAAGAATAACGACAGCCGACTTGATGCCGCCTTGGAACAAGCGGAAGCAGCCCTGAAAAGGGCAGAATTTGCCTATGAACAGACAGTTAATGCACCTTCTGAAGCGGCAATCAAAGCCGCAGATGCAGCTTATCTAAATGCATTGGCAAACCTGATCCGCCAGGAAGACCTCAATGCTGACGAGGAAGTTATCGAAGCCGCACAGGCTGATGTAGATGCTGCCTATGCCAACCTTCTGGCAACTTTGGATGGGGCGTCTGTGCAAGAAATTTCTGCTGCAGAATCCGATTTGCAGGCTGCCGAATTTAACCTGGATCAAGCACAATCCGCCTTCTATCTCAAAGCACCTTTTGAAGGTACTGTGGTTGAGGTAAACATTAAGGCAGGTGAAGGCACAAGCCCCCTGCAACCTGTCCTTACTATTGCAGATTTATCCGAATTCCAAGTCGTCACAACAGACCTCAGCGAAGTAGATGTTGCTCGTCTAAAGGAAGGTCAAATAGCTGATATTGTATTTGATGCAATTCCTGACCGGACTTTTAAGGGAACTATTGAAAGGATTGCTGACAAATCAAGCGGTGTCTCTTCGGTTTACTATGATGTTACACTCCTATTGGACGAAATACCTGAGGAACTACGTTGGGGAATGACTGCTTTCATCATTTTCCCTATTGAATAGAAAATGCTACTCATAGTGAATTGCTTCCAGGACATTTGTCCTGGCAGCTTTACGCGCCGGCTGTATAGCCGCGACCTGCGAAACCACAAGGGCAACGACCAAACTGGTAATGATCCCTCCTAAAGGGATGACCAAATCCAACTTATACCCGGACATCGCTGTCATACCCGTTAAAAAAATCTTTGACAATAAAACCCCAAACGATAGCCCAAGGATGCCGCCAATCACACCCATTAAACCGGCTTCCGACAGCACCATCTTAATGACCTGGCCACGGGTCATACCAATGGCACGCAGCATCCCAATTTCTTGGATGCGCTCCATGACGTTCATCGTTAAGGTGTTGACAATGCCCAAAGATGATATCAGAACAGCCAAAACACCCATCACATCGAACATACTGAATGCCTGGTCCATCAGAACAAAAATACTCTCTCGGATGGCGATATTTGATTCAAGAGACAGGTTATAGCGTTTGCCAAACAACTGATCAATCTTACCCATCACATCAGAAATGACGAAATCGGGATTGACCTTGACTAGTATCGTGCTGATCTCATTTGACCGAAAATATCGCCGGAGATCATGTTGATTGCCAGTCACAACCAAGCCCTGATTATAAAAATCTACGACAACCCCTGCAACCTCAAAGTCATGAAAACCCTGATTGGTCCTGATCCACAAACGATCACCAACCTGAAGATCGAACTTTTCTGCAAGCACGCTTGAAATAAAAATGGCTCCACCATCATTTAGTTTTGCTAATGCCATATTCTCATCCAGATTACTGTCGCTGAAGACAAAATTTGTGACGCGAGAATAGGTGGCTGGATCCACAGCCATAAAAGTCAACTGCTCCAGAGCGCCCTCAGGCGTCAAGAATTCAACACCTTGATATGAGATGGGCGTGGCTGCGTTCACCCCGTTAACACCGCTAATTTGATTTGCCATATCTGAACGGAGTGCTACGCTGGAATGCACATAAATATCACCGCCCATATAAGCGTTGATCCATGAAAAGAGGTCCTGCGAAAAAGAGGAGGTCATGATTCGTACGACCAAAATCATTGCGACACCAATCAATAACGCTGCAATCGTGATAGTCGTTCGGATCTTTGAACGTTCAATATTTCTGCTGCCGATTAAGCCGCTGTTTTTGTAAACAAGTCGCATCAAAGGTCGGCTCAATTTTTCCAAATGAGAAACAGTTGCGGGTATCACCAAGGTTACACCCCCAAACATAAAGAATACTGTCATACTTCCCAAAATAAACTGGGGGTCATATGGGAAAGGATTCCAGAGCAAGATCGCTGTGGAGATCAACAGCATCACCAATCCAAATTTCCAACCTGAACGAATAATCCAGCCTTCCTGACTTTTCCCGCGCACCTTTAAGGCAGCGATAGGAGAAACCCGGCCAGCTTGAAATGAGGGCATTAATGCACCAACAACAGTGACAACAACCCCAATAATGAGACTCAATATTAATATCCCAACCGGGATGGGCAGATCAGATCCGATATCTGATCCAATAAATGTACCAACCAGACCAGCCAAACCTCTCGCTCCTAATATTCCCAGTAAAATCCCCAAGACTGATCCCAAAATTCCCAGGGTGGCAGCTTCCATGACAACCTGGAAAATTATCTGACGGCGAGTCATCCCTATCGTTCTCAACATGCCAAATTCCCGGGTACGTTCTACGACCGTCATGGCAAAGGAGTTATAGATAAGAAAAGCACCCACAAAAAGGGCAATACCACTTAAGAAATTTAAACCGATTTGGTAATTGGACAGCATTTGGGTCATGCGTTGACCTTGTCCCGCAGGATAGGTCACCGAAATATCTTCACCCAGTCGCCTTTGGATTACCAGACGTCGATCTTCCACTTCCTGCGGGTTGTCAATGTTCATAAGCAGAAGATCTAACTGATCGTATTCTCCCACCCGGTTAAACATGCGTTGAGCGGTTTCAACCGGGACAACGCCGAAGGCACCATTATTAGTTTGCCCGGGGCCCTCCCTTGAGATTAGACCCACAACCCGTAATTTCTCCACGCCATTTGGCGTCAGCAGTTCAACCCGGTCGCCAACATTGATATCCTCATCCTTTGCGTAATTTTCGACCAGGACCACCTCAAATGCAGCCAGGTTTCCCTCTAGGAAGCGCCCTTCTGTGATTTTATATTCCCGGGCAAGCGGCTCAAGCAGTGGATCAACACCATGCAACACAAAACCGCCGCTATCCATTCCTAAAAAAGAAAGCTCCAAACCACCGCTAGATTCCAGGGAAGCAAAAACTGTATTCGCTTTGACAACAGGCAGTACAGCGCGCACACCTGAAATATTCTCTGTGAACCTGATCGTAGCATCGGATATGGTTTGGTTTTCTGTTACAGCTGTAACCATCAAATCGGCTTTACCACTGGATTCCTCAAACAACTTGGTAATTGAACGCATGGATGCCTGATTGGTGATTCCCAAAGATAGAATGCCAGCCACACCAATCATAATGCCAAGCATAGATAATATTGTTCGGAATGGGTGTCTCTGTATAGACCGTAATGTGAGTTTCAACATCAATTTCATACGCTGGTCAAATCTCCATTTTCTCCATAATACCCATGATGACTCGAATTCGGTCTGGGAGGGTTTGGAGATCTTCAAACTGGCGTGTCTCCTGAATTTTTCCATCCCGTAAAAAGACAACCTGATCAGCATAGGCTGCTGCCCGCGGATCATGGGTCACAACAATTGTTGTCTGACCAAGCTCATCACATGAACGGCGCAACAAATCCATAATCACCGTGCCGGTTTTGGTGTCCAGGTTGCCCGTAGGCTCATCTGCCAGCAAAATTGCTGGCTGGGTCACCAGTGCGCGTGCAATGGCTACGCGTTGTTGCTCTCCACCGGATAACTGATCCGGTTTGTGCCCCCGCCGTTCATTGAGACCCACCAGGCTGATCAGTTGGTCAACTCTTTCTTGATAAGCATCTGGTTTTTTTCCATCAATCAAGATGGGCAGCTGGATGTTTTCTTCTGCGGTTAGAGTGGGCAGCAGATTAAAAAACTGAAAAACAAAACCAATATTGCGACGCCTTGTGAGGGTCATATCCTTGTCCGGCAGCTCAGAAAACGCTTGACCAGTCAAAGTGACTTC
>DAINBD010000012.1:0-24214 GCA_036733105.1 Candidatus Brevefilum sp. | reverse complement strand
AAGTATCGTGTCGCGCTCGAGAGCGGCCCAGTCCACTTTGTTGCCTTCGGCAAAGTAGCAGGACAGATTGATGGAGCCCAGGCAGCAGTTTTCGTACGGCCCCAGCCACTGCTCTCCGCAGGGATTGGTGGACTCTAATCGGTAGAGATGCGGAACGGGATTTTCACGATTCGCCGCATCAAGGAACAGCATGCCAGGTTCCCCATTGTGATGCGCCTGGGTTGCAATTTTATCAAAGAGATCCCGGGCACGAACGGTTTTATGCGTCTTGATCGGAATGCCTGCTTGGATCGCTTCTTCGAGATCACCATCAAAACTGCGGTAGGCATCTGAGCTTACCTCAGGAAAGCGTAATGCCCAATCCTTGTCTTCCTGAACCGCTTTCATAAAATCATCTGTAATTCCAACGGAGATATTGAAGTTTATGATCGCTTTTTCATCGGTTTTACAATGAATAAAAGCTTCAATGTCGGGATGGTCTACCCGCAGGACGCCCATATTTGCCCCTCGGCGGGTGCCGCCCTGGGCGATTTCTCCAAAAGCCTTGTCGTAGACATGGAGGAATCCAACCGGACCTGTTGCCTCACCGGCAGAGGCTTTAACGCGTGAACCGCTGGGCCGTAGTCGAGAGAAACTGAATCCATTACCCCCGCCAGTTTGCTGGATGAGGGCTGCATTGCGCAAGGTCGTAAAGATTCCTGCATCCTTTTTACCCATGTCATCAGAGATTGGTAAAACAAAACAGGCAGCAAGCTGTCCTAAGGGTGTTCCTGCCCCTGTGAAGGTTGGTGAATTGGGGAAAAATTTCTTTGAAACTAGGATTTGATAGAAGGCTTTCGCTTGAGGTTCGATATTCTGATCCCATGCCTCTTCCACTTTTGCCACATGATAAGCCACCCGCCAAATCATTTCCTCGATCGTTTCTTGGGGTTGACCATCTTTGCCTTTACGTAAATAGCGCCGGGAAAGAACCTGGCGTGAATTCTCAGTGAGTTCGATCATTGGTAAATCTTCGGGCAGGGGTGGGGTAGGGTATAGACCCTCAGGTTGAACTTGAGCCGGGTTTGACATGATATACTCCTAAATTGGTTTACGATTAATCTTCTTCTGAAAGTAAATGATCGATTTCAGTGCGAATGTCTTGCAGATCATCGAGCTGTAAATAAACTGTGGCATAACGGATGTATGCCACATGGTCCAAATCTTTTAATCCCTGGATAGCCTTATCGCCGATCACGCGTGATGAAACTTCTGATTTACCCATTCTCTGTAATGAAGATTCAATTTCTCCGACTAAACGCTCAATTTCAGCGGCTGATACAGGTCGTTTTGTGCATGCAGTCCTTATGCCGCGCATCAATTTATCATGATTAAATTCCTCTCGAGTCCCATCTTCCTTGACCACGAGAGGTGTCGCCAGGATGGCTCGTTCCAATGTGCTGAAACGTTCGCCGCAGTTGAGACATTCACGGCGTCGACGAATTCCACCCGGTGCGTCTTTATTGGTGTCAATAACTTTCGATAGATGATGATGACAAAAAGGACATTGCATACTAAATCCCTTCAAATGATTATTAAAATAATTTAAGTAAAAACCCCTAAATATGGGGCTGACAACATGCTAGCCCCCATCTGTAAGGTAATGTCTATTGTAGCATAGGTGATGTATCAAATCAATATCAAAAGCGTAAATTTACCTTAAAATATCTCAAGCCAGACAATATTTTAAGATTGGTTTTTTCTTTTGTATAAATGAGATTCTATTGCTTGCCTCAATTCATACAGTTTTTCCAATGGTCAATAGAATTTAGATCACGGTACGTTCCATGATAGGAATGGCATTGGGGACACTCTTCAAAGTGCGAATGTCATGTCCGGAAGGATTTTGATAGGCAGCCAAATCGAATTCGGGCAGAATCGCCAATAGGTGATCAAATATTTCAGCCTGGATGTCTTCGAAAATTTCCCATTCTTTTTCAGTACAAAATGCGTAGATTTCGATGGGGATTCCCGTTTCTGTGGGTGCCATATGCCGGACGAGGATCTCCATCTCCTGGTTGATTTTCGGGTGAGCGTGCAAATAGCCCAGCACATAGGCACGAAAAGCGCCCATATTTGTGGTGTGATGTCCCGCATAGATGTTTTCGGCATTTATCAGGTGTGAGAGATCGTTGTTCGTGACCATCTTTTCTCTCTTCTGGAGATAATCACCAACATACCTGATCCTACTGAGATGATCCAACAAAGATTGATCACAAAACCGAATGCTGTTCAGATCAATGTAAACGGCACGTTTAATCCGGCGTCCGCCTGACATTTCCATACCGCGCCAGTTTTTGAAGGAATTCGACATCAAGGCATAGGTTGGAATGGTGGAGATGGTCTTGTCCCAGTTTGTCACTTTAACAGTGTTGACAGTGATATCAAAGACCTCACCATCGGCATTGTATTCTGGCATTTCGATCCAATCGCCAATCCGGACCATATCATTGGTCACGAATTGGACACTGGCAAACAGCCCTAAAAGCGTATCTCTGAACACCAGCAGGAGAACGGCTGAAAATGCGCCCAATCCGCCAAGGAGCAGCAGGGGCGAATAGCGTAAAATCGCTGATATGATCAAAATAAGCGCAATCAGCCATAAAATTATTTTCCCCACCTGGATGTAACCTTTGATGGGTTTGCTTTTTGAAATCTCATAATCGTCGTAAATGTCGTTGATCGCGGTGAGGGATGATTCGAGTGCCAGGGCACCTACCAGCGCAATCAGTGCGAGGGAGATACGCTGGATCCAATCCGCAAGATCCGGCAAAAGAACGGCTGAAAAATAAACCAGGATGAGGGGCAGCAAATTGCCGAGACGTGTAAAGAAATGACTGCGGTAAAAAATATCATCCCACAATGTTTTTGTGCCCTCAACGAAATGGTTCAGCCCGCGCTTAATAAAGGATTTAACCAGTAGTTGAATGATCCAACCTGCCAAAAGGATCATCAACAAGATCAAGAACTGACCGAGATAGGTTGCTGTTTGGGCGTTGAAACCCATGGAAACAAGCCAATCAAAAATTTGTTGAAACATATGCTGCCTCCTGATTACTTTATATTATATACTAATTAGATAAAATTTATCAAGTTAATTGTTCAAATTGGCAGCCCAATTTATCATTTCCTTTGCCAATATACGCGGAAAAACGCAGGCGTTGCGCGACACCTGCGTTTTCCGCGCGAACCCATTGCTAAGGGTAATGAGTCATGTTACCCAGAAATGGGATTGGATTAAGCCCACCTCATGATCATGGATTTTTGAGGTGGTTTTCTACCGCATATTCCTGCATAAAAATATGAGGAGTTTTATGAGGCTTCACTCATAATCCTATGAATTATTTTGATTGCGTTTTCGCAAGAAAGCCGGCACGTCCAAATCATCGGTATTGATCCTTGTTGAAAATTCATAATCAGATGATTGGTGTGCCTGCTTCAAGTTATCTTCATCCTCTTCATCTTTCTCGAGCATCGTTGGGAGCGGGTTTTGTTTTGCGTGGGTTGTCTGTGCTGCTTCCACTTTCTTTGCTGCAGTGCTGACGCTGGTCCCTTCAAACCCGGTGGCAATAACGGTGACACGCAGATCTTCACCCATGCTTTCATCAATCACAGCTCCAAAGATCAGATTCACTTCTGGATGAGCTGTCTCTTTGATGATTTCGGCTGCCTCATGGACTTCATATAGCTTGAGGCTTTCACCGCCGGTCACGTTGAACAAGATCCCGCGTGCGCCATCAATCGTGACATCTAGCAACTGGTTGGAGATCGCCATATCGGCTGCTTTGGCTGCGCGATCTTCGCCGCTTGCCTGTCCAACTGCCATCAGTGCAGCGCCGCCTTCAGACATGATCGTCTTAACATCTGCAAAGTCAAGATTGATTAAACCTGGAACAGTGATCAGTTCCGATATGCCCTGGATACCCTGCCGGAGGACATCATCCGCAACTTTGAAAGCATCTTGAAGACCGGAGCGTTTATCAACAATCTGGAGCAAACGGTCATTGGGGATAACGATCAATGTGTCCGCGTGTTCCTTCAAGGCTGATGCACCGGTTTCGGCTGATTTTGAACGATGGGTGCCTTCGAAGGTAAAGGGGCGGGTGACGACGCCAATTGTCAGTGCGCCGATTTCCTTTGCGATCTGTGCAACAATCGGTGCAGCGCCTGTACCTGTACCGCCACCCAGTCCAGCGGTGACAAACACCATATCACTGCCTTTCAGGACCTCGTATAATTCCTCTGCAGATTCCTCTGCTGCCAGGCGTCCAATGCGTGGGTCACCTCCAGCACCAAGACCGCGAGTGGCTTTTTCGCCAATTCTGACGCGCACTTTGGCATTGCAAAATTGCAAGGCCTGGGAATCGGTGTTTACGGCGATGAATTCAATCCCGGTGAGGCCTTCATCGATCATCCGGTTGACTGCATTGCACCCGCCACCTCCGATACCGACAACTTTAATTCTTGCAAATGACTCTGGTTGTAAATTTTTTTCCATCATATACTCCTCTTTTTTTGACTCGTAAAATTGACTCAATAAATATTTTATAATTTGGTATTTATCTCAGGGTAACATGCGCCTGAGTAGATCCTTAAGTTTGTCTGGCCAGTTGCTGGCGTTCTTTGACCCATGTCGTTCGATATATTGCCCGGATTCACTCATCAATAATGCCCATTCCAATAAACCCACGCTGGTTGAATATGCCGGGGAATCCAGCTGATCCGTTAAACCCACCAGGTTTTGAGGTTTTGCAATCCTTGCTGGCAGTCCCATTACCTGCGAAGCAAGCTGCCTTGCCCCTGGCATCAGGCTGGAACCACCCGTGAGCACCACACCTGCTGGGAGGAGGCCGTCATAACCCGAGCGTCGAATTTCCTGCAGAACCAGGTAAAAGATTTCTTCCATTCTGGCTTCGATGATATTTGCCAGCTCAACTCGGTTGATGCGGGTCGGGGTATCACCACCGAAGCTGCGAATCGAGAATTGTTCTTCGGGATTGACGCTTGATTGAAGGGCATGACCAAATTTCAACTTGATCTCTTCAGCCTGTGAAATCGGCAGCCTGAGCCCATGAGCGATGTCGGATGTGACATGGTTGCCGCCCACTGCCAGAACCATGGTATGCCAGACATCACCGTCAATATAGATCGCCATATCGGTGGTTCCACCGCCAATATCGACAACAGCAACCCCCATTTGACGTTCAGTTTCCGAGAGCACAATCTCACCGGAAGCCAGGGGATTGAGGACAAATTGGGTAACCTCGATGCCCGATGCGCCGACACATTGCCTGAGGTTCTCAACGGTTGATGAGGAGGCGGTGATGATATGTGCTTCAACCTCCAGACGGTAACCGTGCATTCCGACCGGTGTGCGAATCCCATCCTGGCCGTCGATGATGAACCCTCGTTGGATCACGTGGATGATTTCACGGTTGTGCGGGATGGCAACAGCTTGGGCTGCATCCAGGGCACGATCGATGTCGTCAAGGTCAACAATGCCGCCGGTGATGCCAACAACGCCGCGGCTGTTGATTGAAGAAACATGTGAACCAGCCAGGCTCACCAGGGCAGCATTGATCTCAAATCCTGATGTTCGCTCTGCTTTTTCAACAGAGCGGGAAACAGCCATCGAAGCCGCGTTCAGGTCTACCACAGTCCCTTTCCGCAGCCCAAGTGAGGGCTCAATACCCACACCCAGGATACGCAGGTTGTTGCCCTCTTCAACCCTTGCAACCAAAGTGCATATTTTGCTTGTTCCGATGTCGATTCCGACGATAATTGGTTCTTCCATGCTGATTACTCCACTCGATAGAAAGGCGCTTGTAGAAACTCCACACTGATTAACGTGGGGGTGATGCCTTTTGTATTTAAGGCAGCTAAAATGCTTTGATACTCTGCAAGCTTGATGTCAATATTTGCAATATCTTTACCGAAATAAACTGTCCATCCTTTTGGATCCTGCCAGCCCAATCCGAATTGGGGATCGTACTGCAGATAGCTGCCTTCTGGCACATATTGACCTAATGTAAGGATGCCAAGCACAAATTCGGTTGTCGTGCGAGGGTAATTAATTTTGCCTGATAATGATCCGGCTAATAATTCCGCTTCTTCGAATAATTCACTACTGCTTTCTTCAACGGTTGTTTCCGTTTCTTCAAGCGCTTGTTTAGCTGTTGGGGCTAATGGGGGTGCACCGTTTGCCATCACCGTCAGTGCCACTTCAGCTTCTCCCCGAATGGGGAACATGACGCCTTCTGCATCCATCCAGAAGGACGCTTCATTTTGCTGCCAGAGGATAATCGGCTGCCGTTCAGTCACCCGGACTGTGACATTGGCGGGAAGGCTTGTAGAGACCCTGACGCTGTTCAAGCTGGGGAAGCTCGTCTCAATATCTGCAGCAATTTCCTTGGGCTTAACCTCGATGATGGATTTTCCTGCAAGGTCAAGCTGTGAGTAGACGGATGCGCTATCCAACCGAAGTGCGCCATGCAGATCAATCGCAGCAACCCTGAAGGCATTCAGGCTGGAGAAGCTGATCACAACTATCAGGGAAAGCAAGAAAATGGCTCCTGAGATGATGCGCCAGCCAATCTGAAGACGGGGAAAAGCTGGCAGATGCAGTTCAACACCTTTTGCCTTCAATGGGACCCTGACTTTGTTGCGTTTGTGGCTGATGACCGGCATCGGCGGTGTTGTGCGGCGCGTGACAGGGACCCGGTATTTGTTTTGCTTGCGGGTTGCGCTGCTCTTGATCGGCGCTTTCACGGCTGCCTTAGGGCTGCTTTGCTTGCGGGATCTCATTTTTTCTGCCCGGCTCTTGTCTTTCGATTGCCGATTTGCCATCTTAACCTCGGTACTCCCTTATGGTCTCATCACGCTGTACTTTTCTGGCTAAAGCCAGGTCAATGAGCTGCTCGATCAAGTCGCGATAGGGCAGCCCGGATGCCTCCCAAAGCTTGGGATACATACTGATCTTTGTGAACCCGGGAATGGTATTGATCTCGTTCAGATACAATTCATTACTTTCTCGGTCTAATAGAAAATCAACCCGTGCCATTCCTGCGCAATCTGTGGCTTTGTAGGCCTGAATGGCTAAATCCTGAACCCGGGAAATGGTTTGTTCAGGGATCGGGGCAGGTATGATCAATTCAGCTGTATCGTTGATGTATTTTTCTTTGTAGGTGTAGAAAATGTCTTTTGGAATAACTTCACCCGGTATGGAGGCTTTTGGCGATTCATTGCCAAGCACACTAACTTCGATCTCACGGGGATTGTCGATCCCTTTCTCGACAAGGATACGGCGGTCATAGAGAGACGCCTGCATCAAGCCTTCCAACAGGTCGCTGCGGCTGGTGCATTTACTGATACCCACGGACGAACCCAAATTGGCTGGTTTGACGAAAAGCGGGTAAGAAGCAATGGCTTCAGCCTGTTTGAGACACGCATCCATGTCGGTTTGAATGTCAGTGCGGTTGAAGACGTTATAGGTCAGCGTAGGAATACCATTGGTCCTCATGACATCTTTGAACAAACCTTTGTCCATACAGGTGGCGGAACCGAGCACGCCTGCGCCCACATAAGCAATATCTGCCAGTTCGAGCAGCCCCTGCAAGGTGCCATCTTCACTATAGGTGCCGTGCATGACGGGAAAAACCACATCCAAATTAGAATACAGGGTCATTTGTCCATTTTCCTGGACATAAATCCCAGCATCTTGCGGCCAGGGACGTAAAAAGGCTGGTAACAGTCCTTCATAACATTCATTTTTCAAGTTGTCCCATAAGTTATCACCAACAAACCATTTTCCGTTTCTTGTGATCCCAATTTCAACGATATCGAATTTGCTCCGGTCTATGACACTTAACACCGAGCGTGCGGACATCAGTGACACTTCATGTTCACCTGATCGACCGCCATATAGAATGCCTAACTTCATTTTTTCAGTCATTAATCAAAATCACCTAATAATTCGATTTCGGATTCCAGTTGTATTCCAAATTCCTTAAAAACCTTTTCCTGTGCCATTTTCATTAATTGCCAGATATCCTGAGCGGCGGCACCCTCAAGGTTGATGATGAAATTTGCATGGATAGGGCTGATCTCTGCATTGCCGATCCGAAATCCCTTTAAACCAACCGCTTCAATTAAACGCCCAGCATAGTCACCCGGGGGGTTCCTAAACATCGAACCCATAGATGCTCCGGGTGGCTGAGTTCGTTTTCGATGCGCTTGATAGGTCTTGATCTTTTCCCAAGCCTCCTCTCGGCTGGTCTTTGCAACCTGGAAGTTTGCTGAAAGTATCACCACTGGCATGTGTTCTCGTTTCAGGATGCTGCTGCGGTAGTGGTAAGCCAATTCTTCCACCGTCCACTCCTGTACGCCTTTAGATTCGTGCAAGATTTTTGCCATCTTTACGCTTTTTGCCATATCGCTGCCGTGTGCGCCAGCATTCCCATAAACCGCTCCGCCAACAGTCCCCGGAACAGGGGCTGCCCATTCCATTCCGCTCAAGCCATTCAGTGCTGTTTGACGGGCAACCGTCCCCAGGATTGCGCCCGATTCGGCAAAGACATAGGGTGGATCTTGCATCGGATCAATCTGGATGGCGTTTGCGCGATTCAACAAGATGATGCGGTCTATACCATGATCGCTAACAAGGATATTGGATCCGCTCCCGAGCACCAGGAAGGGGAGTTCATGTTGCCAGAGCGTTGTTGATGCATTGATCAATTCATCCAATGTGTTAATTTCGATTAAAGCAGGCACCAGACCACCTACCCGGGCGGTGGTGAAATTTGCCATACTGGCTTTTTCATGCATCTGGCCGCCAAAAAAATCTTTGAGTTCAAGCAAAGCTTTTGTAAATCGGGTGTCTTTATTGCTTTGATCTCGGCGAAGGTTTTCTACCAGATCCTGGCTGATCTGGGTGGCATCACCGGCAGAAAACACGATGGCAACATCACCGGGTTCCAATGCTTGTTCCAGATATGCAGTGGCATCTTTGAACTCAGGAATATAGGTAGCTTTTTCCCGGCCTAATGCCTGAGGGATATTTTCTGCTGAGTAACCAGGGTCCTTCTCACGGGCTGCGTAGATCTTTAGAACGATGACCCGATCTGCAAGATCGAGGACCCGAACGAAAGATTCGGCCAGCGTTTGTGCGCGGGTGTATGTGTGGGGCTGCCAGATTGCCCAGATGCGACGACCCTGGTAGCGTGCGTGGGCAGCCTCAAGTGCCGCGCCAATCTCTGTGGGGTGGTGTCCGTAATCATCGATGATGGTGATCCCTTTTTCTTCGCCCACCACCTCGAACCGGCGGCCGGTTCCAGTGAATGAATGCAAAGCGTTAATTGCATCTGGCAGGGAAAGGCTTGATTGATGAATGGCTGCCAAGGCGGCTGTTGCATTGAGGACGTTATGCCGACCCGGGACATTTAGCTTGACATGTCCTAAGATTTCTGTTTCACCATCAGGTTTCTTAAAACGCAGGGTAAATTGGGGTAAGCCATCCTGCGTGATGAGATCAACCGCCTGGTAATCTGCGGCAGGCGATGTGCCATAGCCTAAAACCTTGAAGTCAACACCTGTTGTTTGTTCATAGAGGGTGTGGGTTTTTGGATCGTCCAGACACAGCAATGCCGTTCCGCCAGGTTTTGTTCGATGGAGAAAATGAACAAAAGCCTGATCGTAGTCATTTTCAGTGGGGAAGAAGTCGGGATGATCATACTCAATATTGGTAATGATCGCGACTGTTGGCGATAGACCCAGGAACATATTATCATATTCATCCGCTTCGATCACAAAGTGAGGTCCTGATCCTGCCCGTGCATTACATCTCAGACCCCTGACTATACCGCCGATGATGAAGCTGGGATCCTGTTCCATTTGATCCAAAATCCAAGTCAGCATGGCTGTGGTGGTTGTTTTCCCATGGCTTCCTGCAACCGCCAGGGTTTGTTTGCCCTCGGTGAGCTCTGCAAGGAAGGATGACCGTTTCAATACAGGGATGCCGTTGGCTAGCGCGGCGACAACTTCTGGATTGTCATCAGGAACGGCTGATGATCGGATGACCATGTCTGCCCCAACAATGTTTTCAGCGGCGTGACCAAGGAAAGTTTTTGCTCCTGCAGCGGTGATCGCTTTAAATAAGGGAGAAGCCGCGCGATCTGATCCGCTGACAATATGTCCTTTGTCAAGCAATACTTGGGCGATGGCTGAAAGGCCTGTTCCGCCAATTCCGATCAAGTGAATATGTTTCATTAAATAAATACCACCAAAATAAAGACAAAAATCAAGGCAACAGCAATGTATAATAACGGCGGTTCTAACCACTGCGGAGGGAGGATCTTGATCAGTTCGATTGCTTTTTGGCCAGCCGCTGTGATTTCATCCGGCGGGGTTAACCAATCGAAGGGATAACCGGCTTCAATCAGGAAGTGCCAGGCTGTTCCAAAAATCAGGTAACCATTGATCCCACCCAGGAAAACCCCTAATAAAACATCCTCAAATTTGTCACGCACAAATTTCCCGGAATTAATGATGCGGGGAATATTGGGCGTTTGATACCCAAAGAAGGTCAACGCACCCAGAACGCCCATACGAACACAAAAGGTATTTTCAGGTGTTAGGGATTTGCTGATAAATGGAATGAAGTTTTCCATCACGGTAAGCAGAAACATCGCAAGGATCACTCCTGCAGATACAAGGATTTCTTTAGTCCAACCACGCAGACCACCGATCAGGGCAAACAGGATAACGTACATCCAAAATAGAACGGATAGACTTACCATGCTGTTTCACCTCCTTTGGGCAAATTCGCCATCTCTTGAATAAGCCTGGCTATTCTTTCGGCAGCATCGGGTGTTGCCACCGATGCCATCGCTTTGCTCATCTGGCTCAGGGCTTCCTGATTTGTAATCAGGTTGCGAATTTGTGTATATAGATTTATTTCTAAATCTTCATCATTCAGAATCACTGCCGCCCCAAGATCAGCAAGATACTGCGCATTGATCTTTTGATAACGCCAGGCATGCGGATAGGGGACAAGGATGGCAGGCAGGGAAAATTGAGGATATTCTCCCAGGCTGGATGCCCCTGCCCTTGATACAATCAAATCTGCAGCAGCAAATGCTGCACCCATTTCATGCAGGTATGGAAATGCCTGGTAACGTTGGGCTTGCTCTTTGGGCAGATTCTTTGTTTGTTCATCAATAATCTCCCAATCCAAATGCCCTTTAAGGTGGACGATTTGGATTTCCTCCAGAAGGCTTGGGAGGATTTTAAGGAGTGCAGTATTGATCGACCTTGCCCCTTTACTGCCCCCTGTAACAGTCAGTGTGGGTAAGGTGGGGTCAAAACCAAAGTAATCCAAGGCTTCAGTGCGTGTCCACTTTTTTAGATCTGGACGAACAGGATAACCCGTCACGGTTAGTTTTGATTTATTGGGGAAATATGCTGCAGATTCCTCTGTTGTTAAAGCGATTCGATCAGAAAAGCGAGCCAGGGCTTTGATTGCCAGTCCTGGTTCGATGTCCGGCACGTACAGTAAAGAGGGCTTTCGCAAGCCAGCCACAGCCATGGGGAAGGCAATGTACCCGCCGGTAAAGAGGAGAGCATCCGGTTTGAAGGATCGAAGGATTCGACGGGAATCAATGTAACCCTTCAATAATTTGAGGATATTGCCAGGGAGCTGGCGAAGACCCACGCCATGCACACCTGCTGCCTCAATGGATGTATAAGGGATGCCTAACCTGGTCACCAATTCTTCCTCCAATCCTTCACGACCGCCGACCCATAATATTGCATGCTTTTCTGATCCAAGCGCTTCAAGAACGGTGATTGCCGGGTACACGCCCCCGCCCGTCCCGCCTGCGCAAATCAACAACCGCACCTTGTGGACTCCTTTCTGTAGATTTTTGCTGAATTGATGTTCTTGAAATGTTCATTATGATCCCAATGGCTGTCATCGTGACAACCATACTTGAGCCGCCAGCACTGATGAGCGGCAGAGCATTCCCGGTAAAGGGTAATAAGCCAACGATCACAGCCATATTCATTAATGCTTCGATCCCGATCCAAGCTGTCAATCCAAACCCCAGCAAGGATCCTAATTGATCGGGTGCATTTTTGGCAATCACAAAACCTCGCCAGACGAGCAGGACGTACAATAATGCCACAAACGAACCGCCAATAATTCCGGTTTCTTCGGCTATGACCGCATAAATGCTGTCAGTCGGCGCCAGGGGTAACCCCGTGAACTTGGTATCTGCCTGACCGATACCAGCGCCAAACCATCCGCCTTTGACAACAGCTTCAAGGCTCCTCTGGATGTGGTAGCTGCTTTCCAGTGGATTATTGAGGCTTGTCAGGTAAGATGTGATCCGGTCCCGGCCTGTCGGATAAAGGTAGACGAGTGGGATGCCAACCAGGAGCGTGATCACTATTATCAGGATTATGACCTTCCAATCACCCCCTGCCAGGTAGAATAAGAGCCCACCCAGGATTAGAACAGTCAGTGCAGCACTCAGGTCAGGCTGCATAATAATAAAACTGAATGTGATCCCCAGGATCATGCCCAGGGGAATAAAGGCAATCTGGATGTTATTGATGGTGTCCTGGCGGTTGTATAACCAGAAGGACAGGTAAATGATGATGACAGCTTTTGCCATCTCTGAAGGTTGAATGGAACCTCCAACCAGCATACGGGTAACCTCCGTACCCTGTCCCCGATTGACGATCAGAACAGCGAATAATAGCGCCAGGGTTCCAAGCCACATTGGGACGAGGAATCTTCTATAAAAATGATAGTTGATCAGGCTTGTGATTGTTGCGGTAACAACACCGAGAAGGACCCAAAGGACCTGACGCCCAAACAGATAGGTTGGACCTTTGCCCATGGCAATGGAATAATCCCAGCTGGCGGAATACACCATCAGTAACCCAAATACCAGCAGGACGACAACGATCAGGAGCATCGGAACATCAAATGGCAGCCTGAGTGTCCGGGATATTCCGGTATGATTTTTCTGCCTGGTTACGTAAGTTCCTTCACCCATTGTATAAAACACCTTCCACGATCTTCGAAATCGATAAATTCATCAAAACTTGTGCCGCCAGGCGAAAGCAACACCACATCGCCGGGTTCGACACGTTCAGCTGCGACCTTCACAGCATCACGCAAGCCTTCACAACGGTCAACTGTGAAGGGACGTTCGCCCGATTTAATTGTGTTTACCGCCTGTTGGATCAGTCCTGTCGCTTCTCCAAAAAGAACAAGGTGATCCACATGTTCACAGACAATTTGGGCAAATTTATCCCAGGGCAAATCCTTGTCCCGTCCGCCAGCCAGTAAAACGATCGGCTCCTCAAAGGATTCGATGGCTGCAATGGCACGTTCTGGTGCGGTGGCAATTGAGTCGTTATACCAATCGGCGCCGTTCCATTGCCTGACAAATTCCATCCTGTGCGGAATGCCTTGGAACGACGAAATACCCTCATAAATTGCTTGGATCGAAAAGGAAGCCGCTGCAGATATGGCAATGGCTGCCAGGACGTTATAAAGATTGTGTTTCCCACGAAGGTTGATCAAATCCTCGTTGATGATCTTTGCAACCTGTCCGCTTGCCTGGAGGTAGAGCTTCCCACGTTTGTAATAAGTTGCATCCTGCCTGTCATGGGGTATGTTCAAACCAAAAGTGATTCTTCTTCCTTTTACCTCTTTATAAAGTTCCCGGACATTAACATCATCTCTATTAAGTATGGCAACATCATTCGATGTTTGATGGGTCAAAATCTGTGCTTTTGCGGATATGTATTTTGCCATTGTCTCGTGACGATCGAGATGATTTGGTGTCAGGTTCAGAATGGCGGCAATGTCGGGAGAGCGGGTCATGATCTCAAGCTGGAAGCTGGAGAGTTCCATAACCGCTAGGTCATCTGGCTGGATTTGATCAAGGTAGGAAATAAGCGGATTACCAATGTTCCCACCCACCCAGACGGTATTATCGGGATATCTGAGTGCAAAATGCTTTCGTGCAATTTCACCCACGAGGGCTGTCGTTGTGGTCTTTCCCGCCGAACCTGTGATGCCAATGACTTTACAGGGTACATGCTCGAGAAAAATCTGAGAATCATTAGAGAGGGGGATATTCTTGCGAAGGGCTTCCTGAACCAACGGCAATTCCAATGGGATCCCGCCTGAAAGGCAGATCAGATCAGCTTCATCGAGTAAGTCGAGTGGGTGTGACCCTGATACAAGTCGAATCCCATGTTGTGAAAGGGATGTTTTGATATCCGCCAGGTCTGCTTCGGGGCGTTGATCATTGACGATGACAGATGCCCCTTTACCAGCAAGGTAGCGCGAGAGTGCCAAACCCTGTCGGGCTGCACCAATCATTACCACCTTTTTACCGTCCCATTGTGTCATTTGTCACTCCACCATGACCAAAGCAATGCCCAGCATAGTAAATACCAAACTTACCAACCAGAACCGTTGTACGACCTGGGTTTCACTCCATCCAGATAATTCAAAATGGTGATGGAGGGGCGCCATCTTGAAAAAACGTTTGCCCTTGGTGGCCTTAAAATAAAGAACCTGGATCATCACACTTAGAGCCTCACTGACAGGGATCACAGCAATCAGGGGCAGGATGATCCACTGACCGGTCATTAATGCGACCACGCCAAGGGTTGCCCCCAGAGCAAGTGACCCAGCATCACCCATGAAAAGCAGGGCAGGGTGAACATTGAACCAAAGGAATCCAAATAAAGCGCCAACCAGGGAGAAGCAAAACCGTGCAAGATAACTCTGACCTTGAACCACAGCCACAAATCCAAAAGCAGCGAATGCCGTTGCTGCAATCAAACCCGCCAAGCCGTCCAGACCATCTGTCAGGTTAACTGCGTTCGACATTCCGACGATGATAATAACGGCAACTGGGATGTAAAAAATTCCAAGCGCCATGGGTTCTTCGGCGGTAAACCAGAGTAATTGGGGTACTTCTAAAAGATCGCGCAATGCAAATGCAATCACAATGGCAAGCAGGACCTGGATTGCAAACTTTACTGAGGCTCGCATCCCCAATCCTCGTCTTGGACCTCGGATCCCTTCCCAATCATCAATCGCGCCAAGCAGTGCATATGCCCACATGGTCATCAAGGGCAGTAAGACAGAGCGTCCTAAAAGATTGAAACCAAAGATGGATACCGCATTGAATAACACTGTTAATAACGTTACGGGGATGAGGATCATAAAACCACCCATGGTAGGCGTACCCGTTTTAACTGTATGTTGATCTGGTCCATCCTGGCGAATGATTTTTCCGATATGCCACGCTTTTAATAGGCGTATCAGGGGTTCACCCCAGATGATCGTCATCATAAAACTAAGCCCGCTAATTGCTATGGCAACGGAAGTGTTTTCCATCATGGTTTCACCTCCAGAGCGGTTAAGATTCTGTCCATCCGCATGCTGTTTGAACCCTTCACTAAAACCACATCCCCCTTCTTAATTAATCCTGCTGCTGGTCTGGCAGCCTCATTGGCATCTTTGAACCAGAACAACTTCTCTTCTGAAAATCCATTTTTGAGTGCCGATTGCGCTGTTATTTTTGAACGTTCACCTACCAGGATTAGAAGCTCGACTGAATTGGCACAAAAGGCACCAACCTGTTGATGACCGTCTTGTTCATAGGGCCCCAATTCAAGCATGTCGCCCAAAATTGCTACTCGGCGTCCGCCCAAAGACTTGAGAAATTTCAGGGCGGCAATGGTCGATTCGGGTGAGGCATTATAGGTGTCATCAATAACCGTTGCACCATTTGAAAGGGCAAAGGTGTGCATCCGCAAATCGACGCGGCTTGTGGAAAGACCTTGAGCGATTTCGTCCCAGGTCAGTCCTTCAGCAAGCGCTACTGCCGAAGCGCGCAGGATGGTGTAGACAGAGAACTCACCCAGCAGTGGAGAATGCACCGGATGTTGTTCCCCTTGATAGGAGATGACACAGGAAATCCCATCGATCCCATGCAATTTGATCTGGCTTGCCGTCAAATCGGCGGATTCATAAATACCATAGGTCATCAGTTTCGCTTCCGTTCGGTCTCTCATCCATCTGACCCAGGGATCGTCCATATTCAGGATCGCAATACCATCCGGGTCGGGGGGTAGCGCCTGAACCAGTTCAGACTTACCTTTTGCAATCATTTTCTGGGAACCAGCTCGTTCTGCGTGTACCGTGCCGATATTCGTGATCACACCGACCTGCGGTTGTGCAATATCACAAAGTGTTTGAATTTCACCTGGCACATAAAACCCCATTTCCAGAACGGCATAATCGTGTTTGTTTTCAAGTTCCAGAAGGGTCAGCGGTAATCCGATTTCGTTGTTGCGATTGCCAGGATTCTTAAGCACATTATATTTTTGTGACAGCAAAGAGGCTGTCAATTCTTTGGTTGTTGTCTTGCCCACACTTCCGGTGATCCCAATCACACGTAAATTGTGTTGTTTCCGCCAGTGTGTGGCTATGGTTTGAAGTGCAGTCAGAGTGTTTTCTACCCGCAAGCAAACCGGGAAATCCGCCGGCCATTGGTCTGGATCATAATACCCAAGCCTCAGATCAACGGTATGGCAAGGCGCATCAATCTCTTTATGTACCAAAGCCAGATGTGCGCCATTATCGAAAGCCGCTTGGATGAATTCGTGTCCATCGGTTTTCTCACCGGGTAAAGCGATAAAGAGGCTTCCCGGCTGCGCTTGGCGCGAATCAATCTCAGCACCCTGGATGTCCATTTCCAGAGGAGCTGTGATATTTTCAATCAAAGTATTGATTAGCGCGTTCAGACTTATCATAGCTTTTTCTACTCGTTGGCGATTCCAAGCCGAATATTATCCGGCGGGATCTTCATCAAAACGACAAGTTTTTCGACGACATCGCTGAAAATGGGTGCTGCAACCTCAGAGCCCCATTTTGAAATGGTTGGTTTTTCGAGCCAGACATAAACAATAAATTTTGGATCATCAGCAGGACCCCACCCCACGAATGAAGTATTGGTCAGACTGCTTGTGTAACCAAGCTCAGTTGGAATTTCACCTGTGCCTGTTTTCCCGGCCACCCGGTAGCCCTCAACCAGGGCAATAGAAGCTTCTTCTTCCAGGGCAATGGCTAACATATCAGTTAGCGTTTTTGCAGTTTCAGCCGATATAGGGGTATTGATCACCTGAGGGTTGACATTGTACTGCTGTCCTTGATCGATCACACTCCGGACGACATGAGGTGTCATCATTTTGCCTTCGTTGGCTACTGCAGAAATCGCTGTGACCATTTGGATAGGTGTGACGGCGATGCCCTGTCCGAATGAGTTGGTTGCAAGGTCGAGGACGACCCACTGGTTGTTGTCAGGTAAACGGAGCGGGTAATTCGCTTCAGAAGCGAGATCGATTCCTGTGCTCCGACCAAAGCCAAAGGACTGTAAGTAATGGTAAAAAAGTTCATCTCCCAGCTCATCAATGGCAACATGGGCGAGACATACGTTCAATGAATATTGCATGCAGCCCAACATGGTCTGCTCTCCCCAGGCACCGCCATCCCAGTTGTAGATTGGCCAGGTGTTATCCACCCAAAAAACACCTGAGAAATCGTTGTAGGTGGATTCTGGTGTCACCTCGCCGCTATCCAAAGCTGCTGCCATCGTGATGACCTTGAAAACGGATCCAGGCTCATAAGCTGTTCCAATCGCACGGTTGTAGGGTGTGATCCCTGAGAAAGTTTCCTGGTATTCCCAATATTTGTTGGGATCGAAAAACGGGGTGCTTGCCATGCCAAGAATTTCGCCGGTTTCCGGGTCTGAAACGATGATGGTTCCGCCCTCTGCGCCTGACCAGTCCATGGCTTTTACCAGGGTGTCTTCCAACATTTTTTGAATTTCACGATCTATGGTTAACACAAGGCTGGCACCAGGGTTGATCTCTGGCAAGGTTTCTACAAGATAGGGATCATTGGGCATGTACACCGTTTTTGGCTTTCCAGATAAAAGACGGTTATATGCCTCTTCCACGCCATAAACCCCCTGGGCAGTTTCGCGTGAAAAATAGTTGTAGAACCCAAGAATATTTGCAGCCAATGTGCCTTCTGGGTAAGCTCTCTGAGACATGGGCGTCCACACCAACCCGTTCAAACTGGGTTTAATGGATTTTGTTTCCGCTCTCCTCAGGGCATAATTTTCTTCCAAATTTTCAATTTCTTGAATGATTTCTTTGCTGACATAGCTTGAGAGGACAAAGTACCTGTTCTCTTGTTCTCGCTGTCCTGTGTTTGCTATTGTGTAAACATCCGCATACTCAACATCTTCAACCAGGGTTGCGATAGCAAAGGCGATGGATTCGGGGTCGATAACGTGCTTCAGATCGATGCCTAATTCATATCCAACCTGGTTGGTAGCGAGGATATGCCCGGTGCGATCATAAATTGTCCCTCTCGGGGGATAAACCAGCTTATTGACACCCTGATAATCTTCCGATTTTGCAATCAGTTCAGAAGCATAGGTGGTGTAATTGATTCTCACCAGCTGAATGATAATGGCAATGCCGGCAATGATGGATACGCCAAGCACAAAGGCATAACGTTTGAAAAATGGAGGTTTCATGGGATGATTTCCTCCAGAGGCTGGTCAACAGATATGGGGAGCTGCCAAATTCTTTCCTTGAACCATTCCCAAAGAGAGACTTTATAGGCAGAACGAATGATGGGTGATTCGGAAATAAAGCTAACCCTGGGCGGTGCCAGGACAACATAGTCTTCAGGGTTATATCCAGGGATTTCCAGGTAGACGGCTTCTGCTGGATTGATAATATCGAAGCCCAACTCTTCCGATCGCTTCAGCATGTTCTCAGCAGATCTGGCTCTGGCAAGACCAGTGGTCAACTCTGCGATTTCATTGTTGATATCGTCGATGTCACGTGCAATAAACTGGATCATACGACCAGATGTTGCAGCCTGCGCACTGATATTTAAGTAAACACCTGTGATGGCTGCGATCAGGACCAATCCAAGCAAAAAAAGGCCAATCCATTGCAGTTGGATTCGCCATGGTGCCTGTTTATATGCTTGTATGAGATTTGTCTTCATTTAATTAATCCTGTAACCGATAAAATTTTGTTATATCTTTTCAGCGACCCTTAGTTTTGCACTGCTGGATCGCGGGTTTCTAATAATTTCGTCCTGTGTTGGCCTGATGGGCTTCTTTGTGATCAACTTTAATGAAGCGACATGACCACAGGTGCACACAGGTCGTTCTGGTGGACAAATACAATCCTGGCCTTCTTTCTTGAAAAATTGCTTAACGATCCGATCTTCCAAGGAATGGAAGCTGATCACGGCAATTCTTCCGCCCGCAGCCAAACATGACACAAGGTTTGGTAGTGCCTTCGAAAGCGTCTCAAGCTCCTGGTTGGTTGCGATCCTGAGTGCCTGAAAGGTTCGTGTGGCCGGGTGGATGTGTGACTCATAACCCGGGATTTCTTTCTTGATCAGGTCGGCAAGCTCTGTCGTCGTGTTTATGGGTCTTGCTGCAACGATCGCTCGTGCAATCCTTCGAGAGAATCGCTCCTCGCCAAATTCCCAAAGCACTTTCGAGAGCCGGGCTTCACTCAATGTATTAACGAGGTCAGCAGCGCTCAAACCTGTTTCCCGGTTAAAGCGCATATCCAGAGGACCTTCCGCCTGAAAAGAAAATCCGCGTCCGGGCTGGTCGATCTGCATGGACGAAACGCCCAAATCCAGGAGGATCCCATGCACTTGATGCCAGCCGAGTTGGTTTAGGATTTCAGGAAGAAGCAGATAGGAGGCTTGCTGTGTGATCACTCTTTCTCCAAAAAGGGAAAGCCGCTTATTGGAAATTGCTAGTGCTTGCGGATCAAGATCAAGCCCCACCAGCTTGCCCAGCGGTTCTGAACGATGCAAAATGCCTTCCGCATGTCCGCCTGCCCCAAGGGTACCGTCGACGTAGTATTTGTCAGACTCGGGACGCAAAGCATCCAGGACTTCATGGTAAAGAACTGGTTGGTGGGGGACTGGTTCGTAAGGGTGGTTCACGAAAGATCCCCCCCAAATATATTTGTTTTCATTGCAGGGTTTTCAAATCCAGGGCGCTGAATCTTTGTTCATTCGCTTTAATGTCGTTGAGCGATGTCTGTTGCGCTTGCCATTTGTCCGGTGACCAGAGTTCAAAATACTCACCACTACCGACCACGATCGCAATTTCTTTGAGGTTTGCAGTCTCTCTCAGAAAAGACGGTAACAGAATGCGGCCAGCGTTATCGAACTTGATATTCTCGGCATTCGAAAAAAGGATCCGGCGGAGCATACGGCTATTGGGGTCAAGATAACTGATCGAGCGCACCTGGTTGGACATCATCTCAAACAGGGCTGATGGAAAAGCTTGCAGGTTCCCATCAAACCCCTGCGTAATGTAAACAGAGTCACCTAATTCCTCGCGAAATTTTGCGGGGATGGTGATCCTTCCTTTTTCATCGATGGTGTGCTCGTAGCGCCCCAGAAACATTTGCGCTGCCTCTCCTTTATTGCAACAACGCGCCGGTTGTGCCAGCGCTCAACAACAACCCACTTTCCTCCACTTTTAACCACTAGTGTTACCAGTATAGTGTAAAAATTAAAATAATGCAAGAGGAAAGTTGTCAAGTCTTTTTGTGGGGAATTGGCTTCATTTTACCCCAAAAGCCAGTTGACTTTTAATAATGGAAACACTATAATAATGTTCCTTGCCCCGGCAGGACGTTTTTGCTGGGGTAATATCATGTAACCCCAACTTTCCCGAATTCTGGCGGTTGCACGCAAGAAGTTTGGTTAAGTGAAGATTGGAGTAGAAAAAATGAAATATGTGATTGTCGAACAAGGCGGCAAGCAATACCGTGCTGCTGAAGGTGATTCGATCGAAGTCGATCGATTGCCGAACGAGGTGGGCGAGTCCCTGACACTGGAAGACGTTCTTCTGTACGTTGATGATGGTAAAGTAACTGTTGGCACCCCTGTTGTTGATGGTGTCAAAATCCAGGCTAAGGTTCTCGATCATTATAAGGGTCGCAAGATCCTGGTTTTCAAGTACCGACCGAGACAGCGTTATCGGGTAAAATCAGGTCATCGTCAGCAATATACACGTTTGCTGATCGAATCGATTGAAATGGAGTAAGTGAAATGGCACATAAAAAAGGTGGCGGTTCTTCGCGAAACGGTCGTGATAGTAAATCAAAACGACTTGGTGTGAAAAAATATGGTGGTGAATATGTCCTTAGCGGTAACATCATCGTCCGGCAGCGCGGCACCAAGGTTCATCCTGGGTGGAACGTTGGCATAGGTAGGGATCATACTCTTTTTGCCACGGTTGACGGTCTGGTTCATTTTGAGACCATGCCAGGTGGACGCAAAAAGGTGCATGTCGTTACAGTCCCAGAGGACGAAGAATAAGAAGTGTTCACTTTTGAAAGGATTGTGACGAAATTATGAAAAAAGAAATTCATCCTCAATATTATCCAGATGCAACGGTCATTTGCGGCTCTTGTGGTGCAACCTGGACAACAGGTTCTACCCAGAAAGAAATCCGTACTGAGGTTTGCTCCAATTGTCATCCATTCTACACTGGTCAACAGCAGCGCATCCTCGACCGCGAAGGTCAGGTGGATCGCTTCTATAAACGGCTGCAGGTTCGCCAGGACTACATCGAAAATCAGCAGGCAAAAGATGAACAAAAAGCCTCAGGTGAACTCCCAATTGCTGAGCTTGAATTGGGTACCCGTGTAGACAATATTCTTGAAGAAGCCGGCATTTCAAGCATCGCAGATGTTCTAGAACGATTAGAAGGCGGCGAGAAAGCAATGCTGGATATCAGCGGCTTTGGCCGAAAATCTCTGATTGATCTCAAGAAAGCCTTGCGTCAAAAAGGCTACAAGATCCCTGAAGCAGCTGAAGAAATCACGATTTAGATTCATATTTGAATCAAAAAATCCGGTAAACTTAACAGGCAGATATAAATCAATCTGCCTGTTTTATTTTATTAGAAATTAATTGGGAGACCTGAATGAAACATGAATTGGGTTCAGTCGAAGTGATTTGCGGGTCCATGTTCTGTGGAAAGACTGAGGAATTGATCCGGCGTCTAAGAAGGGCAAGGATCGCAAAACAGAATGTACAAGTGTTTAAACCAAAAATTGATCATCGTTATAACCATAAAAAAGTGACATCGCATTCCGGGATCGATGTTGATGCACTTCCTGTCGATTCATCCCTGGAAATTTTGAATGCGATTGATCCTGCCACAACAGTTATTGGAATTGACGAAGTCCAATTTTTTGATGAGGGGATTGTTGAGGTTGTCGAAGATCTTGCGGAAAAAGGCTTGCGGGTTATCGTGACTGGACTCGATATGGATTTCCGTGGAGAACCCTTTGGATGTATGCCTCAACTGATGGCGCGTGCAGAGAAGGTTGATAAACTGCAGGCGATTTGTATGGTTTGTGGCGGTCCTGCAAGCCGAACCCAGCGCTTGGTTAACGGTAAACCTGCTCATTATGATGAACCCATTGTCGTGGTTGGGGCACAGGAAATGTATGAAGCGCGCTGTCGCCAACATCATGAGGTACCAAGAGAATAAAAGGAGGCTTATGCAAGACTATCATTCCTTCTTAGCTGAAATCCTCATATCAGAGGATGTTCTTAAAAACCGGGTGCGAGAACTCGGCGAAGAGATCAGTCATGATTACGCCGGAAAGAAGCTCCTCGCAATTTGCATCTTGCGGGGTGGTGTGATGTTCCTGACGGATCTGATCCGCCACATCGAGCCGCCCGTCGCGATCGACTTCATGGGCGTTTCATCTTATGGGGCTGGGGCGCGCAAATCAATTGGACAGGTGCGGATAACGCTGGACTTGACCACAAGCATCGCTCACCAGCATGTTTTGCTTGTCGAGGATATCATTGACAGCGGTAACACCCTTTCCTCGGTTCTGGAGCTTTTACGGACCCGTGACCCTGCCAGCCTGGAGGTGTGCACTCTTTTAAACAAAGCTTCACGGCGCGAGGTGGATGTGCCCATCAAATATTGTGGGTTTGAAATCCCCGACAAGTTCGTTTTTGGGTATGGACTGGATATGGATGAGTATTTCCGTAATTTGCCCTTCATTGGGGTCGTAGACCTGGAAAAATATGAAGCTGAACTTTAGTTCGGAGACCCTCGTCTTACTGGAAGTCATTCAGCAGGCGATGCGTGCGGATCAGGAGCTGTACCTGGTGGGAGGTGCTGTTCGTGATGTGTTACTGGGGAAGGAAATCCACGACCTTGATTTTGTGATGGGTTCAGATCCCACACCGCTGGCAAAACGTGTGGCGCAGCGGTTAAAGGTCGGTTTTTTTGTACTGGATGACGATAGGCATACGACTCGAGTTCTTAAGCACAACCCTGATGGAAAAGTATCCCCGCTTGATTTTGTGCAGTTCACCGGCGATGGGCTCTCAGCGGATTTATATCATCGAGACTTCACCATCAATGCCATGGCGGTTAACTTGCGAGACCTTTCAACGGTGATCGATCCATTCAACGGGCAAGTGGACCTTAAGAAAAAACTTTTGCAGCCATGCAGCCAAACCGCACTCCTCGATGATCCTGTGCGGGTTTTACGTGGGATTCGCCTGGCACATCAATTTGACTTGGATTATGGCGTTGGATTAGAAGCATTGATGCTTGAAGCGGCATTGAACCTGCCAAGAACAGCATTTGAACGCCAACGAGATGAGTTCTTCCGAATTTTGGAAGGACCTGAGCCAGCATTGGGAATGTCAGATTGCCGCAGAGTGGGTATTTTTCAAACCATGATCCCGTCAATAATGGATCTGGCATCCATTCCCGCGTTGCCGCCCCATACCTTACCTTTATTTGACCACACCCTTCGCGTTGTTGACTATTTAGATCGTTTAATAACGGTTATTTCTCAATGTGATGCCGTTATTGAAGAACCCTGGTGGCTGAGGGTTGCCCAAAGCGAACTAAGCGTCTTTTCAGCACAAGTTGACGCGTATATTCATGAAGAGTTGACAGTTGGTCGATCAAAAAAGGGGTTAGCTTTACTGGGTGCACTGCTACATGACATTGGCAAGCCGAGCACGATGAAG
>DAINBD010000011.1:0-24276 GCA_036733105.1 Candidatus Brevefilum sp. | reverse complement strand
TAAATTTCAAAATATCGTCGTGGATAATGTCGCTTTAGATGTTCATGAAGGTGAAATTGTAGGGATTGCTGGCGTTCAGGGGAATGGACAAACCGAATTGGTTGAAGCCATCACCGGGCTGAGAAAATCCGCAGAAGGAAAATTGACTTTACTGGGTGAGGACATTACCAAAGCAACACCGCGCAAAATCACGGAAACTGGTTCTGCCCATGTTCCTGAGGATCGCCAGGCAGATGGCCTTGTTTTACCCTTCCCGATTGCTGAAAATCTTGTCCTCTGCACCTATTACAAAGAACCCTACTCAAAAGGTGTGGTTTTACAATATAAAACGATCCTTGATCGTGCAGAAAACTTGATCCGCGATTTTGATATTCGTACACCCAATGCGCTGACGCCAGTCAGCAACCTTTCGGGTGGCAATCAGCAAAAAGTGATCATCGCCAGAGAATTATCACGGCCAATCCAGTTCTTGGTCGCATCCCAACCTACACGTGGGTTGGATGTGGGTTCGATTGAATACATTCACAGACGGATCGTCCAAAAACGTGATGAGGGGTGTGCCGTTTTATTGATCTCCCCGGAATTGGATGAGATCATGGAACTTTCAGACCGGATTGCTGTGATGTATCGTGGAAAGATCATTGCTATTTTCCCCAATAAAAATGTCACCAAAGAGCAGGTGGGATGTTTGATGGCTGGTGTGCTTCCAGATGGAGTATCGCCCGAGGAAATTAATTTTGCCGAACCTGTCAATTAAGGAGGTGTTTCTTTGAATCAAGAACAAAAATTTAAACCAGATCCAGAACAAGAACAACCGACTGAATTCGAACAACCTGAAAAGACACAGGAGACACAAAAGGCGAAAAAACCCTCCAGGATAATCATCCCGTTATTAGCAATCGTTACAGGTTTAATTGTCGGCGCACTTCTCATTGCGATCACCAGCCCCTCGGTTTATGAAGCATTTGATGAATCGTTTGGGTTAGGGATTAAAACTGCTTTTTCTGAAATTTTTACAGCCTACAAGGCGCTCTTTACAGGCTCCATCGGCGACCCTGTCCGGATCTTCAATGCATTCTCTTCAGGGAACAAAGAAGAGATTTATGGTGCAATCAACCCCTTCCTTGAAAGCCTGGTCCAGGCAACGCCTTACATTTTTGCCGGTCTGGCTGTTGCCCTGGGCTTCAGAGCCGGACTTTTCAATATTGGTGTGGAAGGGCAGCTCTTCATTGGTGCCGCCTGTGCAACTTTTGTTGGGTATGCAATCAAGGGTTTGCCCTGGATCATCCATATGCCTCTGGCATTCATTGCCGGCGGTTTGGGTGGTGCCCTGTGGGGTTTTATTGCAGGTTTTCTAAAAGCCAAGACAGGTGCCCATGAGGTGATCAACACGATCATGTTGAACTGGATTGCGTTCCGCCTGACAGAATGGCTGCTTTCCGGTCCCATGAATCGCGAAGGTGCAGGCGGTATGCCCATCAGCCCTCTCATTGAAGAAAGCGCCCAGATTCCCCAATTCTTCCCTGCACCGATTAGGTTTCACCTGGGATTCTTCATTGCACTCGGCGTTGCATGGTTGATCTGGTGGATCTTATTCAAGACCAAATGGGGCTTGAACCTGAGAACGGTTGGCACAAATCCTCGAGCCGCTAAATATGCTGGACTGAATGTCAACACGACAACGATGATCGGGATGGCGCTTTCAGGATCCCTGGCTGGGTTGGCAGGGGCGATCCAAATTTTGGCAGTCAACCGCAGCATGGCACTGGGACTTTCCTCCGGTTACGGCTTCGACAGCATTGCCCTCGCCCTGATTGGCAACAATCACCCGTTGGGTGTTGTGCTCGCTTCGATCCTGTTTGGAACACTTCGCAACGGTGCCACGAGAATGATGGTTGTTTCTAAGATCCCCATCGACATCGTGAGCGTGATTCAAGCGATCATCTTGATGTTTGTTGCTGCACCCGCTATCATCCGGGCCATTTACCGCTTACGAAAACCAAAACAAGAAGAACCCACAGTCTTTGTGAGTGGGTGGGGAGGAGGTCAATAATGACGACTGCATCACAAGCTGTTACCCATCGAAGAATCTATGATGTCTCCCCCACCAGGAAGATCGTGATGGGGATCATCGAGGTTCTTATCGGGCTTTTGATTCTGGCTGTCTTTGTCCGTACTGTAGCCCCTGATGTCTTTACCACGTTCGTTATGACTCCCGGTGGTATTGACATTGGAAAAGCAGGCGATTGGATCATTCCCAGCCGGACCACTCTGATCATCCTGGCCGTTCTTTGTTTGGCTGTTGGCATATTTCAACTGATAAAAGGATTTGGACGAGCCACAAACGGCATGGTCGGCCTTTGTGGATTATTTCTGATCTTTGGCTTTCTCACCTGGCAGGCTGCTGACCGCTCCATAAACCTGGCTGGCATGCTTAATAGTGCCGTACTCCTTGCCGTTCCCATTACCCTGGGTGCCTTCTCAGGGATTCTTTCAGAACGCGCCGGGGTCGTCAATATTGCCATCGAAGGTATGATGCTGATGGCAAGCATGATCGGTGCACTGGTGGGCAGCGTCACTCAAAACGCCTGGGTCGGTTTGCTCGGCGGGATTTTGTCCGCCGTTCTGTTAGCGCTCATTCATGCCGTTCTTTCGATCAAATACAAGATCAACCAGGTGATTTCGGGTACGGTGATTAACATCTTTTCAGCCGGAATGACCGCCTTTTTATCGCAAAAGTTCCTGCAAACCAATCAAGCGTTGAATCGCCCCCCCACATTTCCACGTGTACCCCTTCCAGGTCTGGCACACATCCCGGTTGTCGGACCAATCTTGTTCAACACCAATATGTTTGTCTACCTGATGTTTGCCCTGTTGATCATCCTGCAAGTTGCCCTGTTTTCAACACGCTGGGGATTGCGTCATCGTGCCGTAGGTGAACATCCCAAGGCAGCAGATACGCTTGGGATCGACGTCATCAAGACTCGTTATGTTGCGGTTCTCCTCAGCGGTGTCGTTGCAGGCATTGCCGGTGCATTCTTCACCCTTGGGTCCGTGGGTCGGTTTGATGAAGGCATCACGGCAGGCAAAGGCTTTATTGGACTGGCTGCCATGATATTTGGAAACTGGAACCCGGTTGGATCGCTTGGTGCTGGTCTCCTTTTCGGCTTTGCTGACGCGATCGGGTCTAAGCTCTCCTTATTAGGCAGCAAGATCCCGGCTCAGTTTATGGGTATGGCGCCCTACCTGATCACAATGATCGTTTTGGCAGGCTTTATCGGCAAGGGACAGGCACCCGCAGCCGACGGCGAGCCTTACGAAAAGGAATAACCCAAAACTTTTAATCAACAGCAAAACCATCCGACGGATTGATCCATCGGATGGTTTTTTGTTACGCCTGAGTATAATTATTTATAACCGTCTTCAAGAAATGAGGAAGAATGCCTCCAAATCAACCTGTTTACCTCGACTATAACGCCACCACGCCGATCGCAAAAGAAGTCGCCGACACAATGGCGCCTTTTCTTTACGATCATTTTGGTAACCCTTCCAGCAGCCATCCCTTTGGCGTCCAGGCAAAAATGACGATTGAAAACGCGCGTAAGCAAGTTGCCGACTCGATCAACGGTCAACCTTTTGAGGTTTACTTTACCAGCGGCGGTACTGAAAGCAATAACCTCGCCATTCGGGGTTATGCCTTTGCCAACCGGAACAAGGGAAATCACATTATCACAAGCGCGATCGAACATCCTGCTGTTTTAGAAGTGTGCCGCTATCTTGAAACGCAGGGATTTCACGTCACCTATCTGCCTGTTGATCAATATGGACTGGTCAGCCCCGAAGAACTCCAAAAAGCCCTGTCATCCCAAACCCTGTTGGTGACGATCATGCACGCCAACAATGAAGTCGGCACGATTGAACCCATCCGAGAGCTGGCGGAACTCGCTCACCAGGCAGGTGCAGTCTTTCATACCGATGCTGCGCAATCGTTGGGTAAGTGGCCTGTTGATGTAAACGAACTGGGTGTGGACATGCTCTCTATCGCCGGGCATAAACTCTACGCGCCTAAAGGTGTGGGCGCACTTTATGTTCGAGCGGGTTTGCAGCTTGAGAAATTGATGTTCGGGGCGGATCATGAATCCAACCGGCGTCCAGGGACCGAGAACGTTCTCGAGATTGTCGGGTTGGGCAAAGCCTGTGAAATTGCGAAAAGAGACCTTGATAAAAACATCGCTCACTTCCAAGCCATGCGTGATCGTCTCCATCAAGGTTTGCAGGCTGCGCTGCCAGAGGGCAGTTTCATCCTCAATGGTCATCCCGACCTGCGTCTGCCCAATACCCTCAGTTTGGGCTTCTATATGGTTGAAGCCAATACACTGCTTTCGGAAATTGGTAAAACTGTGGCAGCATCTGCAGGCGCCGCCTGTCATTCGGACAAAATTGATGTATCCCATGTTTTGGATGCGATGCACGTTCCCGTTGATTACGCCATGGGCACGGTCCGATTCTCAGTGGGCAGGAGTACAACCCCTGAAGAAATCGATCAGGCTGTGGAGGTCTTAACCAAAGCTCTCACACCGCTCCTACCGCAAACTGCAACGACGAAACAAAATATAGGCGAGGATATCAGCCAAATCAAGCTGACCCGCTATACCCATGGATTGGGGTGCGCCTGTAAACTCAGACCCCAGGCTCTGGAAAAAGTGCTGGCAAATATGGCCGTTATGGTGGATCCCAAAGCCCTGGTGGATTCCTCAACGAATGACGATGCCGCTGTCTATCTCGTTCGGGATGATCTGGCAATCGTTCAAACCGTGGACTTCTTCACACCAATCGTTGATGATCCCTACTGGTTTGGAGCGATCTCAGCCGCCAATTCCCTCTCCGATATCTATGCCATGGGTGCAGAACCGATTTTTGGATTGAATATTGTTGGTTTTCCATCCAACCGGCTTCCTTTGGATGTCCTCAAAGAGATATTGCGAGGTGCTCAGGACAAAGCCCAGGAAGCTGGCATCGCCATTCTTGGCGGGCATACGGTCGACGACAGCGAACCAAAATACGGCATGGCGGTCACTGGTATGATCCATCCCGATAAGATTCTGCGCAACAGCACTGCACAACCGGGTGATGCCCTCATTTTGACCAAACCCCTTGGGATCGGTATTCTGACAACAGCACTAAAATCAGGTCTGTTGGACAAACCCACAGAAACAAAAATTATCGAAATTATGGCTGCACTTAATAAGACCGCGGCAGAATGCATGCACAAATTCAATGTGAATGCCTGCACCGATATCACCGGTTTTGGCTTTTTGGGTCATCTGCATGAGATGACCGCTGGCTCAAAGGTTGAAGCCCGGGTGAATATGATGGATGTCCCCATCATACCTGAAGTACACACATTCGCAGGGATGAACATCATTCCAGGCGGCACCCTCAACAACCTCGAATTTGTGAAGCCCTTTGTACAGTTTGCGGATACCATTTCACCAGTTGACCAGGCTATCTTAGCTGACGCACAAACGTCCGGGGGACTCCTGATCAGTCTGCCGGCAGATGAGGCTCTAAGCCTTATTGCGAAGCTGCGTCAGGAAGGCATCTCTGCTTCACGTGTAGGATCAATATCCACACATGGTGACGGAAAGATTTATGTTGATTGAAAATTCAAAAAAATTGGATCGTTTTACGGGGTATTTTTGAAAAATCGTCAACGGCGTAGTACAATTGTCCGTGCCCAAATATTATTAATTGATTCATTTTTAAATCATTATTGACGATAACCATAGATAATCTATGCTGGCGATATTCTTCAGCAGTTATGATTATGGTGTAATGCAAAAATAGAATTGGTATTCTGAGAGGTAACCATGACAATCGTAAATGTAAGTGACATATCTAAGAAATTTGGCGAGCTCAAAGCAGTTGATCAGCTCAGTTTTGAAGTTCAGCCAGGAGAAATCTTTGGCCTTTTAGGCCCGAATGGTGCCGGGAAAACCACCACCATCCGAATGATCCTGGATATTTTCGAACCAGATTCAGGTGAGATCCAGGTCTTGGGCGGCTCTATGACCGAAGAGAAGAAAAACCAGATCGGCTATATCCCTGAAGAACGCGGACTTTACCAGGATATCCCCCTGGAACGCTGCCTGACCTTTCTGGCAAGCCTGAAAGGGATGCCAGAAAACCAGTCGAAATCAGAGCTGGAAGCCTACATGAAACGATTTGACCTCTATGAGTATCGTAATCAGAAGGTTAAGGAGCTCAGTAAGGGTATGCAGCAAAAAGCACAGCTCATTTCCGCACTTGTGCATGATCCCCAACTGGTGATCATTGATGAACCATTTACATCGTTGGACCCTGTCAACACCGAAATGGTCAAGGATCTGCTTGTGAGCAAACGGGATGAAGGTAAAGCCATCATTATGTCCACCCACCAGATGAACCAGGTGGAAGAACTTTGCGACCGCATTCTGTTGATCGATCATGGACATCGCGTCCTTTATGGCAGCTTGCAAGAAATCCAAAAACAATTCACCTCACGCGACATCCTTGTCACACCAATTGATCCTTTACCAGAAACGATCGAGGGCGTTTCAGAAGTGAAGAAGCTGAACGGACGCTATCGCCTGATCCTTGAAGAGCAGGCACAGCCCAACCAAATTTTGAAAAACTTGATCAATTCTGGATTCGAATTGACGGAGTTTGAGATTGCGGTTCCGCCGTTGAACGAGATCTTCATCCAGGTTGTGGGGAAAAAGGAAGATGAACAACATGGCTAAAATCTGGCAAATCATCAAACATGAATATATCAAACACGTCTTCACCAAACGGTTCCTGTTTGGCTTATTGAGCCTGCCTCTAATGATATGTCTGATGTTCGCCGTTGTCCTGATTGTGACTGCATTTTCATTGAATACAGAACCGGTGGGCATCATCGATCACGCTGGCATTCTCCAGGAAATATCTCCACCTACTGAGAAAGGCAGTCCCTTCAATCCCCAAATTACTTTTCTTTCTTATGACAGTGAAGATCAAGCCAATTCAGATTTAAATGCAGGAACAATCCAGGCTTATTACGTGATTCCTGAAAATTACCCTCAGAATACCCAAGTCATACTCACCTTCAACGAGGAACCAGATTCCGGTGTTCAATCTCAATTCACACAACTTATCCGAACAAACCTTGAACCTTTCCGGGATATGGACCCCCAAATCTGGGAGAGGCTGCAATCCGGAAATAACATTACGACCCTTTCGCTTGATAACTCGCGAGAGGTCAAACAGGACCAATGGTACTTGATATTACTGCCGTTCATAGCAGGCATCCTGTTCATCGTCGTTGTGATGACCAGCGGCGGATATCTGCTGCAGGCTGTTGTTGAAGAAAAGGAAAACCGCACCATGGAGATTGTTGTCACTTCTGTCAGCCCAAATAAGCTTATGGCTGGAAAGATCATTGGTAATATTTCGGTTGGATTGACACAACTGATCGCCTGGTTGATTTTTGGGTGGATTGCCCTAAAAGTTGGTGGGCGGTTTTGGCCGATTCTGGGAGAATTTTCACTGCCAATGAATTACATCCTAATCCTGCTCCTGACGCTCCTACCCGCATTCATCATGGTTGCCGCCATCATGGCAGCGATTGGCTCCACCATGACCGAAATACAAGAAGCTCAACAGGTCTCAAGTCTGGTTTCTCTGTCGATGACAGTCCCGTTTTATTTTTCAAATATGTTTATGATGAATCCCAATGGACCTTTTGCAACAGCACTCAGTTTCTTTCCATTGACTTCTGCGCTAACACTTTTGATGCGAATAGGGTTCACAGTTGTCCCCACCTGGCAAATTGTGGTGATCATTGCAATTCTCATCTTATCTGCACTGGCTGCTGTATGGTTTGCAGGTCGTGCATTTAGGTTAGGGATGCTTCAATATGGCAAAAAACTCTCCATTAAGGAAGTTTTGAGAAGAGGGCAGAAAGCATGAATAAAATTTGGGTCGTTTTAAAGACAGAATTTACAAATACCATCAGGAGACGTTCTTTCCTCCTAACCTTGATCCTGGTGCCGCTGGTTCCTGCCATCATCCTCGGTGTTGTTTCTCTGATACAAGGAAAAGAAGGCTCTGGTGATGGTGTCAATATTTTCCAGCCGCCGCAGGATGAAATTAGTGCGGAAGGTTATGTGGACCTTGCCGGGATCATTACGCAACTCCCGGAGTGGGTTACTGAAGAAAATTTGGTTGTTTTCCAAAGCGAATCCGAAGCAAAAGATGCTGTGACTGACAGAAAAATCAGCGGTTTTTATGTGATTGAAGCCGATTATTTAGAAAGTGGGAATATCCGTTATATCCGAGAGGAATTTTCGCCAATAACTGCGATGGAAGGATCATGGCTGATTGATTCAACCATTGAGTATAACTTACTCGGTGCCGATCCGGAAATTCAACAATTGTATCAAATGCCCGTACAGATCGAGAAAAGTGATCTCTCGCCAGAGGACGCTGACATTGATCTTGCCAATCCTGTTGCATTCTACATTCCCTATGGAATGACCATGCTGTTCTATGTCGTAATCATGACCTCTGCCAGCCTGATGCTCAGCAGCATTTCCAAAGAAAAGGAGAACAGGGTGATGGAAATCCTGATGAATTCGATCAAGCCAAACCAGCTTCTTGCTGGCAAGATTTTAGGACTCGGGTTGGTGGGATTGCTTCAAACAGGTGTCTGGCTTGGTTCTGCCATTTTGTTGCTGCGCCTGGGCGGAAGGACTTTGAATATCCCCGCAAGTTTGCAATTGTCGCCTCAAATTCTCATTTGGGGGGTCATCTTCTTCATCCTTGGCTATTTGATTTATGCAACCCTGATGGCGGGTGCAGGTGCACTTGTGCCCAACCTCAAGGAAGCCTCACAGGCTACTTTTTATTTGATCATTCCATTGGTGATACCCTTGGGAATGATCAGTGCCATTATTGAACAACCCGATTCCACATTACCTGTCGTATTGAGCCTGATCCCATTTACAGCCCCCAGCACAATTATGACCCGACTGGTGGTCACACAGGTGCCGTTTTGGCAGATTTTAACATCCATTGTGTTGACCATCGTCACAATTGTCCTTTTAATCCGCGGCGTTGCCGGCATGTTCAGGGCACAGCTCCTGTTGACAGGAAAAAAGTTCACCCCTGGTTTGTTTATCAAAGCCTTATTGGGGAAAAAGCTCGAAACAGACAACACTCTTTAAACCGATACACGAATAAAGAGCAAGTCAAACGTGGGTTTGATAAAAATCACCCACGTGTTCCATTTAATTATGAAAATTTGGAACGAATCAATTGATTGATTCGTCTTTATAATGAAAGAAAGATAAACAAATCAAATCAACTGTTACGATAAAGCAAAATGATCGTATCAAATGATGAAAAATTATTATATAATATCAATAAGTGAATTTGCAAATATAATGCAGGAGATGAACCATGAATAAAAAAAACACCTTAATTATTTTCAGTCTTTTCTTGACCGTTGTGCTGGCAGGGTGTAATTACCCGATTTTTGAAGCGCCGACATCACAGGTTGATATGCTGAACACAGCTGCAGCCCAGACGATCCAGGCACAGCAAACCATCATTGCCCAAACCAGCCAACCCACCCTTCAGGTTCCCACGCCGACAGGCACCCTGGCACCGGCGACCTCGCAACCTACAGAGGATACTCTGCCAACAGAAACTGCAGCACCAACGCAAGAACCCACAGCAACCGCAACCCCCACAAAACAGGTTGCATGTGACCAGGCTGCCTTTGTTTCAGAAACTATCCCAGATGGTTCAGATTACAACCCGGGAGAAACCTTCACCAAAACCTGGACATTGAAAAATGTTGGATCCTGCACCTGGAATGCTGATTATGATGTCATCTTTGTCGATGGCAATGCCATGAACGCGCCGGCTGCAAAACAAATCACAACCGGAACCGTAGCACCTGGGCAATCCATTCAAATCAGCATTGATCTCAAAGCACCCCTTGCTTCGGGATCCCATCGAGGTGACTTTAAACTGCGCAATGCCAACGGCGCAACCTTTGGGATAGGTGAACAGGCAAAAACCTTCTGGGTTGCCATTGATGTAAAAGGATCAGTGTACGACTTCACCAAGAACATGTGCGCCAGTGGTGTCGTATGGCGCAGCAGTGCAGGCATTCTCCCTTGCCCCGGCGAACCTGGAGATGCTAACGGTTATGTCCGAAAGATCAATGAACCTCTGCTTGAAAATGGTGTGATCGATAACGAACCTGGTATTCACGTCCATCCCGAAATGGTCAACGATGGCTGGATCAAAGGCATTTTCCCTGAAATTACCGTCACTGATGATGTGTACTTCAAAGCCATCATCGGCTGCAATGGCAAGAGCGATTGCGATGTCAGGTTCAGATTGAATTACAAAGTCGAAGGCGGCAGCGAGGAAACATTAGCCACCTGGCACGAAATTCAAGATGGCATATTCAACCGTGTCAAAGTTGATCTAAGCAGCCTGGCTGGGAAGAAAGTGCAGTTCATCCTGGTCGTCCTTGCCAACGGCAGCGCAAAGAATGATAATGCGCTTTGGTTTGGTCCCAGAATTGAACCCTAGAAGTTCAAAATAAATTGCCGGCGATGGGTGATCCATCGCCGGTTTTTTTATCCAGTTTTCTGGCATAATTAGAAAGACAAGTCGATCTACTTGACTTTTCTGCCACATCACCTAAAATTGTATCTTGGTTTACCCTGATAAATAAGTTAGATCAGAGATAGGATAAATAATGAATTTGAAATTACGACAAGCAGGTCTTATGCTGATGGTATTGGTTTTATTTAGCCTTGCACTAAGCGCATGCGGTCCAAAAGAGCCGGAAATTGACATTGAAATGGAAAAAACCGGTTTTGCACAAACAGCCGAAGTTCAGGCAACAATGACCGCCCAGGCTCAACCAACAGCCACGAACACAGTGGCACCAACAGCCACCCAAACCCCCACTCAGGAAAACACGCCAACCCAATCCGTGACGATCACAGCAACCCAATCGGGACCGCAGGCTGCAACGCCGACCTCTGGCACAACTGGAGGAACCGACAAGGCTACCTGGCTGGCAAACGACCCACCTGACAATACCAAGTTTGAACAGGGACAAAAATTTACCGTTACCTGGACCATTGATAACAAAGGCACATCCAACTGGTCAGCAAACTACTACATTCAATTTGCATCGGGTGAACAGATGGGCGCTGTTGAGAAAGTATTCCTGCCCTACCCGGTTCAACCCAATCGAAATGTAAAGATCAGTGTCGATTTTGTTGCGCCGCAAGAGACAGGCGTAAAACAAAGCAATTGGAAACTCTTCAATGCAAATGGAACCGCATTTTACGATTTTTATATTATCGTTGAAGTCGTACCGGTTGGCGAACTGCAGACATCCGCGCCAACTGCCACAGTTGCCTTCACGTCCACTGCAACTGCCACGCCAACAGAAACAATCGAACCCACATCTGAAACGCCTTAGCCTTACTTTTAGCTCCAGCGTTTATTTTTATAGTACAGGCTGGAAGCGATTCATAAAATGGACAAGCGTCAACTCGTTCAATACATCAAAGCCGAGGCACAATGTCTCGGCTTTAAGCATCTAGGGATTGCACCAGCCTTTCCTGTACCTCACATTGATACCTATCTGGATTGGATCCAGGCTGGATATCATGCCGGGATGGCTTATCTGGCAAGGGAAGACACGTTAGCCAGGCGACAGGATCCAGATTTGATTTTGGAAGGCTGTCAGACTGTGATCTGCCTCGCACTCCCTTATGATCCGCCAAATGCTAACCAAAAAGAAACAAATCCGGTCGTTGGAAGAATATCCTCGTATGCGATTACCAGAGATTACCATGAGATCATCTGGGACAAACTCGCCCATTTGGAAACATTGATCAGCAGCCAGGCTGGAGATGGCACAAGCCTTAAGTCCTATGTAGATACCGGTCCTGTTCTGGAAAGGTCATATGCATCGCAAGCAGGGCTTGGAGCGGTTGGAAAGAACAGCTGCTTGATCATCCCGGGTGAGGGATCTTATTTTTTCCTGGCTGTGATACTCACAAATCTGGACCTTCCCACAGACCCACCTTATACACGGGATATTTGCGGTTCCTGCACACGCTGCATTGATACCTGTCCAACCAGGTGTATTCTGCCCAACCGCACCATTGATGCTGAACGCTGCATCAGTTACCTGACCATCGAACACAAAGGTCCGATCCCTGATTCACTCAAAGGTTCGATCGGATCCTGGGTCTTTGGGTGCGATGTTTGCCAAATGGTATGTCCACACAACGCCAAAATTCACAATGAGAGAACCCAGCTTGGTGAACAGCAGGTTTCGAATCCAATTGACCTGATCGCGCTTTTTTCTTTAACTGAAGCTGAGTTTAACGCAAAGTATGGCCATACTCCGCTTTCACGCGCCAAAAGACACGGAATGCTGCGTAATGCAGCGATCGTGCTCGGCAACCAGCGATACCAGGAAGCCCTCCCTATCCTGGAAAAAGCTCTGGTGCAGGAAATTGATCCAGGTGTCATTGATGCCTGCCAATGGGCAAAGGATCAGATATCCCAGTAACAAACACAAAGCGAGTAAGATTAATTGTGATGACAAAACCTGATTTCATGATCGGCAACGTCCCCATCTTTGGCGACCTGATCCTGGCACCCATGGACGGTGTCACAGATCACCCCTTTCGGGCATTGTGTCGCAAACTGGGATCTGCCATGAGCGTCACAGAGTTCATAAACGCTCTGGATGTCCTCACCCATCATCCGCGCTACCACCACCGACATGTTTTCAGCCCCAGCGAACGTCCCTTAGCGCTGCAAATGCTGGGCGACAACGCTGAGCAGATCCTGGAAGCTGCGTTCCAGCTTGTCCCTGAGGTCAAACCAGACCTGATTGACATCAATTTAGGCTGTCAATCCAAAAATGTGACTTCCCGCGGCGCTGGCGCTGCCTTGATGCTCTCACCAGAAAAAATTGCGTCTATCTTTCGGTTGATGACAGATCGTTTTGACATACCCATCACCGGCAAAATCCGGTTGGGATGGGACGATCAGCATCTAAACTATCTGGATGTCGCCAGAATCATTCAAGACAACGGCGGTGCCATGGTTGCCGTGCATGGACGAACCCGAAAGCAAGGTTATCGGGGTAAAGCAAATTGGAAGCCGATCCGCGAGGTCAAAGAAGTGCTCAGCATCCCGGTCATCGGCAATGGTGATATCAGGAATGTGTCCGATATACACCGCATGAAAGAGGAAACGGGTGTTGATGCTGTCATGATCGGTCGGGCTGCTGTTGGCAATCCCTGGATCTTCAGCGGTAAGGATCGGGAAAACGTGCCCATTTCTAAGGTAGAAAAAATCGTTACCCAGCACTTGGAAGATGTGATTGCTTTTTATGGTGAAAGAGGTGTGATCAAATTCCGGAAATATCTCAAAGCTTATTTGGAACCCTATCACTTATCTCAAGAAGTATTGCTTCCCTTGCTCAAGATCAAAGAACCTGAAGAGATCAGACGCACGTTGGAAGTTCTTTTCATCAATCTTTGAAGCTAACCGGACGCTCTATAATGCTTCAGCCTGATTGAGGCAATTCCGAAGAATTAAAAATTACGGTGAAAGAATCATCTATCAGGAAGCAGGTGAGACGCAAGCTTCACCCTGCTATGAAGATAAAACCTTGTTGGATTTTCGATTAATTTACGCTTTCAGTCCCGCTGATTGCATATTTTTCTCTATAAGGTATAATTTAATCCAATGACTGGTCCTGTTCCTGGTTTCGGCTGGGGGCACGGAGACCTGCAAACAATCAAAACAAGGAGAAGCAGTGTCATGGCTTTAGATAAAGAAAGCAAACAACAAATTATTGAAGAATACAAACGGCATGGTGACGATACAGGGTCGCCAGAGGTTCAAATCGCAATCCTCACCAAGCGGATTGCAGAATTGACCGATCATCTTCGCATTAATACCCATGATGAAAGTTCTCGTCGTGGGCTGCTCAAGCTCGTTGGACGCCGGCGTCGATTATTGGCTTATTTACGCCAAAAGGATTACAAAAGCTACCTGGCGTTAACCGAGAAATTGAAAATCCGCAAGAAATAGTTGAGAGAATCACCGCTAATTTCAAAAAATCCCGCAGATCGAGCTGAATGCCGAATAAGTTCACCCAATAATTGGGTGAGGTTTTGCTTTGAGCTTATCTGCGGTTAATTGATTTAAATCATAATAATCCGCAGGTCGGGAATTGAAAATTGCTGAGGATTGGCACCTCACCGGTTTTCAGTCCCTGACTGGGCGGGTAAATAGACGAAGGGAAAACTTAAAATGCAACCCAATGCAAAAATATATCGTACAAATCTCGGTGATAAGGAAATTATCATCGAAACTGGAAAGCTGGCTGGCCAGGCCGCCGGCACTGTCACCATTCAACAAGGCGACAGTCTCATCTTCTCTGCAGTCACCATGGGTGAGGCACGGGAAGGGCTTGATTTCTTTCCACTGACAGTAGATTATGAAGAACGAATGTATGCCGGTGGACGGATCCCCGGTTCATTCTTCCGACGTGAAGGTCGCCCCCGGGCTGAAGCCGTTCTGACTGCCCGCATGGTGGATCGACCCATTCGCCCCCTGTTTCCTGATGGGATGCGCAACGAAGTCCAGGTGATGTTGATGTCGCTCTCTGCTGACACAGAAAACCCGCTGGATATCATCGCTATCAACGCCGCTTCAGCGTCTTTGATGATTTCAGATATCCCCTGGCACGGCCCTGTTGGCGCAGTTCGGATCGGCTATCTCAATGATGAATTGATCGTCAACCCGACCTTTTCCGAAATGGAAGAATCCAAATTAGACCTGATCGTGGTGGGCACCAAAGAAGCCATTGCTATGGTCGAATGCGGTGCGGATGAAGTCTCAGAACAAGTGATGGTCCAGGCACTGGATTTGGCGCATAAGTCCATCCAGCCGATCATTGAGCTTCAAGAGCAGATGGCACGTGAGATTGGCAAAGAAAAACAGCAGGTTGAAACCGCTGTGATGGAACCAACCCTGATCGAACAGGTTCAACAAAAAATTACCGATCGCCTGCAGGAGATCCTCCAAAAACCCTATACCAAAGAGAATCTCTATGGTGGGATCAGTGAGCTCAAAAAAGCTGTGATCGAGGAGATGACAGCAGATCGAGCAGAGGAATTGAGTGAAGTAGAACTCAAGGATCTAAAAAAATCCGTGGGAAATGCCTTTGAAGAAGCTGAAAAGACCATCATTCGTGATCGCATCCTAAAAGATCGGATCAGACCCGACGGACGCGGACCGAAAGATATACGTGACATTTGGTGTGAGATTAACATCAGCCCACGTGCACATGGTTCCGGCCTTTTCACACGCGGTGAAACACAGGTTCTCACCCTGGCAACCCTGGGTACACCCCGAGATGCCAAGGAAATGGACAATTTACTCCCCACCGATCAGAAGAAACGCTACATGCATCACTACAACTTCCCACCCTTCTGCACGGGTGAAGTCGGGCGAATTTTTACCTCCCGCCGCGAAATTGGACATGGTATGCTGGCTGAAAGAGCCCTGGAAAAAATGCTCCCGGATGAGAAGGACTTTCCCTATACCCTACGACTGGTCTCGGAAGTACTTTCCTCCAACGGATCGTCCTCCATGGCTTCCACCTGCGGATCGACCCTGGCATTAATGGATACAGGTGTGCCGATCAAACGACCTGTTTCCGGTGTTGCCATGGGTATGGTCAAAGAAGGCGACAATTATGTGATCCTGACCGACATTCTCGGCATGGAAGATCACCTCGGTGACATGGATTTCAAAGTCACAGGCACCACCGAAGGGATCACAGCCCTGCAAATGGATATCAAAATCGGCGGCATCACCACTGAGATCATGTCAGAAGCTCTCGAACAGGCACGTTTAGCCCGTCTTCACATTTTGGATATCATGCTCCAGACAATCGACAAACCCCGATCAGATATCAAAGATCATGCACCACGCATTGAAACCATCAAAGTTCCGGTTGAAAAGATCGGCGCAGTGATTGGCAAAGGCGGTGAAACGATCCGCAATCTTCAGGATGAAACGGGAACCCGCATTGAAATTGAAGACGACGGTACGATCTTTATTTCCTCAACCGATGGTGAAGGTTACAAGGCTGCCCGAGAACGGATTGAACGTTTGACCGAAGAAGTTGAAGTTGGTCGGATCTATACCGGTAAAGTTGTCCGGATCACAGATTTTGGCGCTTTTGTTGAAATTCTGCCCGGCACAGACGGATTGGTTCACATTTCCCAGCTCGACACCAGCCATGTGAAGAACGTTTCTGATGTAGTTCAACCCGGTGATGAGATCACCGTAATGGTTACCAATATTGATAACCAGGGCAAAATTAGACTTTCCCGACAAGCCCTATTGGAAGGCTGGACGCTTGAAGAAGCCCAGGCACAGGATAGCGGCGGCAAGAGTTCCTCCAACCGGGGAAGAAACCGCAATAGCCGAAATCGTCGTTAGACAGGAAATATCGAACTTTTAGAATAGTGGCTGATCCAAATGATTTGGATCAGCCTTATTTTTTTTAGGGGGGAGTTGAGAAATGTTACTTGATTTGATGGTACTGGAAAAGTGTATGCTCTGTTCAAGAACCATCACTTACCTTGAATAATCTCGTGGCAATGCAATTGAGGAAGACAATTTTGAACTGGTTTTGCCGTCCTTCTGCCTGCCCACATCTTTTCAAAAATTGTCTTCATTTCATCATAGCACGCTTCAAATAACATCGCATCATCAGCTGTCTGCCTGCGCGCTTTGTTCCCTCTTCTCTCGTCTTCAATGTCAAGCCTTCTCTCCAAAGAAAGAACCATGTTAATCAGTTGAATTTGAAACATCTTATACCTCATTTCTTGCAACCGGTTGCAAGCCGGTTTAAAAAATATAGTCGCTTTACTATGCAGATTTCCTCACAACCAGTTCTACTGGCAAGGTCACATTGGTCACAACGCCGGTTTTAATATACTGAACCAAGTTCTGAGCCAGCAATTTGCCCGCCAGGGGAATGTTCTGCCGGATGGTGGTCAGCGGCAGGTTGTTAAAACTGGCGATCGAAAGGTCATCATACCCAACCACGGCAATGTCCTCTGGGACCCTTTTGCCAGAATTCTGGATCACATTGATTGCGCCGATCGCCATCAGGTCGCTATTCACAAACACAGCATCCAGATCCGGCGCCTGTTCCAATAATTGCGTCATCGCTTTCATCCCGGAAGTATGGGAATAATCGCCGTAAACCATCAACTTTTGGTCAACTTTAAGCCCGGCTGTTTTCAACGCCAACTCATAACCCTGGTAGCGGTGCTGAACTTCCAGGGTATCTTCCATGCCGCCCAAGAAGGCAATTCTTTTCCTGCCGATCCGAACCAGGTGTTCAGCAGCCAGCCTGCCGCCTGTGAGGTTATCACCCATGACAGAGCAATAATTCAGGTTATCCTGGGGTACGCCCCATACAATAAAAGGTGCTTTCATGTCAACCAGGGTCCGGATGTGCCATTTCTTGTGGCTTGAAGTCATCAGGATAAAACCATCCACCCGCCCACTGTTCAGATAATGCCCAACCCAAGCCGAATCCCTGGGATCGACATGTACGACCAGCAGTTCATACCCTATTTCGTAGAGCCCATTAGTGATGCCACCCATGATTTCGAGGCTGAACAAATCCTCCATTGAGAAAGATTTCTCATGATAAGCATGGGTCACAAAGGCAACGGCACGACTCTGGCGCAGGCTCAAATTGCGAGCAGGTTCATTCATTCGAAAATGATGTTCTGTGGCAATGGCTTTGATGCGCGCCTTGGTCTCGTCATTGACGAGAGGGCTGTCATTCAATGCCCGCGACACAGTCGATTTTGAGACGTTAGCCAGCCTGGCGATATCTGAGATGGTTTTTACCGTTTCATTGTTCATAAAATACCGAATATTCTTGCAACCGGTTGCATTATATCATTTAATAAAATCAATGTCAAGCTTTTACTCAGTAAGGATTAAATTATCCTGGATTTATATCGGTTGCATCTTAGGTAACTTAAAAGATTGGTTCAAATACACCACCGGGCCATCGTGGCATACCAGGAAACCCGCAGGAATGCCCAGCTTGAGACAGGTTTCCTCTGGCAGCTCACAAGATCCACACAATCCAATACCGCACCTTATGACGGCTTCAAAGGAAAGCTGAGCAGGGATATTCTTCTCACGAGCAAATTCTGCCGCTGCCAAAAGCATACCGGTTGGACCGCAGGCATACAATCCATCAGGATGGAAATCTTCATATGCCCCTTCCATACCTGCTGTAACCATGCCTTTAATGCCAGTGCTTCCATCCTCTGTTGCCAGATACACATGACAGCCACTCGCCTCAAATGCCGAGGTCATGATCAAATCGTTCCTGGTCCTCGCACCCAAGACAGCCGTCACTTCCAGGCTCTGTTGGCGTGCCCGACTGGCAAGCAAACTTAATGGCGCAGCACCATAACCTCCCCCGACAACAAGGAGATTTTGCGAGGTCAGTGAAAAGCCCTTCCCCAGCGGTCCCCGCACCCAAACCCGGTCTCCAGTGCACAGCTGATTGAGCGCGTGACTGACGGGACCGACATCAGCAACGGTAAGCGCTAAAGGATCATCCCCACTGACACTAAAAGGCTTTTCCCCCACCCCCGGTAGCCATGCCATCACGTATTGACCAGGCTGCGTGTCTGGCAAAGTGTCATTAAAAAGGAGCGTACATGCGTGCGCATTTTCAAGACGCATTTCTTTGATTGTGTACACGCTGAACAAACCATTATGTTTCACTGGATCGCCCTCCCCCGCAAATCTTCCAGCCTCTCATATCCCACTTCATCGATAAATCCTGATAGCTCCGCACTGATCCGAGCAAACACAGATAAACCATTTTGCCAGACTGCGGACCCAATTCCAACCAGGGTTGCCCCCGCCATGAGCATTTCAGCAGCATCGATCCCATCATTGATCCCGCCGGTGCCTATGATGGGTACCGAAACCCGCGACGCAATTTCAGCCACACAGCGTAAGGCAATCGGCTTAAGCGCTGCCCCGGAAAGACCGCCTGTTTTGTTTTTTAGGACGGGCATCGCAGCGTAGGCATCAACAAGCATGGCGGGCATCGTGTTGACAGCCGTGATTGCATCAGCCCCTTCATCCACGGCAGCCTGTGCAATTTCCCCAATATTAGGTACGTTCGGTGCCAGCTTGATGCTGATAGGCAGGTTCACTGCCCTCCTGACCTCCCGGGTGACAGCAGCCGCACTCTCACACGATGCTGAAAAGGGTGTGCCAAATTCGCTGGCGACATTCGGACAGGAGATATTGACTTCGATCAAATCCGGTTCTGCTTCTGCAATCATCCGGGCTACCTCGCCAAATTGCCCTGATGTTGGCGCAAAAATGCTGGCAAACAAGGGCACACCCAGATCTGCCAGGCGGTGTTTGGTCTCTTTCAGGAGGGGGATCTCTTCCCTGGCTCCCGGGTTGGTCAATCCGATGGCGTTGATCACGCCGCCCTGCCATGCAAGCGCTACCGGGTTATCGTGTCCTGCCCGCTCCTCCGGTCCACAGCTTTTGGAGGTGACTGCCCCGGCACCCTCAAGGGCACAGCGCTCCATCAGACTGGCACTTGTTCCCAGAATTCCCGATGCAAGCACAAAGGGATTCTTAAGGTGCAGGTGCAGAAAATCAACTTCCAGATTCACCATATCAGGATCCTTGCAGGTATGCCTTTACTGAGTTCACCGTTTCATCATCGATAAACTGATGGGATTTAAGCACAGTCATAATTTCAAATATATCCATCACAGGGTGCACATGAATGCCTTTTTGTGCCAAAGCCTCACATCCTCCCTGCTTGCGGTCCACAAGCACAGCCACATCTTCTACCACAAGGCCATCACGGCGCAATGTCTCAGCTGCTTTCATGATGCTTCCCCCGCTGGTGACCACATCCTCCACCATCACAACCCTTTGACCCTTCTGGAAGGCACCCTCAATCATCAGACCGGTACCGTGGGATTTGGCTTCCTTGCGGGGATAAATAAGCGGTTTTCCCAGCTTCCAGGCGATCACCCCACCCATCGGTAGAGCAGCATAGGGCACACCTGCAACAAGATTAAAATCTAATTCCACGAGAACTTTCAAACAGGCTGCGACAGCCTCTTTAAAGAGATCGGGATATGAAGCGATGCGTCTGAGATCAAAATAGATCGGGGATTGCTTGCCCGAAGCAAGCATAAAATTGCCGAATTTCACACATCCAGCTTCAAACAGCTTGAGGATCAACTTTTCATGACTGCTGATGGGTTGCTTTGGTTTGAACGCGCCTCTACCCACATTAATCGCATCTCGAATTTCGAGGGCAGCCTGACGGGGATCAGGGGCATTAATCACCGCACGCGAAACCGGGATGATCATTCCCAGTCCATCCGGACGCAACCCGCCTTCCAAAGCCAAAGCCAGGTCACCCCCCTGGGCGCCCACACCTGGTGCTAAAAACCAGTGATCCGGGCAGATTTGGCGAATTGCCTGGAGTGCCACAGGCTGGGTGGCACCGATTACCAAGCCTACCTGATCTGGCGTGCCCCATGTTTTTGCCATCCTGGCAATGTGCTCAAACAAAGGCGGTTCTCCATAGTCTTGGATTTCACTCGCGGATGGATTCGAGGTCTGACAGAGGACAAAAACAGCCTTTTCCGGGTCTTTGAGGAAAGCATTGATACTATCTTTACCCAGATATGGGCTGAGTGTCACTGCATCCGCCCTGAAATGACCGTACACGCCACGCGCATAGGCTTCTGCAGAGGAACCAATGTCACCGCGTTTGGCATCCAAAAGCAAGGGAATATCAGCAGGGATGTCTTTGGTGAAATCCACCAAGGCACGCAGTCCCTTTGGACCGAACTGCTCAAAAAAAGCTATGTTCGGCTTATAACAGCATACCAGGTCAGCGGTCTCTGAGATAATTTTCCTGCCCCAATCAACCAGGCGCGAATAAAGATCCAGTCCTGGCGGCAGAAGATCTGCCACAGGGTCTAACCCAATGCATAGCAAAGATTGATTACGCTCAATTGCCTGAGTAAGTTTTGAAAAAAAATTCATTTTATCCACCTTCTTATGCTTGTCCAAGTACAGCTGCCAGGAGTGCCATCCGGACGAACATACCGTTTTGAACCTGTCTGAAGTAAGCCGCACGCGGGTCACGATCAATTTTGTAGTGGATTTCACCCACTCGCGGCAGAGGGTGCATTACGATCATCTTTTCTTTTGCTTGCGCCATCAGCTCGGGTGTGATCTCAAAGAAATTTTTTACTTCTTCGTACTGCCCAAGATCCGTAAACCGCTCCTTCTGAATCCGGGTGACATAAAGGACATCCGCATTCTCGATCACATCTGCCACCTTGCTGGTTTCCCGCACATTAATCCCCTTATCGATCAATTCATTCATCTGATCAAGCGGCAGGCGCAGTGTGTCGGGTGAAACAAATCGTAGGGAGACATCATATCCCGAAAGCAGCTTGGTAAGGCTGTGCACCGTCCGTCCATAACGCAGGTCACCGATCATTGAAACCTTTAAACCGTCAATCCGACCAAGTTCCGACTTGATCGTATAAAGATCAAGCAATGCCTGGGTGGGGTGCTCGCCCGCGCCATCACCGGCGTTAATAATAGGTACATGCGCATACTTGGCGGCGTTTGCACTCGATCCGGTCTCTGGATGCCGCAGTACGATCACATCACAATACTGCTCAAGCGTCAGCATGCTATCGATCAATGATTCGCCCTTCGAAACCGAGGAATACTGGATACCCTCGGTGATCGGGATGACCTTGCCGCCCAATCTTTCCATGGCAGCAATAAAGGAAGAGCTGGTCCGTGTGCTCGGTTCATAAAAGACACATGCCAGGGTATATCCCTTGAGCAGATCGCATGTGCCCCAGCGCCTGGACATCTCCGCCATCTCATCAGCACGCGCAAAAATATAATCCAGGTCATCCTTTGAAAATTGGCTGACACTCAGGATATCCCTTTGATAAAACCCATTGACAACTTTCGGCTCGCGTTTATGACTCTCAAAATTGAATAATTTCGGTATTGCATTTATTGACATAACCAGAATCTCCTTCGTGTGATGATTAAGTTAATAAGATTATTCCATCCCGGGAAATTTCTCTTCCTCGATAAACAACCCGGGTAATACGTCCGGTCATACGCTGCCCTTCAAAGGGCGACCAACCGCATTTCGTGTAAAGAGGGTGATCAGGAAAGGTGTAAGTGGCATGCTCATCGATTTCAACCCAGGTGTCCGGCTGCTCATTCAGGTTGAAGATCCGCCGAGGATTGGTATGGAGTAATGCAACAATCCGATCATACGTGATCCGACCTTCAGCAGCCGCAGTCAACAGCAGCGGCAGGGTTGATTCCAGTCCAGGCACACCAGGCGGCGGGTTGTTAGCTTCATTTTTGACTGAACCATCCCCAATGTTGCTTGAAATAGCGCCCTTTTCCTCAAGCGTATGCGGTGCATGGTCGCTGGCGATGCAGTCAATGGTGGTTTGCAGATGCTGCCAAAGTGCATCGACATCCGCCTGTGACGCCAGTCGTGGGCGCATATCACCCAACGGCCCCAGGCGTTCTGCATCAACCTCAGTGAGGAATAAATGATGGGGTGTCACCTCACAGGTAACATCTAAACCGCGTTTTTTGGCATCAGCGATCAATTCAATCTCAGATTTTCGTGAAACATGGCAGAAGTGAAAACGACGATGGTAGAGGGCTGCCATAGCGATCACCACAGCCACCGAATCGCCCTCCGCATGGACAGCAATGGGTTTATCAGTTGGCCAATTCTGTACGATCGCTCTCAAAGATGCCATACCCTCCACACGAAGGGGACCGTACGTTTCATTTAGATAGATTTTGAGGGCAGGTGCACTTTCTGCTAAGAAGGTCAGTTCGTGAATATGCGCTTCAGATCCACCCGCATATAAAAAAACATCGCACAGACTTTCTTTCTTCGCTCTGGTCTGTGCGATGCGCCAATCCTGGTAGGTCACCAACGGCGGCTGTGTGTTTGGCATGGCAAGAAGGGTTGTGAACCCACCTGCCAGCGCAGCTGCGCTTCCGGTGCGGAAATCCTCTTTATGCTCCCCTCCCGGTGTTCTCAAATGAACATGCACATCAATCAATCCAGGAAATTTCATGTACTCCAATCCTCAGCCAATTTGCAAATTGATTGTTTTTATCATACAAGGTGCTATTCGTCAAGATGAAATTTTAATTTATCGTAAAATCTTTCGGTTTTTTAAGGTTCAAATTGCGTTCTTCTTCATTTGACCCTAGATGAGCGAAACCCAACTATTTATTCCAGCCTTTTTTCACTTTTCTCAGTTTCTTATAGGCTTTATCTACTGCCCCCATGATCTGGTCTTCACGCCTGGCGATATACGCCAGAATCGTGATTTCGTCCCCCATAGCAGCCTTCCCCTCCACTTCTAGCTTTTTTTGATTTCGGTTACGAATTTTTACAAATGAATACATCACCCCCATAACCTGAAGGAGGTCGCCACCCTCATTCAAACGGAAAGCCAATTCGATGTCGTCAAACCGGTTAAATGGAAAATTTTGAGGTACCTCCAATACCACCCGGATCCGGTTATTATCGAGGACGGCAATCTTACTTAATTTACTATTGAATGACATTCCACCTTCTGAGCCAATCTCTACAATGACAGCCTTTTCCGGCGCGACCCATGAGTGTTTAAGATCCACCGAAATGCTCTTGGGAACCTGAAAATTCTTGAGAAGCACTACCTGGTTGGTGTAATCAATTGAAGCAGGAACCGCTCGAATAATGGAAGGGAGGGCTTTGCTTTTGATATAGGTGCGCCGTTCATGTTTAATGCAGACAGCCTGGTAAGGATGAATGATTAAGCCAACATACCTCGGGTGGATCATAGCAACATCAGCCTCGTAGGTAATCGGGACGCCGTGATAAGTATTTAGCAGTGTAACTGGTCGCTGCTCAGTTAAATGATTGCGCAAGCTTTCAAGGATGGCTTCGGTCGTGATTTCGTCGTTTTTTAGTCTTACCCTCATCTCAAACGCTACCTTCTTTCTCATCCTTCCTTT
>DAINBD010000010.1:0-25389 GCA_036733105.1 Candidatus Brevefilum sp. | reverse complement strand
CCAGAAAAGGTTGACAGGGATTGCTCAATAGATTGCTCATCACCAATATCCGCAAATACATCTTTGAAAATGGATAGGGTTGAACCCGATCGAGCCGGGATTTGCAGACCGGATTGCGCCATCAGCACCAATAAGCCAATCGTTTTGAGTGTGACTGTCTTCCCACCTGTGTTCGGGCCGGTGATCACCAGGGCATATGTCGATCGATCCAGATCCACATCGATCGGGACCACATGTTTGGGGTCCAGCAAGGGATGACGGGCTTGAAACAAACGGATGGTACTTCCCGGGTGATTTTCCTCTTCCTGACGAAATGGCACCAGTTCAGGTTCAGACGCGTTCAAATCCTCAGCGAAGCGAGCACACATCAAAGCCAGGTCAAGTTCAGCAATTGCCGCAACCATCCGGTTCAGTTCATCCGCATGCTGAGCGATCATCTGACTGAGTGATGCTAGGATCCGGCGAATCTCATCCCGCTCTGCCAGTTCCAGTTCACGATACTGATTGTTCCACTCAACCACAGCCAGGGGTTCTATGAACAAAGTCGCCCCTGATGAAGATTGGTCGTGAATTACCGCTTTGATCTTTCCCTTAAATTCTGCCCGCAAAGGAATGACGTTCCGACCGTTACGTTGTGTGATGATCGGTTCTTGCAGCATACGGGCTGTACCCGGGTCAGAGATATACCTCTGCATCCGGGACATCATCCGCTCATAGGTAATTTTCATATCACGTCGAATCTCAGAAAGCTTCTCGGATGCTGAATCCATCACCTCGCCCCGATCAGAAATCGTTTTGCTGATCTGGTCAACCAGCCCTAAACCAACCGGTAAATCTTCAGCCAGACCAGAAAGGTGCGGTGTGTCTGAGATCATGCTATCCAGGATACGCTTCAAATTGCGTGAAAGGATCAACGTGTTTTTCACTGCCAGGTAGTCCCCCGGTTCGAGAATACCTTCCCGTCTTGCCATCCCAACCATCGGGCGAATATCGGTTGCATTCACCACCGAAAGGTCAGAATGAAAGCTGAGCAGATGGCGCGCTTCACGCGTTGCCCTCTGTCGCAGGCGTGCCTCGTGGAGATCGGGCAAGGGATGTAATTCCAGCGCCAGTTCTGCTGATGCGCTAAAATCAGCATAGGTCACCAGCTGGCTGATGATTTTATGGTATTCAAGGGTTTGCAGTGCTTTTTTATTCATACGGAGCAAAGTTTATCATGGATTCATGACCGCTGTGACGGTCAATTTCATTCGCGTTAAATGATCATCGAATAATCCAGCCTGACCTGGAGGATGCAGGATTGTCAGGCTTGTTGATGTTTTTACCCCCCGAGGTAGAAACTTTACAGTCAAAGGAATTGGTTGTTTATCGTTTATTCAAATTGGATAAACTGATAATCAGTTCATTGGACTGCTGCTTATAACCATCAAGAACGCAATCATAAAGCGGGAAACTTCTCCAATCATCGATCCGGTCATGTTCCACCAACCAATCATAGGTGCGTTTGGCACCCGTTTGCCAATCAATGGTCTGCTCAAAACCAAGGTCCGTCCTTGCTGCACTGTTGTCAAAGATATTGGTATATTGAAAATTAAGATAGGTGGTCATTGCCTCATCAGGAAGCGCCCTGATCAGCAAATCAGCCGGGATGTGAACCAGGTTCGGTTCAGGCGCACCCATGGCTTCTGCCAACCGCTGATGGTATTGATTCCACGTCTGCCACTGATCACCGGTCACATGATAGGCTTTTCCGTAGGCTTTCTCGTTGCCAACAGCATTCACAAAGGCACGCCCCACATCATCCACATGGCATGAAACCCACAGAGCATCACCATCACCATGGACAATGATTGGCAATCCCTTACTCATCCGATCCAGGAAATAGGTTCCCCAACCCAGGGTGTGAATGATCACACCTCCCTCGCCATAGGTGCTGGCGGGACGAACGATTGTCACGGGGAAATCCCCTTCATCATGTGCAGCCATAAACAGGTCTTCGCATCTTGCCTTGTCACGTCCATAATCTGAGAGGGCTTTCCGTTCATGGGATTCAATCACCGGAAAGGTCGCTGGCGGCTTGGTATAAACATCAACCGTACTGCAAAAGATAAGCTGCCCGATCCGCCCCTTGAAGGCGCGGATGTCGCTTTCAGCCTGTTTTGGGTGAAAACAAACCATATCGATCACCTCATCAAAACTGCCCAATTCTGACATCTGGGCTTCAAAATCCTTAAAATTATTCCGATCTCCCCTGACAGAGCGATAAGCATTCGGAAGTCGGGGTTCAGTTTTGCCTCGATTATAAAGGGTCAAATCATGCCCTTCCGCGATCAACTGCCGGCTGATAGCCGTGCTGATCAGACCTGTTCCACCAATCATTAAAATTTTCATAAAAGCTTTCTCCTCAATTATCAAAAAACTTGGAAAAAATAGCCTGAGTATTCTACTCAATCGCGTTTTGCCTGTAAATGAAACTGGGTAAAGATTATGTTAAGAATAATTTTTATTATATCAAATTTATTTCTTAATTATTCAAGAATTTCTTATAGCTCAACCGGAATCTCCTCGGCGATCTCGACCCGTTCCAGGCTCACATCACACCTGTAGGCACGGGCATCCACCCCTTGTGCATGCACTTGCTTGAGGATGGCTGTAAACTCGGGATCAATGGCCTTGTAAGGCGCAAAACGGACCGCATCGCCCCTCTGGGCGATGAAAACCACGCTGGCACGGTCCCCCTTCGCTGTCAGGGATGCCAGTTCTTGTAAATGCTTTTGTCCACGCTCCGTGGGTGCATCCGGAAACATCCCCACGCCGTCCTGCCCATAGGTGACGGATTTGACCTCCACCCAACACACATGGTCATGATCAGTAAGCCTGAAATCCAACCGGCTAGCGCCAAAAGAAACTTCCCGTTGGATGACCTTGTAAGGAAATGCTCCCAAGGCTTCATTCAAGAGCGCTTCTTCGAAGAGTTGATTTGCCAGGGCTGCATTGACGGAGCAAAGACCGTCCTCTTCTAATTCAGCCAAAACCAGGTCATAGTGCAGTTTACGGTTTTGAGTTGTAGCAGATGCCAACCAGACCCGTCCACCCCGTCGCAATACACCCGTCAACCGCCCCGTCGTGGGCACATAGGCTTGAACCTTTTCCCCCGACATTACTTCGATCAGCGCTGTAAACCGGTTGATCCTCTTTAAAAAGATGCCCGGCAGCAGGTCTGGAAATTTCATGTTCTTCAATCTCAGGCTTTCATATTTGCACCAGCACCCGGCTTGCGCTCAGTCTCTTTGCCAGATGCCGTTGGTCGGGTTCAGTTGCCAGTGGTATGGTGTCAGGTCCAGAGGTAAGGTTTGCCAGCCTGCTTTCACCCGTTCATAAATTGCTTCCCAGGTAGGAAGATCACCTGCCTGACCCTTTCCTTCCACCCTGTAAGCACCAACCGCTGCGGACATTTGGAGTGCCGTAACCGGATCCACACCCTGAACCAGGCTGGAAAGGAAACCCGCAATTGCCGCATCACCCGCACCATTGGTTGTGCGCACCTCCACAGAAAAGGCAGGTGCCCATAATTCCCGACTGTACCAATCCGTATTCAACCTATCCAGACCTCGCCCAACTCTCTTCCACAATTCCGGTCCAGCCGTCCGTAAATAAAGCCCTCTTTCACCGATCTTGATCAACACAATCTTGACGCCATAATCCAATACCTGCTCGCTCAATTCAAAACAGAGTTCCGGTGTCACCAGGTCAATAAAGGAGGCTGACGGGTCATCGTTTATCCGGTTATAGGTCTCACGCTTGAGCAAAAACGTGAGTTCCTCAACGCTGGGCACAAACACATCAACCAGGGGAAGCGAATTTGCCAAAACGAGCGGCCAATCGACCTCCCCTGCCGGTGTGGTGGGATCAGGCAATGAAAAATCAACCGACGTACTCAAGCCTGCTCGGCGTGCTTTCTGCAAAATCGAGACCAGTTCGGCACCGTCAGCCCGGTAAACCGACCGCATCAGGGATGGATAGCCAAACTGGAATAAGTCCGCCCATTGGAGCGCCTTCAGCGGGATATCGGAGGCATAAAATCCCTCATTCGCCCCATTGGAATGAATAAAAGTACGATCAAATCCAGGGGGATTCAGAATGATGGAGTAACTGGTCGAACTGCTGGAATCGATCACCAGGTCATCATAAGCAGAAGGGACCTCTCCGGAAAGGATGTCGCGCATCGCCATGCCAAACAGATCATCCCCCACTTTTCCAATCATCCTAACGGGAACGCCGAGCCTGGACAAGGTCAACCCGACATTGGCGACCGCACCGCCCGTGCTGACGCTCAATCCCTTCGCACTGATTAGTTTTCCGGGCTGAAGCAAAGTTAAAAATTTTTCGGCTGGAACCGATGAGAGGTCAGGGGTGATATCAATGCAGATACCGCCGGCTACAAGGATTTTTTTGTTGATCATAAAGGAATCTCCAAATCATTAGGCTGGGCATAATCCTACCACATGATCCTTTTGGTAAAAATTTTCATCTCCAAAAAGCGCAATTATTGAATAATCGTTCGATGGGTTTTCTTTAGCCGTCAGGCATTCCCCGGATGCCCCTAACAAAAACAGGTCAGGTTTCAGGCTTGTTCCTGCATCTGCTTCTTGGGGTGCCAGAAGAACATTAACACAGCCGCTAAAAATGCCATAATGGCGCCAAATAGGAAGGGCGCACCGGGACCAAATCCCTGCCATTTTCCCACACCCTGCCACAGCAGCCCCGCAATTAACGACGCAGGGAAATCAATGATCCCCAAAATCGCATTGTAGGTCCCATAAGCCGTACCGCGCAGTTCCGGTGTGACCAGGTCCGCCACCATGGCTTTAGCAGTGCCGTACGCCATCCCGTAATAAAAGCCGTACACCACGTAAAGAACCCAGATATGCCAGGTCTGCCTTGCCAGGGCAAACCCCAAATAGATCAGCCCATAAACCAGCCAGCCGCCAATGATCATCTTGCGCCGACCAATCCTGTCAGAAAGCCCGCCGGCAGGTGCCGAAATCAGCGTATAGATCAGGTTGAAAGCCGCCAGCATGATCAATATCCCGATCACGCTCATCCCCCTCTCCTGGGCACGCAAAACCAGAAAGGCATCGGATGAATTGCCGAGGTCAAACAAACCCACGATCAACAGGAACACAAGGAAGGGCTTTCCAAGCCCTTTCAGCGTGATCTTTGGGGCAGATTGCTTTGCAGACAAGGTCAAATCTTTTGCTCCGATCGCAAGACTGAGCACTGCCAGGACTGCCGGCACCAGGCTGATCAGGACGATTGTGCGAAACGTGCTTTCTCCAAGCGCAAGGTCCTTTGATTGCGCAAACCAGACCGCCAAAGCAGCGATCACCAGCCCAATCATCGCCCCGCCCGTATCGGCAGCTCGGTGAAAGCCAAAAGCCAGCCCCCGTTGTGAGGGTTTAATCGAATCCGCCACCAGCGCATCCCTTGGCGCGGTCCGAACGCCTTTACCTAACCGATCAGCCCAACGCACTCCGGCAACCATGCCCCAGCTGTTTGCAAAATAGAAGAATGGCTTGGAAATGGCGGAAATGGCATACCCTACCACGGCAATCCATTTTCTCCCGCGCAGTTTGTCGGAAAGCCACCCAGAAAAGACCTTGAGGACACTGGCAGTTGCCTCAGCCACGCCCTCAATTACGCCGATGATGCTCGTCCTGATCCCGAGGACATTCGACAGGAACAAGGGCAGGATATTGAGGACCATCTCACTGGAGATATCCATAAAGAAACTGGTCAAACTCACTGCCCAAACATTACGCGGCAGACCTCGAATGGAAGCAAAGAATTTCTTTAACCGCATAATAACCACCTTGTCTTGTGAATCGTATATCATTCAAGTAAGGATAGCCGGGGCTCAAAGAAGAAGATCCAGCTCATCACAGCAAAAATGAATGCAAGGACAATGTACAGGATGCCAACAGCATGTTGTTTGAAATCATATTTCTTCTCAATCATTTGGGCGGATTGCCAAAAGCGTTTCAGAAGACATGCTGCTTGCCTTGACCCGGGTTGGACCAGCACTTCATAATAACGATCAATGATCCAAATCCCCCCGCGTTCACCCATGCTTGCCAGCGTGATGTGGATGGCATCTGAAGTCCGCCCCCACAGGCTTTTCTTTTCATCCTCTGCCTCCGACCATGCAAGCCCATGTGCATCAAAATACTCCAAAAGGAGCGCTTGAACTCGCTCACTGCTTAAACCATAAACTGCCCAACCCCTAAACAGGTACAGGATGCCAACCAGTAACGCCAGATCGATGACCAGGATCAGCAAGATATTTCCATCCAGGGATATCTTGTTCTCGAGGATAAACTGATTTTCAAGAACAGCCAGAAGATTGGCAATGATAATAGGCACAAAGACAGCCAGGTGCCAGTGCCGCCGGACGATACTGACCGGCTTGGACAGGATCAGCAGTCCTATCAGGAGGAGAGAGAGGATTGTGATTAAAAACAAAATGAGCTGGATGATCTGTAACGCCTGGAGCAAAGGAATATCCTTACCAAGTATAAAAATTCGACGTGTTGATCTCTATCATACCTGACACATCCGCATTTTTATATGAATTTGCCTTTCTTTCCATAGGTGCAGGCTGCAGGATTGATCTCCGATTAGAATTGAATCCCACACTCATACTCGACCAGCTGATGCGTTTCAGTGTTGATCACAGTGTGAGGCGCGGTTCGTGTAAGGGTGGTGATTTTCTCATAGAAACCACCCCACAGCGTAAAATAAACCACCCGAACGGTCACCTGGTCATCTTCAATGGTAACGATCGGTGCAGGATTGATCTTCAGCGCCTGGTTTTTTTGAGAAGATGAAAATGGCACGCCAAATTCAGTACTGATCATTCTTTCCGTCAGGGTTTCTAAATAAGCCCGGCTGGCAATGATCTCGTCATCATCGTAACCCGAGTGCCAGTAGAGGTAAAACTGCCCACCCATCATCTGCATCAGGATCCACTGGAAATATCCTTCCGGCGTGCCATCTGACTCGAGAAATTCAAGATGCGCATTATAGGGCACATCTTCTGTGCCCAGCGCGTTCCGATAATCTTCAAGGTTCGCGTAAGGCGCTGCTGATTCCTCCCTGGCATACAGGATCGGTCGCCCGCCCATGCCATCGTAGCGATAGACAAAGTCAAGCATATAGCCCGGTTTCAGGCTGAGGTGATCCAGTGGCACCAACAGCTGGCTGGGATCGAAAACATCACCTTCTTCTGGCTGCTCCGGTTCGATCAGGTGAGCGGGGATCTTCTGCCCGCGCGTCATTTTCCGGATCTCATCCACTGTCTCCTGCCATGCCTCGGTCTCTGATATCGCTTCTTCTTCCTGACTGACAAGGATATCCATTGGATTACAGCACGCCAATATCGAACATAAGATCACCCCCACACCCCATCTCACCATCACCATTGAACATTTCATCTCATACTCCTGTGATTCCAATGAGATTCTCACTGTGGAAAGGCTGCTTGCCTAATTATAATTTAAAACTGATTTTGTCTTATTTGAATAAATCGTAGAGACGTTGCATGCAACGTCTCTACGGGTTCCATTTTGCGTGGAAAATTCAGCTGGTCGATTGGGATTCAAATAGTTATTTATACATACCTTGCTGAACACGGCCTGCCCGCCGTGTCATTGCGACGAGCTAAACGGGCAAGGGTGCATTCTGCCTATTTGTCAAAGTGTATCCAAAAAGGCTTGAATCTCCAGCAGTGCCAATCCGGTGATGTTTTTTAACCTGGCATATAGCCGTCCTAACGGCACCTTATCCCTTCGCATCGCGTCAGCTGCCTCAGGGCGCATGCCCATTTCATCGGTGCCATGGCGCAAACTGAGCATCACCAACCCAATCCGGCGAACAATGGCGGCTGCTTCGAACACCTCCAATGCAGGAATCTTTTCACCCATCTGACGTTCATATTCTTCCATAACCATCTCTCGGCGTAATTCGCCCCCATAAGCAAGCGACAGCGTCAGCGTCCAAGCCAAATCAAACCGATAGTCTGAGATATCTGCGCTGGTCCAATCAACAACATAAAGCTTTCCATCCCTATCTTCCAGGATGTTATCAGGGTGGAAGTCATAGTGAATGATACTGGCACGCTCACAAGCTGTCTTTTCTCGCTGGTCTCGCAGCCAACCGATGACGGGTTCCAGGCTTGTCAAGTCGGCTTTAGAAAAATATTCGGAAAATATCGCTAATTGACGATCAAAATGATGATAAGGCAGCCCGGGTGGGTCAATTTCATTCGGGTTTGATACCAACGGACGCCAATCCACCATATGCAGTTGCCGGAAAAGGGCAACAAATCCCCGTAAAGGTGAAAGATCGTCCTGGGGTGTTTTCGGAAACCGGTGGGCATACTGGCCGCCTTCGATACACTGCATGATGATAAAGGGGCGTTCAAACACCTCACCGGGTTTGCCCAGATGAAAAACCTGGGGAACAGGGTAGCCAGCCTTATGCAGGCGTGCCAGGGTTTTGTATTCGCCTTCAGCGCTTGGAAAATCCGCTCCTATCAGCAAGCGCAAGGCATATTTAACAGACTTGCGCGCAGATTGCGGTCCATGTGTCAGAGTGTAAATAAATATTTCACTTTCCCAACCTGTATCAATAACGCGCTCAAGATTAATCTCAGGCTCGAGAAAATCTGATTTTTCCTGATAGTAAGCGCTGAGCTGCGTGAGAAATTCGCTCTTATTCATACTGCCCATCTGTTAACGACTCTACGCTCGTGTTGATCCATATTATGCATGCAGCGCAGTGGATAACCTACCTGCCGCGTCATTGCGACGAGCCCGCAGGGCGAGGTAGCAATCCCATCCCTTGCACAGGTTGCAGTATCAATCCTGTCTTGCATACTGCGCAGTGGATAACAGACCCTTTTTCTAAATATCCACGCCCAGCCACTGGCGGATGAAATAGCCAATGATAAAGCTGAAAGCCGCCACACCCAGGCTCAGACCAGCCATTTCAAGGAAACGCTTGCCAAAGGGTTCATCTTTCGCCACCGAAATATAAAAGTTGAAAACAGCAATGATCAGGACTGAGATCGCCAGCGTGATCCCCAGCGCAAGGTATTCGTTATTCAAGGTCAGATAGGGCAGAATCAACAGCGCAACTGTCAAAATATAAGCGACTCCAGTGTAAATCGCCGCCCGGACAGGATGCTTTTCTGTCTCCTCGGCGCTGGTGGATATATATTCCGATGCGCCCATAGAAAGTGACGCGGCAATGCCCGTGATCAGTCCGGAGAGGGCAATGATCTTAACATCCTGGAATGCCAGGGTGAGCCCTGCCAGGGCACCAGTCAGTTCCACTAGGGCATCGTTCAACCCCAGCACCACCGAACCTGCATAAAGCAGCGCGTCCTCATCCAGCATATTGAGCAATTTGTTTTCATGGGTGTTTTCATCATGAATGACATCTTTGGCTTCGGGGATGGCATCCTCGATCTTTTCGTAATTGACCTGGGCTTTTTCCTCCCCCAGCTCCATCAGCTTGAAACCAAAGGTGAAGCCGAATAACCGGCTGATGGTGGTATACAGCCAGATCTGAAAACGATTGGGCTTGACTGCCACGCCGGTATAACCCTTCCAGATCTCGTAATGGCGCTTTTCGTCCTCGCCTATTTCTTCTACGATCCTGCGGTTTTCAGGGTTTTTGAGCGTTTTGGCGATGTTTTTATAAACGTTATATTCCGTGATCTCTGTCCGCTGCGCCCTGAGCAGTTCCTGCCTGATTTCGGGTAAAAGTTCCATCATGATCTCCTTGTAGATTGGGTTAATTTTATCATATCGGGTCAACAGGAATCGGGAAAAGTGCAGGAAAATTGCAGGATACATTTGCTTACAAAGCAAGTTACGTGACTTCATTTACATGCTTTGTCACGCTGGCTTTGCCATACGTGACCTACGTCAAAAATTTAATTAAATTAATCTAACAATTGGATTTCCTTTCAATTTTTCTAGATCATATGAAAAACCCTGCCAGCCAGGTCTTTTTGCAATATCGCTTAATGGTTTTCGGGGAACAAATAGTTCAGGTACTTGTAGATCCGCTGATAAATAATATATTCCATATTCATATTCTGAATTAACTAAGACAATAAATAAGGGCATATATATAGCCGAGTCTAGTCGCTCATTTTGAACTCCCCAAGCTGCACCTAATATAGTTTTCGGGAGTTCGTCGATATTAGCCTTACTTTTCGTTTTTACTTGAGCAAGATAGCCACAGAAATCACAAATAATGTCTGCACATTTAAAATTTGTAGGTAACCTCTTTAGTGTATTTGCCCTTTTACATTTAGGGCAAGAACAATTTTTAATAACAAGCAATTCCCCAGTTTCCCCAAGTTTTTGTTTTTCTGTAGCCAAATCACCTCTTAAAATGTCAGAAACTCTTTAATTCCAATGTGTTAATTGTAGGTCACGTAGGCTTCGTCGTAAGTTACCTGCATTTACGATATTAATCCGACCTTAGATTAGGGATATTCATTGATTTACCTTTGATGAACTCGATCTTAGTTACATTTTTTGTTGTAAGCCAAACACCTACACCATCAATTTCGTATATTGTATTTAATTGTTCGTCAACTCTAGCTGCGTTACATAATAGAAATTCTTGTTCAGCTTTATGAGGGTCAAATAAATATTTTTTTATCCATCCTAAATAGATTGATTCATCCTCTAAGAAAACCACAGCCCAATTTTTTTGATCACTACTATTCACATCCTGCCAAATAGTGTTCGGACTTCTGGCGATAAAGCTAAAAACTTTATATTTGTTAGCTAGCCAAAGACGGAATTTTACTTGAACTATAGCTAATAAACCACCGAGTACTCCGAATAAAACAGTACCAAATGTAAACCTCAAACCCGGAGTTTCTGGAAAATTTGTACGGAAGAAAAAATTAAAGAAGTTCTTATCAACCCATCTAAAGATGGTCATGATTAATAGACCTAAAAGAATGCAATATGAAATTTCAGTAAAGGTATCTTTCTCTTTATCGGGATACTTGAATCTATAAACAAGAATAGCAATAAATCCAGGAATTACATAAATAACAAATTCGATTATATTTTCGGTAGGCATAAATAATTCTAATCTTGTTTAGATTCTTTTGGATTTTTTGTTGGTCTTTCTGTTGGTCGCAAAGTATCTGGATCAGGTCTTTCATAGCCAAAATCTGTAGATTTACCAGATGAATCTCCTCCAGATGAATCTTTTTTGGGGTCAGGTGAATGCATATTAAAGATTTTCATTTTTCCTCCTAAGAATAGAAAACTTAATTGTATATCATCTATATTAAAGGGAAACCCATTAAAATCGTAAAAATAATTGTTATGACATGACCTCAATTGTAAATTATGGGCCCGGTAGGATTCGAACCTACGACCGAGCGGTTATGAGCCGCCTGCTCTGCCGCTGAGCTACGGGCCCCCAATTTGTCAGACACACATTATACCATATGGAAGGTGTGGGGGAATAGAAAAGGGCACGGCGTGCCGTGCCCCTACCCACTTTATGATAAGTTATTCATTTTTAATCCAGGTGCAGCAGAGATTGCCACACCCCCTGTGGGGGTTCGCAATGACAGAACTTACTTCTGCATCTTTGCCCAGGTATCCACCAACGAGATGGTTCGGTTGAAGACAAGCGCGTCCGGTTTGGAATCCTCCAGGTCGGCACAGAAATAGCCCTGGCGCATGAACTGGAAAGACTCGCTCGCCTCAGCTCTCCTCAAGCTAGGTTCCACTTTTGCATCGTTGATCACGTACAGGGAATCCAGGTTAATGTTGTCCTTGAAATCCCCCCCTTCAGGCACATCATAGGGATTGACCTTCAAGAACAAATTCTCATACAGCCGGCATTCGACCGTCAGGGCATGCCGAGCGCTCACCCAGTGCAGCGTCCCGCGCACTTTGCGCCCGTCGGGTGACATCCCGCCCCGTGATTCCGGATCATAGGTGGCATGCAGTTCGATCACGTTCCCATCCGCATCCTTGATCACATCGATGCAGGTGATGTAATAGGCATTCATCAGGCGCACCTCAACACCCGGTGCCAGGCGGTAGAACTTCTTGGGCGGGTCTTCCATGAAATCAGATCGCTCAATGTAGATCTCCCGGCTGAAGGGCACTTCGCGTGTGGGGCTGTCTTCCCGGTCACCCGGGAAGTAGGGCACATCAAAGGTCTCTTCCATGTCTTCCGGGTAATTGTCAATGATCACCTTCAGCGGTTCCAGCACCGCCATCACACGCTTGGCGCGTGCATTCAGGTCGTCGCGCAAGACGTGCTCCAGCAGTTCCATATCAACGATACTGTTGGCTTTTGAAACGCCCACCAAATCCACAAAATTGCGGATCGCCTGGGGGGTATAGCCCCTGCGGCGCATGCCGGAAAGTGTGGGCATGCGGGGGTCATCCCAGCCGCTCACATAGCCCTCGCGCACCAGCTGGAGTAGCTTACGCTTGCTCATCACGGTGTAAGTCAGGTTCAGGCGGGCAAACTCGATCTGCTGGGGATGAAATACATCCAGTTGATCCAAAATCCAGTCATACAGGGGGCGATGATCCTCAAACTCAAGTGTGCAGATCGAATGGGTGATGTGTTCCAGTGAATCCGACAGGCAGTGGGCATAGTCGTACATCGGATAAATGCACCACGTGTCACCGGTGCGGTGGTGCGAGGCGTGCACAATCCGGTAAAGGACCGGATCGCGCATGTTCAGGTTGGGCGAGCTCATGTCTATTTTCGCACGTAGGGTCTTGGTGCCATCCGGAAATTCCCCGGCTTTCATCCTTTCAAACAGGTCCAGGTTTTCCTCAACCGACCGCACCCGATAGGGGCTGTCCACCCCCGGTTCCGTCAGGGTGCCGCGGGATTCGCGCAGTTCCTCGGCGGAAAGATCGCAGACATACGCCTTTCCCAGCTTGATCAACTGGACCGCAAAATCGTATAAGGCATCGAAATAATCCGAAGCAAAATACAGACGATCATCCCAGTCAAAACCAAGCCAGCGGATGTCTGCCTGGATCGACTCGACATATTCCACCTCTTCCTTGGTCGGGTTGGTGTCATCAAAACGGATGTTGGTCAGCCCACCGTAGGCTTCCGCCACGCCAAAATTCAGGCAGATCGATTTGGCGTGCCCGATATGTAGGTAGCCATTGGGTTCCGGGGGGAAGCGGGTATGAACACGGTCAAAGCGTCCGTTCTCAAGATGTTCGTCGATGATATCCGTTATAAAATTTGAGCGGGTTGCACCCAGTTCGTCACTCATGCGTCAACTCCATGTAACTCGTGATATTGCAGGTCAGAAAACAAATCAAAATAGTATTATATTCTATTCTTCAGTCAGCTCCCAATTTTACCCAAAATTAAGCATCCCAAAATGGCAATCGGCATCAAATGATAAAAAAAGCCCTGGCGATTTCACCAGGGCTGTCCTTCGAATGGTTTATTATATTTCTTTGACGGCACGTGCCAGCTGAACGCCTATCTCACGTGACCGGTCGAGGTCTGTTTCCTTTGCACTGCCAATAAAGCCAGTGCTGCCCACCACATCCCACCTCAGTTTTTCTGCGATTTGTTCAAATTCCTTCTGCGCACCGCCGCTCCAGGCGAAACTGCCGAGGTATGCGGCTTTTTTGCCCATCACCCGCTTCCGGTCCGCCATCATCAGCGCATCTACCATGGTCGGGAACAAACCGCCTTCATAGGTGGGCGCTGCCACCAGAACACCGCGCTGGGTCCACAGGTCCGGCAGGATATAACTGATATGGGTCTTGCGTACGTCCCAAACCTTCACAGGGACACCTTCGGAAGCGATCCCCTCAAGTGCGGCGTTGAGGGCATGCTCGGTATTGCGGTACATGGTGCCAAACAAAGCTGTAATCCCGATTTCCGCAGGGGATTTGGCGTATTCTGACCAGGTTTGATAAAGGCCAACGATTCGACCCGGATCTTTTCGCCAGATCAAGCCGTGGGAAGGCGCAATCATTTCAATGGGTGCGTCTGCCAGCTTGCTGATCGCACTCAACACCGACTTGCTGAAAGTTGCCACGATGTTGGTGAAATAGCGGAGTGCTTCAGTCTCGAAATAGCCAAGGTCCGCGCAGGTATCATCAAAGATGGCGCCATCCAGCACGCCGTAACTGCCAAAGCCGTCACAGGGAAAGAGGACTTTCTGCTCGACCATGTAGGTCATCATCGTCTCAGGCCAGTGGACAAAAGGCGTATAGACAAAGCGCAGCGTATTCGCACCCAAAGAGAGTTCCTGCCCATTCGACAAAGGCTCGATCGACTCGGTAAGCCCGTAGAAATCCTTCAGCATGGCCACTGCTTTGGGCATCGCCAGGATGGTTGCTTGTGGCGCAAGAGCCAGCAAGTGCTTGAGGGCACCGCTGTGATCGGGTTCCATATGGTTGATAATGATGTAATCCAGCTTTGAAAGATCAAAGATCTCAGTAAGCGTTGCAATGTAATCATCACTCAACATCTCTTTGGAAAGGTCGATCAGGGCAGATTTTTCATCTTTGATCAGATAGGAATTATAAGAAATCCCCTCCTGGCTAATTGGCCAGAGACCCTCAAAGAGTTCGGTGACACGGTCATTGACACCAACCCAAAAAACACCGGGACGAATCTCAATGGGTTTCATAGAACCTCCTATTTGGTAACGAGTTCTCGCACCTTTTCCAGCTGGCCGGAGCTGCCCAGGTAGTCATTCTTTTCGGCGATGAAGTCGGCATATGCTTGCATGAAGATTTCTCCGGGTTTACGCAGATCGAAGCCCTCGGGATGGTCACGGAAAAATTCACGATGCACACGGGTCCAAACCAATCGACCGTCTGTATCGATGTTGATCTTGGTCACACCTAAAGTAGCTGCGCGGGCAAATTGACCGGCATCAACACCCTTCGCGCCCAAAATCTTACCGCCAGCAGCGTTGATTCGCTCAACCTCATCCTGCGGCACGGAACTGGAGCCATGCATCACCAGGGGGAAGCCAGGGAGCTCTTTTTGGATCTCCGAAAGAACATCAAAGTGCAGCGATTGGGTGCCTGAGAACTTGAATGCGCCGTGGCTGGTGCCGATGGCAACTGCCAGGGAGTCGCACCCGGTTCGTTCAACGAATTCCTTTGCCTGCTTGGGATCGGTCAATTTTGCATCGGCTTCGTCAACCTTGACATGCTCTTCCACACCGCCCAGCTGACCCAATTCAGCTTCCACAACAATACCACGGGCATGAGCTGCATCCACAATGCGCTTGGTGATCTCAATATTCTTTTCAAAGGGTTCATGGCTGGCATCGATCATCACCGAACTGTAAAAACCCGATTCGATGCAGTCCATTGCGGCTTCCTCATCACCATGGTCCAGATGCACAGCAAAAATCGCTTCAGGATATACATCATCAGCGCTGCGGATCAGGCCTTCGAGCATCAACTTGTCAGTATAAGAGCGAGCACCTTTGCTGATCTGAATGATAAAAGGTGCCTGGGATTGGAGGTTGCCTCGAAACAAGCCTACGGTTTGTTCGAGGTTATTGATGTTGTAAGCGCCAATTGCATATTTACCATATGCTGCTTCAAAGAGTTTCTTTGTGGTAACAATCATTATTTTCCTTCTTTCTAATGTATCCGAATCAAAATGTGTTTATATAAAAAAGTACGGTATCCAGCATTTCATTATACCCAGAAATCATCATATCCAAAGCAACAATAGGTCATCGCCGCACAAAAATACTCTTTTAATTACTGATGCTTTATCTTTCCCAAATTTACTGTTAGAATTGGGTGCAGAAATCCTCAGGAACAAAACCCGGAGCTATAAATTTGATTGAACCACCCGCACCCCGTGATCATATCGTCACTTTGATCCACCATGCTGCAAATTGCAGTGATGCCTTGCCGCCCAATTCTCTGTCTGCACTGAAAAGATGCTTTTCGAATGGTGCAGCCGCCGTCGAGATCGACGTGATCCCACTCGCGGATGGCAGCCTTGCCCTTTTGCATGATCCTGATCTGGCAACACTGACGACGGGAACGGGGAATGCATCCCGGATGCAGCGAAATCAGGTCGATAACCTCCATTATAAGTTGAACAACACCGTGACAGAAGAAAAAGTGGGTTTCCTGGATAATGCCATCCGACTTCTACAGGCTTACCCAAAAACACAGCGCCTGCAGCTTGATTTCAAACCCTTTACACCCCTTACCCCAACTTTGCTGGCGAACTTAATGGATATGATCGCCCCTGTCATCGATCGTGTACAGGTATCCTCTGTTGCCGATTGGGCAATCCGAGCCCTTGCCCGCTCATCAAACGACCTTGCGCTCGGTTTTGATCCCTTGCTTTACCTGGATATCCTGGGTGATGAACCACGACCGGATAACATCCCTCCCTTCCGTGTAGGTGCATATGGACTGTTGGATGACCATCCGCTTTCTGCTTTCCAATGGGGAGGCATGCGCGATTACTTTGCTGCCCGGGCAGAAGCGCTTTTCACACAGGTCCCGCAAGGTTGCGAATGGTTCATCCGTGCAGATGCTATAAAAATAGCGCTGGATGCCGGGTTTGACTGGATCGAATTTCTCCACCAGCGAGGATCCCGGGTTGATGGCTGGACGATTGATGTGAGCCAACCCGCACAAATTGAGCTGGCAAAGGTTCTGGTCGAAAACGGAATTGATGAGCTTACAACGGATGCACCTTCCCGGTTAGCATCCTTTTTACCAGTAATGTCCATCGTGTAACGCACTTCACTCTTTATCGGGATTGTGCTATGATTTCAGTCGTTTTGAATAAGAGGTTAAAATGATGAATTTTCTGATCACAGGCGGCGCGGGTTTCTTGGGTGCCGCTTTAAGCAACCGACTTTCACGTGAGGGACATCATGTGCGCGTCCTGGATGATCTTTCCACCGGCAACCCGGAATCACTTGACCCTGATATCCATTTCACACGCGGCGACATCAACGACCGACCCAAGTTGTGGACCCTTCTGCAGGATATTGATTGTGTCTATCACCTGGCTGCGCGTGTTTCAGTGCCGGAATCGATCCTTTTTCCCCGCGATTATAACGAAGTCAATGTGGGCGGGACCGCAACGCTGATGGAAGCCGTTCGAGATGCCAAAACCCCCAGGGTGATCCTGGCATCCTCTGGGGCAGTCTATGGTAATCAACAAAGTTCGCTCCTAACAGAAGGCTTACAGCCTCATCCTCTTTCGCCTTATGGCGTATCCAAATTAGCGGCAGAATGGTATGTTCGCACAATCGGAGCGCTTTCGGGGATTGAAACCGTTTGCCTGCGGATCTTCAATGCTTACGGTCCTGGTCAACGTATACCACCTTCGCACCCTCCTGTCATCCCCAGTTTTATCCGCCAGGCTTTGCAAAATGGCACCCTTGTTTTCCACGGCGACGGCAGCCAAACCCGAGACTATGTCTATGTAGATGATGTGATCAACGCCCTGGTTGCTGCTGCAACAGCACAAAACCTCAATCGCCTGGTGATCAATGTCGGCAGCGGGACAGAAACCAGTGTGAGCGATTTGGCAAATTTGATCATTGAACTTACCCAACACAAGCCAGAAGAAATTTACAATCCGAGGATCAGCAGCGGCGTCATACGGATGTGTGCAGACATTTCCCTTGCCAAATCACTGTTGAACTATGTTCCGCTCGTTCCCCTCGAAATGGGATTGCGGCTGACCATTGAGCAAGATCCACAATTTAAGAACGGGATAAAAGCTTCCACCACATAATCACAAACATACGGGGAATAGGGGCATCTATCCTACAGTAAATAATCAAGTAAAATAACACCATGGCTGTGTTACCCCGCGCATTTTATTCCCGTCCCGCACTTGAAGTTGCCCGCAACCTTTTAGGCTGCCATCTTGTACGCATCCAGAACGGGCAGCGTTTGGCGGGACTGATCACTGAAACCGAGGCTTATCAAGGTGAGGATGACCTCGGGTGTCATGCATCCGCTGGTAAAACGCCACGCACGTCCGTGATGTACGGACCACCCGGACACGCCTATATCTACTTTACCTACGGCATGCACTGGCTGATCAACGCGGTCACATCCGCAGAAGGTGTGCCAGCTGCCGTATTGATCCGTGCCATCCACCCCGTTGAAGGTAAAGCTCAGATGGCTTTGAACCGTCCCTACCACGCCCAGCAACGTAATTGGACAAACGGACCTGCAAAACTGACCCAGGCGATGGCGATTGATGGTCAGCTCAACACCACCGATCTCTGCAGTAAAGAAAGCGGTTTGTGGATTGAAAATGGACGCTCGTTTTTTGATGCAGCGGTCGAACAGACTGCACGGGTTGGTTTGAATTCAGTTCCTGACCCCTGGCGGTCGATCCCCTGGCGTTTTATCGTCAAAAAAGAGGCTGTTAATGAATAAGAATATCTTCTTCTACGAACAGCTTTATACCATTCGCCGGTTTGAGACCATGCTTTTGGAAAAATTTTCAACCGGCATTTTTCACGGCACCACGCACACCAGCATCGGACAGGAAGCCAACGCGGTTGGTATCCTTTCCCATCTGGCGGGTCATGATTTGGTGGTCAGCAACCACCGCTGTCACGGTCATTTCTTAGCCTACGGCGGCGATCCGCAAGCGCTTTTTGCCGAATTAATGGGTAAACCCACAGGTGTTTGCGGCGGCGTGGGGGGATCCCAACACATTCATTGGCGGAATTTCTATTCCAGCGGCGTCCAGGGCGGCACGGTTGCCATGGCTGCCGGTATGGCACTTGCTGAAAAGCATTCTGGTAGCGAAGCGATCGTGGTTGACTTTATGGGAGATGGCACGCTGGGTGAAGGTATTGTGTACGAATGCCTTAATCTAATCTCCCTCTGGCAGGCACCGATTCTGCTCGTCCTCGAAAACAACCACATCGCCCAAACCACGCCCTCCCAAATGGCGGTTGCCGGAGATATCACACAACGGTTCACAGCCTTCAATATCCCCGCCACCCGGCTCGACAGCAGTGATGTCCTAGAAATATCAGACACTGCCGAAAAACTGATCCATGCGGTCAGAGCGCAACGTTCCCCACAAGCCCTGATCATTGACACAGCCCGCCTGGGCACCCATTCAAAAGGGGATGACACCCGTTCAACAGAGGAAATGGACCAGCTCTGGCAAAACCGGGATCCCGTCACCATTCATGGCGCCCGGCTTTCCGCTGCGGATAGGGACTTCGTTCATGAAAAGGTCGATGCACGCATTCAAACAGCCTTTGAAGGTGCCCTTGAGGGTGAAGGGAGGTCGTCATGAGCGCAAAGATGCCTGAGACCGTGCTCGAGTCCCTCAACCTGGGTTTGCAAAAAGCCCTCCAGGAAAATCGAAACGTGATCTTACTCGGGGAGGATATCCTGGATCCCTATGGCGGCTCCTTCAAAGTCACCCGAGGCCTATCCACCCGCTTCCCTGAACAGGTCTGGACGACGCCTATTTCAGAGGCAGGCATTACCGGCATCGCGGGCGGGATGGCACTGCGCGGGATGCGCCCTGTGGTCGAGATCATGTTTGGTGATTTCACCACGCTGATCGCTGACCAGGTCATCAATCACCTCACGAAATTCAGCACAATGTATCGCCAACAGGTCAATGTGCCCGTCGTTATTCGGACACCCATGGGCGGCCGCCGCGGGTATGGACCGACCCACAGCCAGAGTCTTGAGAAATTCTTTTTGGGCGTTCCAGGACTTTCAGTGATTGCACCCTTCAACCTTTTGGGAGATTCTCCCATTGGGGCTCCTGGTGAATTACTTTATAAAACAATCACAAAACACAATTCACCTGCCCTTTTCATCGAAAATAAAACTCAGTATTTGTTGAAATTATTATCCCCAGCTGATATGATCGATTATGAAGTCATAACTGTCACACCGGAAGACTCCTTCGACTGCCCCTTTCACAAGCTGTCGCTGCGATCTTCCCCGCCATCCCAGCTATCCCTGGCTGCCTATGGCTATATGGCACACCTTGCAATGACAGCTATAAAGCGTCTGGCATATGACTACGAGATCTTTTGTGACCTCCTGGTGCCCACATGCCTGGCACCCTTTCATCTTGCGCCTCTGTTCAAATCCGTCAGCCAAACGGGGCGATTGCTGACCGTTGAAGAAGGAAGCCAATCATTGGGTTGGGGTGCGGAAGTGATCACCAGGACAGCCGAAACTTTAGGTGATAGGTTAAAAATTTCCGGCCGTGTTGCTGCCCAAGGCATTGTTGTACCTGCTGCACCTGACCTTGAAACAGAATGCCTGCCGGATGAGGAAGATGTGATTAGAAAAGTCTTAGAAATGGTATAAAACAAATGGAAAAAATTAAACCCATCAAAATCCCTTTTTTAAACCCCAATGAAACGCAAGTGCTATTAGCATCGCTTTCATTTGTTGAGGGTGATCCCATTGAAAAAGGACAGGTGATCGCTGTCATTGAAACCACCAAATCCACAGGTGAAATCCTGGCAGAAGACACAGGTTACCTGGTCGGTTTACGTTACAACGAGGGTGAAACCATAAATGCGGGTGACACCCTGGCCTATATCGGCAGTTCACCTGCCGTAAAAGACCCCTCCCTCCCGCCCTGGCTCCCGGAACTGACTAATGAAGATGATTCCGAATCCATTCCAGTCGGGTTGCGTATCACGGAACCTGCTCGCGAACTTGCGCTTGAAAAAGGCCTAAATTTATACTCTCTCCCAAAAGGACCGCTGGTTACCCGCCAAATGATCCTTGATCGGATTAAAGCCGAGTCACCCTTTACACCAATGGATATCCCCGAAGGGGAAAACCGGATTGTGATCTATGGGGCAGGTGGTCATGGCTCCACGTTAGCTGCCCTCATTCGAAAAGCAGGAACCTATAACCTGGTTGGTTTCTTAGATGATGGCTATCAGACGGATGACCAGATCATGGGACTGACCGTTTTGGGCGGCGTTGAAAAATTGCCAGAATTGGCGAGAAATAACATTCGCCAGGTTGTAAATGGTGTTGGAGGGATTAGCGATCTTCAAATTCGACTTGCCATTTATGATCGGCTGCGCGAAGCTGGTTTCCACACACCAACCGTGATCCATCCCACAGCCTTTGTCGAGGAAAGTGTCGAACTTGCCAATGCTGTTCAAATCTTTGCCTTCGCATATGTCGGCATTGAGGTACGTGTGGGATTTGGCACCATTATTAATACCGGCGCCATTGTTTCGCATAACTGCACCCTTGGTCCCTATGTCAACCTTTCGCCGGGTGCCACCTTAGCTGGCGGTGTGAGCGTAGGCGAAAAGACCTTGATCGGAATGCGTGCAACGGTCAACCTGTACGTTACGATCGGCAAGGGTGTTCGGATTGGTAACGGGGCAACCGTCAAAGCGGATGTGCCCGATGGCGCCATTATCCCTGCCGGATCGATTTGGCCGCCGCGCCAATAAACCTTAGCCAAGATTACTGATCGGGAAGAAAGGGAGATCCCATGCTATTTGGAAAAAAGAAACCCACACCAGCATTTACAGCAAATACCGCTGTTGAACGCGTTACAACCGTTCTTGGCCCTGGCATCAATTGGAATGGAGACTTAAGGGGTAAAGGCGGTGTGCGCATTGAAGGCGCACTTGAGGGTGAAATTGCAATTCGCGGGCTTGTTATCGTTGGCGAAACAGGTCGTGTGACTTGTGAAACCTTAAAGGCAGACACCGTCATTGTTGCAGGAGCTGTTAATGGGAGCATCCTGGCAGAAAAAATTGAGATCCGGTCGACGGGACGGGTATACGGCGATGTGACTACGCAGTCATTTTCCACGGATGAAGGTGCGTTCCTGCGCGGCAAGGTCACTATGGAGGAACACATCGATCTTTCTGAACTCCCCACGGACACGGAAGAAAACGACCAAATAGAGATCGTGACTGAGACATCAACGCTCCCCCAAGAAACTGAGGAATGATCCATGCGGATGTCACGGCTTTTCAGCACAACCCTGAGGGAAGACCCATCTGAAGCTGAAATTGCCAGCCACAGGCTCTTGCTAAGGGCTGGCTTCATTCAGCAGTTGGGCGCAGGGATTTTTTCCTACCTTCCCCTGGCGCGCCGTGCCATGACCCGTATCGAGAACATCTTACGGGAGGAAATAAATACCATCGGGGGACAGGAACTGACCATGCCAATTGTCCACCCTGCAGACCTGTGGCAGGAAACCGGGCGTTGGCACCAGATTGGTGACGAAATGGCACGCTTCAAGGATCGAACAGGGCACGACATGGTCCTGGCCATGACCCATGAAGAGGTTGTAGCCGATCTCGCCCGTCATGGGATCCAATCCTACCGTCAGCTGCCCCAACTGATTTACCAGATCCAGACCAAATTCCGGGATGAATCCCGTCCACGCGCCGGTTTGATCCGTGTGCGCGAGTTCACCATGCTCGATTCCTACAGCCTTGATCGGGATTGGAAGGGATTAGATGCGCAATACCAAAAGCACTATCAGGCTTATTTTCGTATTTTTAACCGATGTGGGCTGCCTGTCAGGGCTGTGAAGTCCGATACGGGTTTGATGGGGGGCAAAGAAGCCCATGAATATATGTATCTGACCCCATCTGGCGAAGACACCCTCATGTTTTGCGATTCCTGTGATTACGCCGCCAACCGCCAGGTGGCAATTTTTAAAAAGCCTATCCCTCACGCTGAAGAAATCGCTCCGATTGGAAAAGTGAGCACACCTGGCATCACCAGTATTGACGATCTGACTGCCTTCCTGGATATCACCCCTTCTCGAACGGCAAAAGCTGTATTTCTGATGGCAGAAAGATCGAAAAACCTGGATCCGTTGCTAGTATTTGCCGTTCTGCGAGGCGATATGACATTGAACGAAACAAAACTGGCAAATACCCTGGCACAGATGGGATGCACCGGGATAAAAGATTTGCGTCCTGCCCGTGATGAAGAGATCCAGGCGTCAGGTGCTGTTCCAGGTTATGCGTCTCCAATTGGGATCAACCGTAAGAATGTGGTGGTTGTCGTTGACGACCTGCTCACGATCTCGCCCAACCTCGTAGCTGGTGCGAATGTAGTGGGTTATCACCTGCTGAATACCAACCTTGGTAGAGATTATGAATCAGACATTATTGCCGACATTGCCCTGGCAGAGGACGGGGCGTTGTGCCCACATTGCGGCGGGGTCATGAAGGCAAACCGGGGCATTGAAGTTGGAAACATCTTCAAATTAGGCACCCGCTATACGGAAGCGATGGGTGTAACCTATCTCGATGAAGAAGGTAAAGCCCAGCCTGTCATCATGGGTTCCTATGGCATCGGGGTGGGCAGGCTGCTTGCCTGTATCGCTGAAGAATATCACGATGAGGGAGGTCTGATTTGGCCTGTAAGCGTGGCGCCATACCCTGTGCACCTGGTTTGCTTGCCCAGTAAAGACGGTTCCGCTGAAAAAGCTGCTCAAATGCTCTATCAGCAGATGGTTGAGGCAGGTTTAGAACCCCTCTATGATGACCGGGATGAGCGTGCGGGGGTTAAATTTAATGATGCCGACCTGATCGGTTTGCCCTTGCGGGTTACGGTCTCACAACGCTCTCTTCAAGTTGGGGGGTATGAATTTAAACGCCGTGACCAGGAAGAACGCCAAATCATTGCACCGGAAGATGCAATCCCCGTGATTTCGCAAATGCTCGATGAAATGGACCAGGAGATCAAAAATAGATACGGTTTGTAGATACCAATATTCAGAATAAATCAAAAAGACTGAAGAATGATGGGGAAGGGAAATAATCAAAACAGAAAATCCATCCGCTTGAAGGATTATGATTATTCAAGTGGAGGGAATTACTTTGTGACGATCGTCAGTTATCAACGGAAGGACAGTTTTGGTAAAATTGTTGATGCGGAAATGAACCTGAATCAAATTGGGTTGATTGTTGAGGAGGTGTGGAATGCAATACCATCTCATTATTCTTATGTTTCAATAGACACCTATATCATCATGCCTAGCCATCTCCATGGGATATTAATTATCAATGATACAAATGTAGGGGCGAGGCATGCCTCACCCCTACGTGATGTTGATTCAACCCAACACAAACGACAACCTTTAGGGATTATTATTGGTTCTTTCAAATTCGCGGTCACAAAGCGCATCCATAATTTAGATTTGCTCTCCCAAGAGAAAATTTGGCAGCGCGGGTATTACGAACACATCATCCGTGATGAGCGAGATTATGAGAAAATTTATGAATACATTGAAGCGAACCCGATCAATTGGTCGCTTGATGAAGAAAATATGACGAGCGAGCGTTTTTTGCGCCCCTTTGCTCAACTTGATCGAAAAGACTAGAAAGAAGATGGGAGTCTTGCTATGAATATAAAAACAAAAACCTATATCCCCTTCATTTTAACTATGCTGATCATGAGCAGCTGTGCTGCTCCGGTTAGTATTTCAGATATTGTGGTTGAGAATGAGATGCCGACCGATACTATTTTAAAACCCACCGATACTTTAGAACCGACTTCAACTTTGGTCCCGACAGACACAGAGACTCCTGTTCCTACAGAAACACCCTTATCGACCTTAACCCCAACACTTGTTCCGACATTTACTTCTACCCCGCTTAGTGCTGAGTGGGATTTACACCCCATATATACTCAAACCGTGGAGGATAACTACAGAGGAGTTAATTTAAAAGTAAATTTTGTAACCGACGGTTCTTGGGGGCATAAAATTAAGAGCATGACAATGAGCGAAGATGCTTTGCTGGATACTGCTGCCAGGACAATTTTTAGGACCTGGTGGTGTAAGGGAGGTATTGCTAATCCTAACGGTTGTAGTAAGGAGCGGGAATGGTTAACCGCCTATATTCCCTCTACTATAAAATCTTCAGGATTTCTCGAGTATTGGGAAACTGCTCAAAGGACAGGCAGTGTTTCAGACTGGCAAAAAGTACAACTCAAAGATATTTGGGTTAATGATTTGTCGGATGGTAATGGTTATGTACTAGAGCCATATACTCTGTGGCCAATGTACGAGGGTCAGACACCTCCCGGTGTACGTGCATTTAATGAAATAACTTTTGTGTTCGTGAGGTCTTCTGAAGTTGTTAATGTAACAAGAGTTACCTTAAATCAAAAATATATCGAATCTAACTCTGTTTATGGAGTAAATATTCTTGATGACAATCTTGTTATATACTTCGGGGATGAATTTGAGGATATGCACGAATATGGTCAGTGTAACGAATTTTCTGTAAATTAACAAAAAGAGTAGATCACGGTATCC